>JAIRUQ010000017.1 GCA_031254315.1 Treponema sp.
TTACGCCCTGCCGCAAGCGCCGCAAATTTTCAAACAGCTTTTGATGGTTTCGGGTTTTGACCGCTATTTTCAGATAGCGCCCTGCTTCCGCGATGAAGACAGTCGCGCCGATCGCTCCCCCGGGGAGTTTTATCAGCTTGATTTTGAAATGTCATTTGCAGAGCAGGATGACGTTTTGGCGGTCGCGGAAAAAGCGATGTTTGATACGTTTAAGACTTTTTCTGATAAAGCGGTAAGCCAGCTTCCTTTCCGCAGAATCCCCTACGCAGAGTCAATGTTGAAATACGGAACGGACAAGCCCGATCTCCGCAATCCGCTCATTATAGAAGATTTAACTCAGTTTTTTTCTGACGTGGAATTCGCGCCGTTTAAAAATATTCCTGTTCGGGGCATTGTCGCAAGCGGCGCGGCTTTGCAGTCCAAATCTTTTTTTGAGAGGATGCTTGCCTTTGCCACAGAAATCGGCATGAAAGGGCTGGGTTACATTTCTGTTTTGCAAGACGGTTCTCTTAAGGGACCAATCGTCAAATTCCTTTCCGAAGAAAAACAAGCCGCACTTAGAAAAAACCTCTCCCTTAAAAATAACGACACGCTCTTTTTCATCGCGGATGCGCCAAAGTTGGTAGACGGTCTTGCCGGGCAGATTCGCACCGCACTCGCCGAGCAGTTAAATCTTATCGACAATGACAAATTCGAGTTCTGCTTTATCGTAGACTTCCCGATGTTCGGTACTAATGAAGAAACAGGCGCGATTGAATTTACCCACAATCCGTTCTCAATGCCGCAGGGCGGCTTGCCTGCTCTTGAAACAAAAAACCCTCTTGATATCCTCGCGTGGCAGTACGACATTGTGTGCAACGGTTGCGAACTCTCCTCCGGCGCGGTGAGAAATCACCTGCCCGAAGTAATGGTAAAGGCTTTTGAAATAGCCGGCTACACTCAAGCCGATATAGAAAAGAAATTTTCCTCGCTATTTAACGCCTTTCATTACGGTGCGCCGCCTCACGCCGGAATGGCTCCCGGCATTGACCGCATCGTGATGCTCCTTGCCGGAGAAGAAAACATCCGCGAAGTTACAGCGTTCCCCATGAACAGCAATGCGCAGGATTTGCTCATGGAAGCCCCCGGCGAAGTTTCTGAACAGCAACTGCGTGATGTGCATATCAAACTACGTCAAAAGAATTGATCGTCTAACCGTCTTCATTCGCGTTTATTCGTTTAATTCGCGCAATTCGTTGATCCCTTCTCTTAGTCCTATTCGTTGATTAATAGCTTCCAAACTTTCAATAGCCCTATCAAAATCAAAATTCTTTAACGCCACCATTGCACTTTCCAACAATGTGTTTGTCTCTGCGCCAAAATCATAAGACAGTAAAACATTAACGGCTTTTCTGCTCGCGTCATTGTTAAAATCATTGGCGGCGTTAAGCGCTTTTTGTACATTCTCTCTCAGGCAGGCGGCAGTTCCCTGTTCTTTTGCAAAGTTGCCTTCTCTCTTAGGAAAAATTACCGACAAGTGTTCGTTAAGATAGAGAAGTTTTTCTTTAAATTTGGGAAATTTTTTCGTGCAGAATAATAAATCATTTTTCTTTGCGGCAATTTCCAGTTCAAAGACCGAATCAGAAAATCTCTCCGCACCGATAGAGGCAAGCATTGATTTCATCGCATGTATAGAAATTGAAAAACCGTTCATGTCGCCGCTGTTTATAAAAGCGGACATTTTTTCACATTCCGATATTAATTTTTTGTGGAATAATTTTATGGTTTTGTAATACATCTCCTTCATGCCCGAAACGTATTTTAGTCCGGTTTTTGTATTGATTTCCGCGATCTTTCTGAGGGCATCAAAAAAGTCTTCAATTTCAGGGCTTTCGCCGATCTGCGTTTGTTGTCCTGAAATTTCTGACTCCGCTCTGCGCTTGATTTTTTCAGGTGGTAGCCATTTTTCAAGAACCCTGTTCAATTCCCGTGAATCAACCGGCTTTGTAACTAAATCGTTAAATCCGTTTTCAAGAAACATTTCCCTTGCGCCACGAATCGCGTTGGCAGTAAGCGCGATGACGGGAAGATGCGCGTATTGTGTGCCAAGTTTTCTTATTTCGAGTGTCGCTTCAATTCCGTCCATTTCAGGCATCATGTGATCCATAAACACAATGTCAAAATCATTTTGCCTAATCATATCAATCGCCTCTCTGCCGGAAAATGCAACCTTCGCGTCAATCCTGTACAAACTAAGCAAACCGACCGCGACTTTAAGATTGAATTCGTTATCGTCCACCACTAAAATACCGGCAGTCGGCGCGGAAAAATGTTTCTCCTTTTTCAACTCCTTCCTATACCGGATATTATCCATCTTGCCCTGAACCAGAGGAATCATTACCGTAAAAATCGTTCCGCGCCCATACTCGCTTTTTACAGTTATCGCGCCGCCCATCATCTCTACAAAAGATTTACTGATACTCAACCCTAAACCTGTCCCGACAATATCCCTGTTTTTTGAAACATCAACTTGCGCAAAGGCATCAAATAATTTTGGCATATCTTCTTTTCGAATTCCTATGCCTGTATCGCTAATCTCAAAAAAGAGCTTGTTGTCTGAGGTATACACTTTTAATTTAACATTTCCGTTTTCTGTGAATTTTACGGCGTTTCCGCAAATATTTGTCAACACCTGCCTGAGTCTTATGTCATCGCCAAAGAGACAAGGCGGAAGATCATCTGAACTTTCAAACTTGAATTCCAGCTCTTTCTTGCGCACAACAAACCTGAACATGGAAGTGATGTTATCCAAAAACGCGTAAAAATCAAAATCAATAGGACTAAGCTCCAGCTTGCCGGATTCAATTCTGGATAAATCCAATATGTCATTGATAATGGACAACAGCGAATGAGCCGATGAATTAACATCGTTGACATAACCCATCTGGCGGTGATTAAGTTCCTCCTGCTGTAAAAGTTCCGACATTCCTATAATTGCGTTCATCGGGGTTCGTATCTCGTGGGACATGTTGGCAAGAAAAGAAGTTTTTATTCTGTTAGCTTCGTCAGAACGCTGTACTCTGATATGCATGAGAGTCAGTACTGCGCATAATAATATCATTAATACAAAACCTGTTACCGACATAATGATCTGCATTTTTGTTACTTCACTGTAATACGATTCGCTTGGGGCGATGATGCCTATGTAACTGCCGTTAAAAAGCCTCTTACAAAACGCAACGCTTTTTTCACCATTAGTTGTGGTAAAATTAAACGCTGATATTATATTACCATTAATCAAATTCTGTGTAATTTTTGCATGGTCGTCGTAGCCTTCGTTTAGAGATGCCAAAGGTTTGCCTACGAGGGATTCATTCGGATGAACAACGACCTTAATTTCGGAATTTAAAATTACGCCATAGCCTGAGTTCATTAAACTCAAGGAGTTTGTAAATTCATATAAACTGGTCGTGTATAACTTTACAGCTAACACTCCGAAGATTGTATTATCACTATCAAACAAAAGTCTTGAAAGTGTTATACAAAAACTGTTCGTTTCCGCATCACGATATATGTCGCTGTAATGAATTGCGCCGCCTTGTTTATATGCCCCGATGTACCAAGGGCGTGTTTTATGCGAATAATCGGGAGGAGGCATCCATTTGGAGCCGGTTATTAGGGTATCGTCCACAACAGCGTGAACGCCCGTTAGGGAATCAATTTGTTCATCCTTGCTCGTTATTAAATCGAACCAGTCCTGTAATTCGTCCCTTAGTTCGTTGATATCTGCGCCATTTTGACTTCTTAGTCTTTCCATGGAAAAAGCGATATCTTCCAGAGAGATGGCATATCCCATCAGGATTGTCTCGAACGTTTTGTCCGCTCTTGCCATAACCTCTCTGCCGTAGGAAGCAATGCTTTTAGAAACCTGATGCGAGGCGAAAGAACTGCTAATAATCACCATAATCAAAAAAGCTGTAAAGACCAGCAAAAATTGTAACAACAGTTTTCTGTTGATTCGTGGCGAGGGTTTAATACCCCGCTGCTCTGCGGCGGGGTTGTTGATGGGCAAATGCAATAATAATTTTCGCATAACAATCCTTAAAGCGGAAAATTATAGATACTTTTTTATTTTTGCAAGAAGTTTTCTGCTATCAATGGGCTTTACTATATAATCCACCGCTCCCGCTTCGGCGGCTTTTTTAACACATCCTTTTGTGGCGCTAGCTGTCAAGAAAATAACGGGGGCAATTTGCCCGCTTTCTTTTATTTTTTTTGCAAGTTCATAGCCGTCCATTTCAGGCATTTCGATATCTAAAAGAAACAGATCGGGATTGTTTCTTTTGATAAAACGCAGAGCCAGTCTGCCTGAGTTTACGCAAGTTATTTTATACTCAGTAGTTTGAAGGGCTACTTTTAGCAGATTTAAGGACAAAGGAGTATCATCAACCGCCAATATGCTGATTTCTTTTTTCTCTTTTACCTTCTTGGGAGTTTTCCTCACCCCGGTCATCCTGATACCTACAATCTTTGTCATAGTCTCATTATACGTCATGGTACTGAATAGTACAAGGATTTTTCAAAAATACGGTATATTTTCCCCTAACATGGACAAAATTTCGCCTCACGCTCTAACAGCGCTCCAACCAGCTGTTGACAAAAATAAATATATAGATTAATCTTAATAATGAGAAGAAAAGACAGAGAAATTACAGACATAAATGATAAAATAGCGATTATTGAAAAGTGCAAATTTTGCCGCATAGGACTGTGCGAAAACAATTTCCCGTACATAGTACCCTTAAATTACGGCTATAATTACGAAAACGACAAACTGACATTATTTTTTCATAGCGCCCTTGAAGGCAAAAAGATTGATATAATTAAAAGCAACAACAATGCCTGTTTTGAAATTGACTGCGATACAAAGTTAATTGAAGGAGAAAAACCCTGCAATTACAGCTATGAATTCAGCAGTATAACCGGATTTGGAAAAATAATATTTTTAGAAACAAATGACGAAAAATCAGACGGATTAAAGTATTTAATGAGACATCAAACCGGAAGGGAAATCCCTCATGTTTTTTCCAGTGATGAGTTAAAAAACGTATGTGTTTTTAAGATGGTTGTAGAAGAATTTACAGGAAAGCGGAAAAGCAGTTGAGCATTAAAAGATTACACATGATAGAATTTTACACTCACCTTCCAATCAGCTATGCTGAGCGGACAGGGCTATCAACGAGATAAACAATGTTACGGCGAGTGCGGCAATATATACGGCAAGAGCGGCGGAAAAGCCTATGCTCAAAACAAGCCAAATGCCCAGTATGTTAAAAACAGAGCGGTACAGGAAAACAAAGCCGTGGAAAACTATGGGCAGAATTGGAAGCAGAAGGAAGAAAAGATAACGCGGTCTTTGTCTGGCGCGGTAACGCCATGCCATAATAATTACAAAAATAGCAATTGGCAGGAAAAACAAAGCGGAGCCGAGACGGTTTAAAATTTCAGCTTGAAAAATCTGGTAAACATATCCCGCGTCATTCAATTTTTTTGAAGCGGAAAAAAGTTCATCTATCTGAAGATGGGGAAGCCCGTGGCGGACATCGGAGATAAGCAATAAATCTTCATAACTTACATCCAAAAGTAGCCCGCCTGCGGATGGAGCGCCAAGAAGCCAGTCATTTTGGAAAGTGTGCTCTTGATCAGAACGATCCAATGCGTGAGTTAAAACAAGCACCTTCTGTTTTCCGTTTAATGTAAAAGGCACAAGTTTCGCATAAATCGAGGCAACGCTTATTTTTGGAGCCATGTACATATCAAATTCCATATACTCAAATCCAATTCCGTAAGCGACATCCGCCGATGTTGTAAGACTGTTAAAACGCAAGACTGCTCTTCCATTGCCGGACGGCAGAGAAAATACCGCTCCGTTTAATATCTCTCCCAAAGTCAATTCAATCTCGTCAACAAAGAAAGCCGTGTCTTTTGCGTTTCGTTCGCTTGCGGCAAAAAAATTCTTTGCGTCGGGATCATCGGGGGTATATTCAAGCAATTCCTGAAAAATGTAAAATGCGCGTATCCATTCGCCGTTTTCCATCGCCTGATAGCCGGAAAGTTTTAAATTGTAAAGTTCATAATGACGCTCTTCTAATTGGGTCGGCGCTTGCAAGCCAATCATGTTCCACGCATCGCTCGCAAGTATGGTGGCATTTGCGGCTTCGACGCTTCCTCTTTCAGCTAACATCATGCCAAGATTCGCAAGCCAGTGAGCGTCAAAATAACGCCGCTGATTAAAAGCGTCCCTGCTCATGGAAATAGCCTGCGACGCATTTACAGGCTGTTGATCCTTAGACAAAGACGGAGTTCCGGTAGCCCGCCGGTTTGCAAGTAACGCCGCCCGCGCCACAGCCTTTTCTTCGTTTTCTTCGGAAATTTTTTCCGAAAGACGAATCGCAACCGTATCTCTTAAAGTTGTCAATTCAGGACTTTTTACCCAAATGCGATCGCACAGCTCAATAAATTTTGAGGATTCAAGCCATTCTCCGGCTTCCATGCTTTCCTGCGCTCTGATTTTAGAAATCCGGTATAATTCGCCGGAGTACTGTAAATTCCCTTCATAATTTTTTAGCATAGGAAGGGCGAAAAAGAAAACAATTCCGTAAATAACAGCGGCGCATATTGCGATAACGACAGAACTGAGAAGGCGCTTAAATAAAACATCAGAAAAACTTTGATAATTTTCTTCAATTGTAGCAATGCCAAAAGGTATTACAAGAGCGGATAAAGCAATCGCCGGAAACAAATTTAATACTTCCAATAATCCCTGCACAATCCGCCAGCTTCGGGAATAAATCAACAGCGGGGCTGGCGAACCCGGAAAAATAAAACGGAAAATCATTATTAGTACTATTGCGGCTAATGTATAAACAATAAATATAAATTGAGGAGAACGCATTTTTTCAGAATTAATAGGCATCGTCATCCCGCCTTTTTAACGCAAAAGTTAAAAACGAATAAACAAGTAAAAGAGCGCCAAAACCAAGGAAAAGCAAAGGCAACGCGGAACTTACTGGGAACCTGTTCTCAAGCAAAGAAGCCGCTTTTTCCTGCATTTCCGCAGAATTAAAAAATGTATTAAACGCGAGAATACCACGGAAGGCAAGCGTACAAAGGAAAAGATTTGCTAATGGCCAGGCGCTGAATTTCATCGCATAGCCTAATGAAGTCAACATGAAAATAAGAGCGCCAACAAAAAACAAATACGAATCAAACCCTTGCGCAAACTTCTGCTGGAACATCTCAGCGTTAAGCCTTATATCAATAGAAAGGCTCCTAAAGAACTCCGGTGTATCATCTCCAAAAGGAACAGGCGGAAGCTCAAAGTTTCCGCTCGCAGATGGCTGAAAAACCAGCGGCTGTCCGGGGACTGAAACTACCCGCGGACCATGCGGCTCGGCTACTCCGTTAAGAAGAACAACCGCAGTTGTGTTTCTGTTTATCGAGTTTGACAGAATCACTCCCTTCCCGCCCAACGGTACGCCGGAACTATGCGTAAGCGGCATACGCTTGAACTTCTCCAGAGCATAAGAAGCGCCGTAACAAAAGACAAACGACAAAGCCATCACGCAAATAATTGACGTCAACGCAAAATAGCCTTTTCTTACAACATAATTCATAGATAAAACAATCGATGAAAAAAGGCTCAACGATAAAGCCCAATGAGCGGCGGCTAAGAACAAGGTATAAGAAGATTCCGGTTGGGGCGGCAACCTTTTCGCCCATTCAACCCATAAGGACAGAAATTTGAAACACGAGACTATTACAAAGACAATAATGAAAGAAAGGCTGAAAAAAACGATTGTTTTGGCTAATTTCCTCACTATATTAGATTAACACGGTAAGAACACACATGCAAGAGTATTTCTGACTTTTTTATATATTGAGAAAAAGCTGAAAAAAAGGCATAATAAGGAATGAGCTCACAAATAGCGGTCATAGGAGCCGGCGCTTGGGGAACGGCAATAGCGAAGGTTATTGCCGAGAAAGACAAAGATGTCCTTATCTGGAGTTACGAAACATCTGTCAGAGATGACATTAACAACAACGGGCGAAATTCAAGATATTTACCCGATGTCGAATTGCCTAAAACATTAAAGGCAACTTCTGATATCGAAGAAGCCTCCGAGGGGAAGCAGTTTTTAATTTTTGCGATACCATCGCTGTTCCTTTTGGACACATTAAAAAAAGCAATTTCTGTAGACTCAATCCGGGAAGGGAAAACCATTATCGCTGTAATTACAAAAGGCTTTTTACCCACCGAAACCGGACCCCGGCTAATTTTGGAAACTATGGAAGATTACCTTCCGGGATTTTTCCGCCAATCGCTTGTCTATATTTCCGGTCCAAGCCATGCAGAAGAGGTTTCCAGAGGAAAAATTACAGCCCTAATAGCGGCAAGCGAAAACCCAAAAAACTCCATCCGCTTCAGGGACTTGTTAAAGAACCCCCGGCTCTTGGTATACTCCTCTCTTGATGTACGCGGCGTGCAAGTTGCGGCGGCGGCGAAAAATGTCATTGCCATAGCGTTTGGTATACTGGACGCATTAAAAACTCTGGGAAAGGCTGATATGTTCGGCGATGGGACGGAATCTGTCCTTCTTGCGGCAGGGCTTAACGAAATACAGACTATCGGCATGGCGTTAGGTGCAACACACCCGGAGACATTTACATCCATTTCGGGAATTGGTGATTTGGACGTTACCTGCCGTTCAATCTACGGAAGAAACCGCCGTTTTGGCAAGGAAATAATCGAAAAAAATATTTTAAACCCATTCAAAGATATTGACGATCTTCTGTCTCGAATAGGAGAAATAGGCTACCTGCCGGAAGGCGTTGCCGCGGCAAAATATGTCCACATCATCGCGGAAAAGCACAAATTAAAAATGCCCGTTTCCGTAGGTTTATACAAACTCTTAAACCGCGAGCTGGAGCCGATGGAATTTTGTAAAAACCTGCTGGCTGATTGGGACATTAAATGAGTCTTCCCTATGCATTGAATACATTTTTTGGACCTGCCTTAATTATTATCCTTATCTTTGCCGAATGTATAATAAAATACTCAAGCGACAAGAATATAAAACTTATTTTTATTACTTTTTTAACAATAACATTTTTTTCTATGACTGTAGACTTTATTTTATCAACTTTTAACATATTTAATTTTATTATTTTAAAAGAAAATATTATACATATAATCATAAATTATTTACCTGTCTTTTTCGCATTGTGTATATTAATTTATATCCGTAAAATAATAAAACAAAACGATTTTTTAATAATTTTATTACTGAGCCTTTTCCTGTCCAGTCTTACTGTAAATACTCTGACCGGTTCTGTAAAACTGATATGGGCTATCATGGCGGCGCTTTTATTGTACGCCTATTTGTTTATAGTTTTAAAAGAAAATAAAATAGATAGCCTAACAGGGCTTGATAACCGTTACAGTTTTTATGAATTTACCGGTAGGCTATCTCGCAGTAGAAGCGGAGAATCATGGGCAATAGCTATTCTTGATATAGACAATTTTAAGTCGATAAACAGTGTTTACGGCAATCTTGAGGGAGACAGCGCCCTGCAGAATCTCGCACAGATAATCAAAACCTGCATAAGAAAAACGGACTTTGCCGCGCGTTACGGCGGAGATGAGTTTGTCATTGTTGCAAAAGCTACTGCGAATATTAGCGAACTTACAACAAACATAAAAGAAGAACTTGACAAGCATAATAAAAAGGGGGAAAAACCTTACGATATAGAAATAAGCTGTGAATTTGATACATACACTACGGACGGAAGCATATCCATTAATAAATTTTTAAAAAACATTGACGAACTTATGTATAAACGCAATAAAGAAAGCCGCCGCGCGGGAGATTTAGAAGCATGAATATTTTTGACTTCTTTAATACAGGTCCCGCTTCGTGTTTGATAATTATCTTAATTGCTTTTGATTATTTGCGTAAATACAGTACAGATAATTTTCAGCGCAAACTGCTGATTATTTTACTTTGCGCGATATTTTTTGCCGCTCTATTTGACTATATAGGATTGACTTTGGAAAGACAGCCGGGAGAAAAGACAGGCGTGATTTTGCTCTATATCTGGTCTATTTATTTAATCGCCCGTAATTGTTCATTTTATTACAGCGCCGTTTTTATAGATTATTTCGCGCACGGAAATGCTCCAAGAACAAAGAAATTTTTTGTAATAACAAGCGCATTTATTTTTTTATATACCATCAGTGTAATTTTCAATTTGCGTTATGGATATTATTTTTATATTTCAAGGGATAATATTTATGTACCCGGAACGCTTTATCCGTTGCAGTTGTTTTTTAGCTATTTTCCCATAATATTAATTTTAGTTAATGTCAGTATTACTCCGAAATTTATAAAAAAAACTCAAGTGTATTTAATAATGGTTTTTGTTATTCTTACCGCTGTAGGAGCGGCAATTGATATTGTACTGGGAACAACAAATATAATTTGGTCTTGTGTTACATCTGCGATACTATACATATATTTCTTTATAATCAGGTCTGATTCACAGGTTGACAGCCTCACAGGAATCGGCAACCGAAACAGTTTTTTTGAATATATAAAAAAGATTTCTAAAGAATCAAATCAAAAAAAATATGCATTCATAAAAATTGATATTGACCGCTTTAAAGAAATTAACTATAACTTTGGACATCTTGAGGGCAACAACGCCCTACGTGACATAGCCGCGATAATAAAAGGCTGTATCAGGCGCACTGACTTTGCGGCGCGTCTGGGTGATGATGAATTTATTCTGATTGCTTCCGCAGAAAGTGATATTTCGCGCATTATTGACCGCATCAAAAATTCCATCAATGCTCAAAATAAAAAGCAGATTCGCCCTTATCAGCTTTACATAAGTCACAATTTCGATATATACACAAACGATATGCAAATTCAGGATTTTCTAGCGCAATTAGACAGAAATTTGTATACAATAAAAAATAAACTTATAAACGACGGAGAACAAAATGTTTGAAAAACTGACCGGAAAAATTACCGATGCCTTGCGATTTATTTCAGGAAAATCCGCAATTACAGAAAAAAATATTGAGGATGCGGTAGAAGCGATAAAAATGGCTCTTCTGGAAGCGGATGTAAATCTGCGCGTTGTGCGCCGTTTTGTCAATTCAACAATTGAAGATGCAAAGGGGAAAAAAGTCCTTAGCTCTGTAGACCCGGGACAGCAGTTCATAAAAATTATTCACGACAAACTTGTTTCTTTTCTTGGAGATGATGACCCTGCAAGCCGCGCATTAAAACTTCGCGGACCAGATGTAATTTCCGTAATTTTAATGCTGGGACTTCAAGGTTCCGGTAAAACCACAAGCGCGGCAAAGTTGGCTCTGCGTCTTAAAAAAGACGGACGCAAACCGCTGTTAGTAGCCTGCGATCTTGTGCGTCCCGCCGCTATGGAACAACTCGCTGTCCTTGGCGGTCAGGTTGGCATACCCGTTCACAAAGAAGACGGCGCAAAAGACAGTGTAAAAGTTTTCCAGAACGCCTTGTCGTGGGCAAAGAAGAACATGATCGATACCGTAATAATTGACACTACAGGTCGAATGCAAATTGACGAGCTGATGATGCAGGAACTTTCCCGTCTTAAAAGCGCGGCAAACCCTGACGAAATGCTCCTTGTCGCGGACTCAATGACTGGTCAAGCCGCCGCAGACATCGCAAAAACTTTTGATGAAAAGATCGGGCTTACCGGAGTTATCCTCAGCAAATTTGATTCTGATACACGCGGCGGCGCGGCTCTATCTCTTAAAACAGTCACGGGCAAAGCGTTAAAATTTACAGGCACGGGCGAAAAGCCGGAAGACTTTGAGCCTTTCCATCCTGAAAGAATAGCGGGGCGAATTCTTGGAATGGGGGATGTTGTCAGTCTTGTAGAAAAAGCGCAGGAAGTTATTGATCAAAAAGAGGCTCTGGAACTCCAGAAAAAAATGGAGAAAGAAAACTTCACTCTGGATGACTGGTTAAATCAAATCCGTTCAATGAAAAAAATGGGTTCCTTGCAAAAAATGATTGAAATGATTCCCGGAATGCAGGGACAGATCAGCGAAGAAGATATTGACAAAGCGGAGTTAAAAAAGCAGGAAGCGATACTAAGCTCAATGACGCTAAAGGAGCGTAACAACCACCTGATCATTGGACCGCCGCGCAGGAGCAGAATTGCTCGTGGTTCGGGAACATCGGTTGCAGAAGTGGCGCGTCTGTTAAAAAAGTTTGAAAAAATGCGCGGCATGATGAAAAAGATGGCGAAAGGTTCTCGGGGCGGTATGCAGGGAATGCAATTGCCGCCGGGAATGTCGTGGTAGTTTATATGTGAAATTGAAGTTTCCGAATTACTCTGTCATTTTTTAGGATATTTTTTTTCGATTATTATCGTAATTATCCCAACAATTATACAGAGCGGCATACTGAATACAATGAACCAGAAGATTGTACGAAGTCCAAAACCTTTTCCTATAACAAAAAAATAGATTGTAACTCCGGCAAAAAGCAGAGCTTGTAATGTAAAAAAAGTATATTTAATTATTTTTTCCAGAGTTTGTTTACTGAGCATGGATTTTATTTGTTCTTTTTGACCCAATCAACAATCTCGTCGATTTTACCAAAAACAAGTCCTGTTACGGTATCGGCGCAGCCATAGTAAATCGCGACCCTTCCGGTGTCTTTGTCCACAAGCGCGGCGACAGGGAAGGTAACATTAGGCACATCGCCTGCAAGTTCATAAATTTCACGCGGATTGATTATATACGGTTTTGGGCGCGCAATTACTTTCCACGGCTTATCAATATCCAACAATGCCGCGCTGAACGAATAAACAAAGCCGTTACAGCTTGTCAGTACGCCGTGATAGAACAACAGCCAGCCTTCGGTAGTTTCTATGGGGCAGGGACCCGCTCCTATTTTTGTGCTCTGCCAGCCGCCTGACGGCGACATTACATGGCGGTGCTTTCCCCAATAAATTAAATCCGGGCTTTCTGAATAAATAATATCACCAAAGGGAGTATGTCCTGAATCACTGGGGCGGCTGTACATTGCATAATTATTTCCAATCTTGCGGGGGAAAAGCGCACCGTTACGATTGAATGGCATCGCTACGTTTTCCATCTGATAAAATTTTTCAAAATCAAAAGTATAGCCAATGCCGAGGCACGGACCATGATAACCGTTACACCACATTATGTAGTAACGGTCTTCTATAAAAATTACGCGGGGGTCGTACTTGTATTCGGAATCAGGTATATTATGATCAACCTTGATAAACTTTACAGGCTCATCCTCAATAACCCAATTGATTCCGTCTTTACTTCTCCCCGCATTAATATCCATGTGCCGAGCAGTATCATCGCAACGAAAAACGCCTGCAAACCCGTCCTTAAAAGGAACAACAGCACTGTTAAAAATGCTGTTGGACCTTAAAGTTAAATCCCTTGGAATAACAGGATTTTTTGAAAATCGCCACATCAGCTCTCTTTTTGGATCGCTGGATGACGTCCTGTCCTCCCAAGGGATGTTCGGCAGGCTGTATCCGTTTACAACGATACTACCCATGCTTGATTACAGACCGTTAGCGTCATCAATCAAAGCATTCCAACTCTGAGAAACCGCTTCGATCAGCTGTGCCGGTTCACCGTCATGCCACCAGATTTCCCACGCGATAGCGCCTCGGTTAAGTCCGGGAACATGCAGATGATACTTCCACTGCCACAACCTTTGATTGCGGATCAACGCGATTGTTTCATCAACAGCTCTTCTGTCTCTGTAGTTGGGATATTCGCCAAGTCTCCAGTCACTGTCAACAGGGGTTAGCCATGTTTGTACTGCCCAAAGAATAGCGTCAACCTGCGCATCAGGAGTACGGGCAGGAATAATCATTACGTTTTCATCGTTAAATACAACATAATTACCTCCTGGTGCTCTTGGACCTTTGGGAGGAAGAACCATTCCCCAGTCATCTCTCATGTTGCGAAGATCATTTGTCGCAAGGTACTGCTGGTCAATACGCATAGCGACTCTGCCGTCGTTAAATTCAGGAATATGCCAGTTCCACGCCGCGCCTTCCGGTTTGGGTTTCATGACACCTTCGTCTCTTAGTCTCATGTAGTAACGTACAGCTTCAATAAATTCAGGTCTGTTGGATGCATTAACAAGTCTGCCATTGCTGGCTTTGTCAACATACTTTCCACCGTTACTGGAAACAAGAGCATCCAGAATTTCTGTTGAAAGGTCACCGGGCATCGCGTAGATGTCTGTAATACCGTTATTGTTAACATCTCTTGTAAGTTGTTTGCAGATTTGAAGGAATCTGTCCCAGTTCCATGTACCCGCTCTCTGAAGATCGTAGGGCAGGTTAGGATCAAGACCGGCTTCCCTAAAGAGCCTCTTGTTGAAGAATACACAAGCCGCATGGTAACTTCCGCCATAACCCGCGGCAAAAGCATAAGCTTTACCACCAAACGTAAAAGCCTGGGTAACCATTCTGTTCCATTCAATCGGAGTAGTTGAACTCCAAGTTACCGTCCTGCGTGTTCCTACAGGATAGAGAAGGTTCTGGCGATACAAGGCAAGCGCCCAGTCGGGTTGCAGTACGAATACTGTTGCCGCCGGTCTATTAGCCATGATTGATGTTGCCGCAATTTGCGCCATTTCGTTCCAACTCGCAATGTTCTTGTTCTGCATTGTAAAGCCGTACTGTTGTATAAACCTTTTGCGATAATCAAGTTCTCTCTCCTCATAGTCACTTCTTGCTGTAAATGTACTTGGATTATAATCAGCCCACCAGTTGCCGATTGTAATGTTCATTCCTCTAAGCGTATTTGCGACTGCACTAGGAGCTCTAGGAATTTGCACTTGGGCAAAAACAGAAGCAACGCTAAAGAACATCGATACAATTACAAGACAAGAAATAAAGATTTTCCTCTTTGACATTTTCTACCTCCAAAAAATATTTATCTCAAACGGTTTTCCGCAACGCGGTCCCGTATTGAAACCAACAAAAACCCGGTAAAGGTTACACAAAAACGCTACATTTTTATACCGGTTTGGCTTAATGACTCGACAAACGCCCTTTGCGCTATCAAATACAGTATTATAAGCGGAGCAAGGCACATTAGCATACCCGTCGCAATCATCGCCTGAACATAGCCTACAGGCGCTGTCGAGGCAATTCCGGCTCCGCTTATCGCATTTGTAGCCGCCCACCACGAGGTTAGCTTCTCGGTAATTGAACCAAGATGCTTGGAAAGCATTTCGCGGTTTGATAAAAACAACGTTGTAAAAAACGAATCCGTCCATTGCCACACAAAAGAGAACAGGAAACAGGAAGTAAGCATGGGGCTTGCGTCAGGAACCATAATTTGTATAAATGTCCTGAATTTTCCGCAACCATCTACCCAAGCCGCTTCTTCAAGTTCTTTCGGCATTCCACGGAAATACTGCCTTAACATAAAAATGTACAATCCGCTTTTAAGCCCCATTCCGGTTGCGGAAAGTAGCCAGAAACCCCAAAAGTCTTGTAATAGGTTAATCGGTTCTCCTCTTATAAGACGGAAAATACCAAATATATCGAAGAATTGGAAATTTAGATAAAGCGAAGCCATAATTGTCTGGGGCGGAATGACAATAATAAGCATTACGCAGAAGAACCAAAAACTCTTAAACGGAAACTTGTAGCGGGCAAAACCATAAGCCGCAAGAGTACATGCGGCAATCTGGAGAACGGAACTTACCATAACTATAAAAAATGTTTCAGTAAGAGACTTCCAAAAATTGAGTAGTTTGCTTGCAAGATAATAATTTCCTATAGTGAAATTACGGGGGATACTGACTACCGTACTGTCATATAAATCCGCCTCGCTCATAAAACTTACGCTTAACTTATCCAACAGCGGTTGAATAATTAAAAAGCACATCCCAAAAAGAAGTATCGCACGGCAAATCTTAAATATAATTTCCAGCGCTTTCTTTTTCTGGTGATAATTACGGGATAATTTGCCCCAATTCGCGGTTCTGTCTTCGTTATAAATAATATCACTCATAGTAGTATACCCTCTTGGAAATAATAGCCATTGCAATTCCAATAATTGAAATTACAGAAACAAAATAAACCCATGCCATAGCGGTTCCAAAACCATAGTTCAAATCCTTCACAATGGCTTGAATTATTTTTTCCATAACACGGTTATCTGTTCTCATAAAATAGTCTACTACACTATAAACAATATTTACAAGAATTAAAGAGCTGACCATTGGGAATGTAATTTTCCAGAAACACTCCCATGAGGTAGCGCCTTCAATTTTAGCGGCTTCAAACATGCTTATCGGGATTGTCTGGAGAGCGGACAAGAATATAATTATCTGGATACCCGAAGCCATCGCAATATCATAAATTTGATTTATTACCCGGAAAATATACCCCATAAAATCACTTGCCGCGCCTTCGGCAACAAGAATGTCTTCCAATACCTTGGTAACCGACGACTTCATAAGGTTACCTTCTTTTATAATATCCGCCATATTATTTAACAGCGAATTGTTGGTTTCAAGTCCAACCATAATTCCCGAAGAAAGAATTACAGGCAGAAAGAAAATTGCGCGCACAAAACCTCTTGCCTTAAATTCTTGATTTAGAATAAGAGCGACAAAGAGGCTGAATATAATAATCGCGGGAACTATCAACAGCATACGCCCTATTTCTTCTAAAAGGAATCTTCTAAAATTCGGGTCGATATTGATAACCTTATTCAGGCTTTCCAGCCCGATATACTCCATGGAGAACCCTGCTTCTTCTTGAGAAATTTTTACATTGCTAAATACCATTCGCAGAGATTCAAGAATGGGCAAAAACATAAAAGCTAAAAACCCGATAATAAACGGGAGCAAGAACAAGTAGCCTGTTATCGCATTTTTTCCTTCAAGCGTTAACGATAATTTATCGTTCTTCTTTATGAGATACATTATTCCCCCCGCCTAAGCACAATATAACTGTCCGCGTTAAGGTAATTGCCGTTATAATTCCAGTCATTATCGCTTAAATTAACAACAACTCTGGTTCCGTCTTCGTATTCAGTAATTGTTATGTCCGGTGATAAAATCGTATGGTTTGTAATAAGCTGATTGTACAAATGTCCAAAGTCAGCGTTAAACCGCTGATACAAGGAATCGGCATCCTGCTTCCACTTGCCGTATTCATTGGCATAAAATTGCCTAAACTTTGTTTCCTGTAGTTCTGCGGTTTCTTCAGCCATAAAACTAAAATAAAGTCCTGAACCGCTCTCAACTGATTTTAACAGGTTTTTTGTATAGTCCTCAGCAAGATTAATTGCCAATCCGGTGTATGGAACAAGACCGCGAAGAACAATCTGATAGAAAGGAATTGCAGTATCTGTAATTCCATAACCCTGATCATCAAGTTGCATATCCGTAACTATAGAAGCCCAAGGGACGGAATAGACAAAGCCGCCATTTACAAGTATTCCTTTTCCAGACTGTGCCAGCTGATCAAATTTTTGCTCGCGCATCATCATGGAAGCTTCACGGCTTACATGGCGTCTATCGTGATAATCTCCGGCAAGTCTTGAACCCATATTTCTGAACGCAATATTCGATATCCCGTACGACGAGGCTTTTTTCATAAAATTATCTATCATTCTGTTTATAACGACAGGGCGGGAAAGATAGTTAAGCTTGCCCCACTGTTTGCGTTCGCCAAACCAAATAAAACTGTAAGGATAACGCTGTACCCTGTCGCGGCTTACATAACGCGCCGCGTCTCTGTATAAGTTAAATCCGCTAAACGCTCCAACGTCTCTCATAAACATAAAATCAACTTCAGGATAAACTGAATAATTATTTTTTGCCGCCGTGCTTATAATATTTGTAAAATCTCTTTTACTGCCAAGAGAGCTTATCAATTTGATTTTTGTCGGAACCGTATGATCTACACTGCGGTTAAACCAACCGTTCAGTTTAACATATACATTTTTCCATCCAAAACCGGCAAAATCTTTGATCATAGATTCGGCTTCTTTGTAAGAAGTTAGCCTCAAAGGAAGGTCCATGGGGAGACCCAGCCGGTGCTGAGTTTTGTTTACAGCGCCGACTATTTCCACCGCGACAGGGACACTGCTTTCCGTAATGCGCCTGCCTTTAAGGTTAGGATAATTATTAATCAGCCATGAACGGTATTCCTTTGCCATTCCCATATATCCGTCTTCGGCGCAAGGAGTATAACGTAAAGTTATACTCTCACCTTCCGGCAAATTAGGTTCATATAAAAATACTTTCCGCTGGCTTCTGCCCGCAATATCCATTTGGGCTTTATGAACCATGCTAAAAGTGGGGTATACCCTGTTCCATGAACAATTACGCCCTGAGACATCGGCATATATACTTGCATAAGCGGAGCCTTCTTCTATTACACAGAACAAAGCGTTGCCATTCTTTTGAATGCCAAAGGCAGGGTACGGAGCCTTGTCGTCGGTTAAGATAGCCTCGCGCCACATTGCTTCATCGTGTCCGTAAACATCTATACTGTAGGGATTTTGATTTTGCCTTCCGTTATTAAAGTATATAAGAGCGCCGCTTCCATCCGGCACAAGCATATAGCCGTTATCATTTATATCTCCTGCACCCATAAAGGGCATGATATCTAACTTGGTAATGGGATAAACGGGACGGAAACCAATTTTATCAAACGGTACATTAACAACAAGAGACCTTCCATCCAAAATATAGCGTAGTGTTATGCTAAAAGCAGGTTTTGACGATGCCCCGGTAACAGTGTACCTTTCTGAATCTTCAGAAAAGTCTTGATTTGTATAACCTGCGTCTTTGAAATAACCTTCTGCTTCTTCTTTCATATATTCAGGAGTAGTAGCTCTTAGAACATACAATTTCATCTTTGCAAGATCGGGATAATCTTCCAGAAGCTGACTCCTGTTGTCGCTTTCAAACAGATTATTAATATTGTAAAGACGGTAAGTGGATTCAACAAACATCCTGTTTTCCCATTCCATCTTTTCCAAAAACTCAAGCATTCTTTCTTCGGTCATAGCCGGAGGAATATGGAAATTACGGGCAATATCACCGACTGTATAACGAACTTCCAAAACGCCGTCCACTACTTCATATTCATAAGCGCCGCGCTGAACGCTGTATATACTTGAATGTAATGTCATGCCAACGCCGGAATTATCGGCGTAATCCAGAGCAAATTGGGATTCCATCATGTACTGCGTGATCGCATCAGCAAGCGGGTCCTCGCCAGCCCCAAGAGGATTAGAACGCCATTGTACCCCGTTAGATTTGTTCGTTAAAATTATTTCAGTGGTATCAGGCAAAAACCTTAATGATAAATAATCATTTTCTAAGACAACATCTTCACTGCTTCCGGCAAACTCATACATCATCACAGGCTTTGGTCTAACTGTCCTCTTATCACATGAAACAGCCGAGAATAATGCGAAAATAATCAATAACAGCCACGCAACTCTTTTCACCTGTCCCCCTACATCAACCTGAACAAAATTTCTTTATAAAGCGAAATAAAATATGAAAATGCATCGCTTATAAGACTGAAAAATATAACAAAAATAAACACCATTATGCCCATTCCGACAATTGTCAGTAAACTTGAAAGTATAGTTTTAATAAGGCTATAATCGTGAACCATCATCATTGCGGAAAGTATTAATAAGCCTGTCCACAGAGCGGCAAATCCGGCAAGCACCCAGTAAATTGAGCCTTCATCAAAGGTGATAAACTGGCTTAACAGGATCATAATTGCGTTAATAATTACATAGGGCGTAAGAGCGTAGCAGACTGCCATGTAAATCTCGAACATTCTACCCTTGCCGTCCATAAGTGTTGTAAGACTCCAGTTAGCTACAGTCCACAATCCGACAGGGAGCAAAATACGCAGAGCAACGATAACCGAATTAAAGTATTCCATGTTAATCGTAACAAACTGGAAATTAGTTAATGTCATACGCAAGACTTCTACTATAACAGCCAAGGTAATTATGACATTAGCCGCGGCTATGGAACCGCGTTTTTCATGCGTTAAATCCCAAAACCCGTCAAGCGGATGGGTACAAACATACAACGAATATTTAAGTGTTACGCCAAGGTGTTGCCACCATGCTTTATCGTTAAGGTATTTCATGCTTCCCTAATCTCCCTGACAGTTCTAATAGAAAATTTGATAGCAGGCGGCAAAATAATAATGACTCCTAAAATTATAAGTATCCACCAAAGATTTTTTTCTATCCATTGTTTGCGGTACAACTGAAAAGCTTTTCCATAACCTTCACGGTAATGTTTCAGCTTGTAGTATTTCATCGCTTTTTGGTATTCACCCTGTCTAAGCGCCGCTCTGCCTATGCCAATATAAGCAAGGTCATAATTTCCGTTCATTTTTAAAACATTTTCCCATATTTCTGCAGAAGTCTCATAACGACCGGCTTTATATTCATCCAACGCTTTGTTAATCATAGCCCCGTACCCTGTAAGATCAAAACGTGTAAGAGCGCCGGTTCTTGAATCAAGCGCGTAAAGAGAATAGCCCATCTTCTCGAGAGCGACAGGCTGATCAAAAGAACCTTCGCGGTTAGCATGACCGCCGAAAGCATAGAGAAAATTCCCCTGAAAGTCATAAACAAAAATCCGCCCGCGCATTCTGTCAAAGCAGGCATAAGAATCATTATCAAAAGCAACTACATCAATAAATCTGGAACGACCGGAAATTCCTCCGGCATTGCCATAAACCAAATCGCCAACCGGCTTTTCATAACCGTTACGGATCAGAATATCCTGTCCCATTGCATTAAGCCGCCTGACAGGTTCTGTATCCCCTGTAGAGTTTGAAACATAGACAAAACCGTCCTTATCCAGAGCAACATTACTGTACTCGGTAGGAATAAACAGATCCATCCGTTTTTTCTGTTCATCTGTAGAAAGAAGTTTCCATATATAGTCAACAATTTTAACAGACACCTTGTTGGCTCCCATATAGCCGGAAAATTCATAACGGCTGTCAAATTCCATAAGCCCTTTGTTTATGTTACTTGCTTGAACAAATAAACGGTTAGCAAAATCAACTACTAATTTAGCAGGAATAAACACAGAATCTTCATTAAGGCTTTCATCTTCCGGTTTATAAATAGCATGAATAAAATTCCAGTTGTTATCCAGAATTAAAACCCGGTTGTTTTTGTTATCGGAAATATAAAGATTACCGTCCCTGTTTTCAAAAATATCCATTGGGTAATGAAAATTTGATCGAACGCCGTCAATCATCACGGAAGAGACATTCGCAACCACAACATACTCACCATTTTCCCGCATTTCCAGTTTTATTATTCTGTTGTTTCCCGAATCACAGATATATATACGGTTGTCACGGATAAAAAGTCCCTGCGGATCATTAAAATTCCCAACTCCCAAAGTCGTCCCAAGAATATAAGCGCCTACCCGGTAAGCATCGGGGGAAGCAACCTGCTCATTCCAAAAATCATAGTTGTATGTGTAGTTGGACGGAGCCGCGTAAAGAGAGAAAGAAAGAGAAACCATTGCCAAAAACAACAAACCAATAATCTTTGTTTTCATTCTTTTATCCCCGAGCTTGCCATTGTTTGCAGAACGTTGCTCTGCGCAAATATGAACATTACAAGCGGAACGATCATTACAAAGAGCGTTACTGCGGCTCCAACGCCGGTACGCGCAATACCGCCTGTGATAATCTGCCCAAGCGCGTAAGGCAGTGTCTTTAATTGTTCTGAATATATAAAGTTGGAAGCTCTCGCGTTCCAGAGGTTCTGCACAGAGAAGATCATTACTGTAAGCCATGCAGGTTTAATCATGGGCATAACTATCCATATAAAAATACGGAACTCCTTCGCGCCGTCTACCTTTGCCGCTTCCAGTAATGAATCGGGTATGGTGTCTATAAACTGTTTTAAAAGGAAGAAGCCCATAGGCATAGCGAAAGCCGGAATAATTACAGAGAGGAATGTATCAACCCATCCAAGGGCGCTCATTACAAGGTAGTTTGGAATTGCCGTTACATAACCGGAGAACATAAGGGTAATGATTACGCCCTGAAAGAAAATCTTTGAACCGGGGAACTTGTACTTGGAAACTACAAACGCGCCCATAGAAGCGATTATGATCAACCCGACAGTTCCGACAACTGTAATAAAAACCGTATTAAAAATATAACGAGAGAAAGTAACCCAAGACTTACTCATGATGATAAACAAATCCTGAAAGTTATTCATCGTAGGACGCTGTACAAAAAGTTTCGGCGGGAACAGAAAGATTTCGTTCATTGGTTTGAACGCGTTATTGATAGCGAATACAAGCGGATAGGCGAAGAAAAGCCCAAAAACTGTAAGGATTGTAATGATAAACGCATCGCCGCCGTAAGAACGGTTAAGCCTTTTGCCGCCAATTAATTTCTTAGGTTTCTTATTCATATCTACCCCTTAAGTTCCTACCCGTCGCAACATTTTCTGGATAACGGCATTACAAACAATCATTGTAAAGAACAATATTGTCGCTATTGCGGATGCGTACCCCATTTCAAAACGGATAGAGCCGTAGTCTACAAGGTGGTTTACAACCGTATGTACTGCATAGTCCGTACTTGGGAAGCCCGCAAGAGCGACAGTAACATCCGCAACTCCGAATGATTGGGTAATTGCCATAACCGCGCCAAACATCAACATCCCCTTCATGTTTGGTAAAGTGATATACCAAAGCTCCTGCCAGCGGTTCGAAATCCCGTCTACAAGACCGGCTTCGTAAAGAGTCGGGTCTATGGTAGAAAGTCCGGCAAGGAAGGCGAGGAAGCCCGCGCCTAAGCTCATCCACAGGATAACTATTAACATTACCGGCATCATGTACTTAGGATCGGTCAGCCAAAGCACAGGCTGATCGAGAATACCAATGCTCATTAAAATACCGTTTATGTAACCGTAAGCGTCGCCTGAGAATATCAACGCCCAAATCATGTAAACAGCGCCGGAGATTGAAGGCGCGTAAAAAATCAAAGTAACAAAAGCGCGAATATAACGCGGCAGTTCATTAATAAACCACGCAAACAAAAACGCCGCGACATAACCAATTGGTCCTGTGATTGCCGCCATAATGAATGTGTTTTTTAACGATATTAAAAATACATCGTCAGCCAGCAAAAGATTGATATAATTACGCAAGCCAAGAAACTTGGGCGGCTCAAGGACGTTAAAATATGTAAAACTGAAAAATATTGATATTAAAACAGGAGCGACATAGAAAAGTAGAAAGACTATCGCATAAGGGGCAAGAAAGAGATAACATGTCCGGTGGTTATAAATATCCTTTGCGCGTCTTTCTTCTTTAATCCTTATATTTGAAAGATACTTAGAAAAACTCATTATTCCCCCTACTCCAGACCAAACTCTTTTCGTTTTTTAATCAACTCATCGTTGATTGTGATGGTATAATCCAACAAGGTTTCCCGCGTATCCTGACCCTCGTTCAATATGAGGCGCGACGCATTTGTGATATGGCGGCTTACAAAGTAACCGCCCGGCACTTCAGGTACGCCTACAGTCCACTGGCGCTGTTCATCAAGAACCGCCATTTGTTCTGAACCCCACGAAAGCCGCCTGAAAGCATTGTAATTTGCCGTCGGGTAGCGCGCCGCCGCACCCATGATACTTTCAAGTTCACGCCCAAATCTAAGCTGAGTGTCTTCGCTTATCCACCACTTCATAAATTCCCATGCTAAGTCGGGGCGTTTAGCGTTTGAAAAAATCATAGAAGCTAAAGTTCCCGTCGAGACAGAGCGGTTAATAGTTCCGTCAGCCTTAGGTAGCCCCGGCATTCTGGCAAATCCCCAAAGACCGCGAAGTTCCGGTGCGAAAACTTCCAATGTGTTAAAGTTTGTATAGTCCGCAAAAGCAAGCGGCATTTCTCCCGTACGGAAGCGGTTTACAAAATCGTAAACCACCGGCACTTTATAATGTGTAAAAAACTTCGTGTAAACATCAAAAGCTTCGATGGCAATTTCGCTATCTAAAAGAGTACGCGAGCCATCCTCATTGTAAAGCCGTCCGTCACGCTGGAATAGGTGAGCCAAAAAGTTTGAAAAGTCGATGCTTGTTTGTATGTTGGTCGCAACAGAAGGAATACCGACATTCATATTGCTTTTTTGAATAATCGGAAGAATGTTGATTAAATCATCCCATGTATTGGGAATAGAAATGTTCAGTTCTTCAAAAATATCTTTTCTGTAGAACATTACATGGAAATACTGTGTTTCCGGCAAGGCGTATACGCCGCCTTGAAACATAAACGGAATAACAACGCTTGGATGCAGTTCCTTTATTATATCATCGTAACCGGGGAGTTTGGAAATATCCACGACTGCGCTTCGGACAGCATAGTTTACGGGATCAACCTGAGGCACGGTAAGCGCCATATCCGGTCCTGTACCGGCAACAACAGCAGGCAGAACCGCGTCAGCCGCTACAAGTTTTACGTTTACCTTTATCCCCGTTAAAGGAGTAAAGGTGTCATCTATCATTGATTTGAGGATCGTACTTTGATCGCGTCCGGCAAGAATCCAAACTTCTACAACATTAGGGTCTTTTTTGCCGTAATCGTCTCCAAGATTGTTGTAATCAACGAAGAACGAAGCAAAGAAGGAGCGAATCTCATGCGAAGCCGAGACAAAGAAATTCTCACCTACCTTCGGTATTTTTGCTCCAGCCGCGCTGACAAAAAAAGAGTCAATATCAAGCTGTGATTGGGAAAGAGCAAGCAAGCTGTCGCCAAGAGAGCTGATATTTGATTTAAAGTTGATAAGTGTCCTGGGAATTTTAGCCGGGCGTCTGACAAAAAGTTCAAGTTGACGCGCAAGCGTCAATGTAGCGGCGGCTTGCGCGCTTCGCTCACCGGAATAGCGGGTTAAATCGTCAACCAGTTTGTAGAGTATTCTGCTTTCAAACTCCATCGCTTCGATAACTTCAGGATAAACATCCTCAACGCGATAATCGCGGAAAATATCAGGCTCAGGACCTGTCAACACAAGGATTTTGCGGTAAATGGCATTCAGCCGGTAAACGCTTTCTTCCATTACGTTCAGCATTTCACCCATGCCGCCAAGAGTTGCCTGAACACGGAGGGTATGACTGCCGGAATTAAGCGGAAAGAGCATTTCCCCTTGAGCATCGCTAAGTGTAGTAAGCCTCCATTTATTGTTATATCTGAAAGGCACTGAGGCAAGTTCCTGACATGGAACCTCTCCGTCTATCATTATGGTACGGTTTGAAACAAAACCGCGGTTATAATTCTGTCTGGCTTTTATTGAAATGCGGTACATTCCGTTTTCCGGCACTTCAAAGTCCCACTCTATCCACTGCCCTGCCACACGCCAGTTCTGACCGCCAATCATATTAAGCTTGATTTTTGCAACACTGGCAGGGTCTGTCGCGCCCGAAGAGCGATCGTAAATAGGATAAAGCGAAGGATCGGATCTCCGCACAGCTTTTTCGCCTTGTACCTTTAATAAATAATCACTGCGGCTATTTCTGTAGCGATTCGTGTCTACTTTGGAAATGTAATCACGGTAACTGCCGGTTACGACAGGGGCTTTTAATGAAAGAGAGCGAATTGCCAGCGGTTCATTTACGCCCGTAAGCCTGATGGTGTTAGCGCCTTGCCGGAAATAGAAAACATAAGGCTCTGTAATATAACCCAAAGCATCCCTGAACAATACGGATTCCCATCGCGGTTTTTCAATCTGAGAAGCGCGAATTTCGTTTCCTTGATTATCATAGCGTCCGTTTCCGCCGTCACCCCAGATACGCTGGAGCGAAAGCCTGTCCGCGCCAAGGAACGGGGTTTCGCCGTTGATAAAAAGAGAGCGTTCTACTTCTATACCGCGTGACGGGAGGGGGAAATATTCAAGTTGCATAAAATAAAGCCCGGCGCTTTCAACATTGACCGTATATTCAACAAAACTTACCTCTTCTGTCTGAAGTACCCGCGCTGAATTTTCAAAATTATCAAGCGTAGAGGCTCCTTGTGCGGATGTATACGCAAAAATATCTATAGGGATATCCCGCTGTCCTGCAGGAACATCAGCATAGCGTTCCAAGTAGCGGGAGTATGTATTTGTTCTTCCGGTGCTTGCGCCGCTCAGATCATAACCGGCATATTTTTCCGAGAAATCCGGCTCCTGTCTTCCGGCGGCTAAAATTATAATCACCACTAAAACAACAACAGCGGCAATTATTAAAACTTTGCTTTTAGAAATCTTTTCAAACATTTCTCTGACAGCCTTTGTTCATAAAATTTATCTATACTTATCTTACAGCATTTATCATCATCGTGATAAGTGTTGTGCTGTCCGCCGAATTCGGCTGACCCGTTCTTCGGTCAAACAGACCGAATTTTTCTCCATTTCCTCTTATGGAGCCATTGTCCCAATAAATGGGGACAAGTCCGTACTTTTTTGCGGTGGCGAAAACATGCGGAATGTAATCGAACCTGCTTTGCCGCGCCTGCGCTTGTCTTGCCGCATCGTTGGGATATAATTGCAACACAGCGCCGCATTCTCCGATAATTACCGGAATGTTGTTATCGATGAAACGCGCCTTAAAAGGAGCGAAATCGCTGTCTACTTTCTGCCTATCGGCAGGCGTTCCCCATGCAGTACGCCTTCCCTCAATACCAAACTCATGAGGGTCATAGTAATGGAAGGTAACAATAAGTTTACCGGAAACACGGTCGTTTGGCAATACAAATGAACTGGCTAGCGTCTGTTGTGGATTTGTACAATAAGCGGGAATAATAAGGTAGCGATTAGGGTTGTTTCCGCCTGTTAACCGTACCCTGTCCAAAAAGGTCTGATTCCACTTGTTTAAGACATCCAATTGCTGGTTGGGAAACATCTTAAATTCGGTACTGTAAGCCCATCCGCCGTCGTGTATCTCGTTCATGGCTTCAAACATCAGCCAGTCACCGTAATTTTGGAAATATACGGCAATCTGTTCCCAAACACGGGCAAATTGAAGCGTTATCCTTTCGTTTTCTCTGGCGTTTTTGTACGCCTTGCTGATTGAAAGCCAACCATCATCCCTGCCCTGACTTGGAGTTGAACCGTCATGATGTATATTGATAATCACTTTCAAGCCGGCGTTATGCGCCATTTCAGCCACTTCGGCGACACGTTTAAGACGGTAAGCGGCGACACGGTGAGAGGGCGCGTTGCCTATATGACCCATCCAAGTTACAGGAATACGGATAATATCAAAACCTGCGGCTTTAACGCCGTTCATTATCTCCTGATTAATAGATGCATTGCCCCAAGTTGTCTCTCCGCCTAAACCATCACTATAGGAATCCAGAGAGTTCCCCAAATTCCATCCTGAAAAAATTCTTTCGTCCCTAAAATAATCAAACGCTGTTTTCCCGCTGATGGGTTCCAGCTCATTACCTCTTACAGAATCGGGAATACGAACAAGTTCATCTACGGTTGGTATATTATCTTTATTTGATTTGCATACGGTCAGCAATAGGATAAAAATTAAACATATAAAGAACAAATAATTTTTTTTATGCATTCTATCTCCTAGGCTGACCGCATAATTTCAGGTATAGCCTGCTGACTATACCTGAAACCGATTTAATTTTCTGTTTCTTTTTTCTTACATATGGAGCTGAAAATCCCAGATTTTCACACTAAAATTACCAAGTCCGCCTTCAGCGTTATTTTTGGTCTTAAAGATGACTTTTTCGATCAAGTTGCGGTTGAACGGTCTGGGTTGATCGTTCCATGACGGTTGCATAAACGCCGGCATTGGCAGGAAAATGTCTTCCACTTCGCCTTCGGTTGTAGCAATACTCTGCATGTGGAAAGCCCAGTTTTTGACGGTTGAAATCGGCACTTCAATATTGTACCGTCTGCCATCGCCAAGAATTTTAAAAGAAATAGCTTTGCATGTTTTTAAGAGCGCCAGTGTTTCTTCATCTGGGACAATATCACATTCAGCCAACCCGTATTGGATAGACATAGTAACTTCTCCCGAAAGGGTATAGGTGTGAACAGTTGCGCCGCCAATTTCTTCGTCAGCTTCTCTGAGATTAAGGAATGATGTGTCACCATTATCCTTTGTTCCCAGCGTATACGGGGTCCATGTCCATGTTCCTGAAACTACTTTCCCTTCACCGCCGCCAGTGCTTGTACAGGAGAAAACTCCGACAACAAGCGCCACGCAAAAAACTAAAACCATTGCTTTTTGTACGATTTTCATAGAAAAACCTCCATCGTTAAGAATAAAGACAAAATTGTCTTGAATTTACATGAGTTTTGAACAACTCAGTATTGATTATATTACCCTCATAATTCATAGCCGTCAACAATTATTTTCATAATCCCAAAAAGATAGCTAAATTTCTTTAATTTTAGATTGAAAAAGCCAGTTATAATGATGTTGTTTGGTAACTCTGTGTAACAAATGCTAATGTTTGCCAGCTTTTTCGCAATTAGGGTAAGATTAATGGTTTTATTGAAAGAAGTGCAGGATTTTGACAGTACCGGCTGGACTTTGCGCAGAATAACAACGCTATGTAATTATGGGAACCTCTAAAAACCCCGGTTGGGTTTTCAGAGGTTCCTCGGAGAAAATTGCTAATTCCTTATAGTGTAATGAATTACGCAAATACAATTTTCTCCTGGGGTTACGAAAACTTCTAAAAACTGAAGTTTTTAGAAGTTCCCTTATTTAATTTCGTTTTACGCCGCTTCGTCTTGGATTACTTCATCCTGAGCCTTTTCACCCTCAGTTTCCGTCTCCTCAGGTAGCGCTTTCTCGGTTATTACGTTCCACCGCTGTTGGATAGCGGCTATAGTCTGTTGCGCTGTCCTGCCGGTCTCAAAAAAGATTTGCAGTTCTTCCATAAAAGCGGTTTCGTATTCCTGCGCGTAGAGGTTCCCTGAAAAACCTTCTGCAATCCCGGAAGATTCAAAAATATCCCATGCTTTGGAATAAAAAGGATCGGCTTTTATATAATCACCGCGAATAATATCCGAGACCACACCGGGAACCGCTTTTAGCTCTTCACAGAATAAGAAACTTTTTTCAGCAAGGAATACAAGAAAACTCCATGCTTCTTCAATGTGCGCACTGTTTGAATTGATACCGGCGTATATTGCTGAAAAAGCCGCGCTGTACTTTCCTCCCGTACCTGAGCCGGGAATGGTTGTTATGCCAAATGCAGTGTCTCCCATTCGCTCCCTAAGATACGGAATTGCACGGGTAGAAGCAACCATCATTGCAATCTTTCCCTGGGCAAATTCTTCAAGACGCTGTTCGCCTGTTGTTTCAAAAACGCCGGGAGCCAAAATCTCTTCGCTATAGAGCGTGCCCAAAAAAGCAATGTCGTTGGTGATGACTCTGGTACTGATAGAGGGACCTTCTTCATCCCGCCAGAAATTGCCGCCGCCTGCCCATATCCACGAAAAAATGTCCCTTGCAGGAGCCTGCAGGTCTTCCGGGCTTAAACTTATCGCCGCCCCTGACGCGCCAAACTCTCCGCGGGAAATTGTCCTCGCAAAAGTAGTAAATTCCGCCCTAGTTTTTGGCGGATAGTAGAAGCCGGCGGCTGTGAGGATATCAATGTTGTAGAAAAGCACGTCCATAAAGGAAACAAGAGGAACAGCCAATTGCTGTTTGCCGGAATCAAAATTAGTAAAAGGATTCAACCGGGCAAGAGCGCCTTCTGCGACAAGGGCATTTAAACTGCCTTCGTCAAAAAGGAGTATATCCGGTTCATGGGTAGCTTCGCCGTTTGTCATTCGAATCAATATATCGGGATTTTTCTCTTGAAATTCCAGTATCAGCGTTTCCATCATCTTTTTGCCAAAGAATTCTTCACAGTTGGATGAAAGATATAAAACTCTCTGTTTGGCGGCGGCTTCGATCTTAACAGACAGGCTGATAATTATTGGCGTGATTACTGCCAAAACAAGCAGGGTAGCAATGATAAAAACATCCATTCGGTTGTTGATATGTATCGACTTTTTCAGCTTTTTAATGTAGACCTTAATAATGCTTAATTTTTCTAAAAGGTTCATTTACGCACTCTCCAATAAAGTCCGGCAGAAAGATCAGGCATACTCTCCTGAAAGAAAGTTTACAATCAACTTTGCCAGAACAAAAAAATCTCCTTTTGAAATTAAATCAGAATCTTCATATAATGCCTATCTGTCAAAAGGCTCATTTGAGCTTGGCATAAAAAAGCCAAACTGTATCGCTTGGGCTGACCTGCCGGACAAGGAATATAAGGATCATATCATAGAAGCCAAAATCCGTCTGGACAGCCTTGGCGGCTATGCCGCCACCGGAATTATTTTCCGCATCATGGATGATGAATCATATTACATGGCGCTGGTTTCCAGCAAGGGGTATTTCCGCCTTGATGTCGTAAAAAATAACTCCCCAAAACCGCTTATCGCATGGAGCGAAATTGCGCATTTTGACGGGGTCAATGTCCGCTTTAAAATTATCACTTACGGCACTTGTTTGATTTTTCTTGTAAACGGCAAATGGCTTGGGGAAGTAAATGACAATTTGGTTGCCTATGGGCGGCTGGGTTTCGCCCTTGCTTCTTACGAAGACACTGGAAACACTTCGCCGGAAATGAAAAAAATCATCCCCAATAAAGGTTCTGCTCAGAAAGAGGAAAGCGAGTATGTCTGTAAAGCGCGGCTTGATTTCATTTCTGTAGATACTCGAACAAGAAAGATAGAAGAAGAATATAAAAAGTGGACAACCGATTCAAATATCAACGCTGAGGAGCGGCTTCATCTTGCGGAAACTTTCGCGGTAATGGGCGAACCTGTAAAAGCTCTGGAACAGATTAACAAGGCGTGGAAACGAAGGGATGACGTTATCAATGTTGTTGTTGGTTCATCGGAAGTAAGGACAAAAAGAGAATTGCTTCTTGCGGCACGGATGTCATTCCGCCTTCTTCAATACAGTGAAGCGGAAGAATTTATAGACTCAATTCTTGATCAATGGCCAGACTCCGCCGAAGGCATACTGGCGCATACGGAGAAGTTAAAAATACTAAACGAATTAAATAAGTTTAAGGAATTAAAAGAATTTGTTATAAAATATCAGCAAAAAATAAATAAAGATGTTGATTATTATACGTTATATGCAAAATGTAATTGGGAGCTGAAAGATTACGCGGAATCCGCCACAGCATGGGACAAGGCGTTTGAAATGAATAAAGAAAACGGCGTTTTTGCCGCAAATGCGGCTAACGCGCATGAAGCGGCGGGAAGCAAAAGAAAAGCGCTTGTACGTTTTATAATAGCGGGGAAACTTTTTCTTAATCAGGATAATAATCCTGAACTTGGGGCTTTAATGCCAAAACTTGCCGCTCTTGGAAAAAGGAACTGGGAAGCGCGTACGCTCATGGGAAAGTGGGCGTTCAGTATCGAAGACTATGAAAAATGCGTAAAAGAATTTAGCTCCGCCAATAAACTAAGGTGCGCAATGAGACCCCGTCCCAAAGGAGACCCTGCCCTCTTTTATTTGTGGGGGCTTGTTTATTACATCAAAGGGAAAAGAAAAACAGCAATTGGTCTTTTGGAAAGAGCTGTTAAACTCGCCCCCGACTACGAACTCTTCCGTACAAAACTGGAAGAGCTTAAATCAGCTAACAACGGACGTTCATGATAATTATTGACTGGGCTGAATTTTTACAAGACGGTATTCCGCTTGAGGGAAAACTCTCTTCCATGACCGTCGGCGTTTTTGACGGGGTACACCGCGGTCATCAGGCGCTTATAGAGCGGATTGTTTCGCATAACACGGAATACATACCGGTAATTGTTACATTTCGGGAGAATCACAAAACAGGGAACACGGAGAGCGAAGATATTCAAACTTTTCAGGAAAAAATAGCCATGTTCGAGAAACTCGGAATACAGATAACGGTTGTCATTGATTTTACAGATTCGTTCAGGCGTATGCCGGGAATCGAATTCCTTGAGATTTTATTAAAACATGGCAATATCGGTTTTTTCGCGGCAGGAAGCGATTTCCGCTGTGGCTACAAGCTGGACACAAATTCCGCTGATATTCAAAAATTTTTCACCTCGCACGGCGTCCCTGCCGAAGTTGTGCCGGAAGTAATGGAGGGCTCACTACCGGTCAGCTCAAGCCGAATACGCGCCGCTCTTGCCGCAGGGGATAGCGCACTTGCGCAATCAATGTTAGGCGCCCAAGTATGCACAGCGTTAAGCTGTGCAGATGAATAATTCTACACGGCGTGGCGCACAAGCATGCACGCGGAGCGTGTGGATGAATAAGGTAATAACGGCGTGGCGCAGATTGAAGGTTAATATGCTGAAAATGGCGTGAGGGCTTTAGCCCGAACAGCGCGCCGCTAATGAGGGTCAACGTGATGAAAAAAGCGTGAGGGCTTTAGCCCGAACAGCGCGCCTGCGGTAAGTTGTTTGAAGGTTACTGTCAGGTAATTACTATGCTTGTACAATTTAATTGTATACAATTAATCGCAATCTTCTTATTTCTTCAATTAAAAACCCGGGTTGTTCTATGCTTCTTTCATTCAATTTTCTAAATAAATCCTCTAACAATACAAGTGCATCCATAAACTGATTATTTACTTGTAATAAAATTGCCATATTATAACAAGCAACCGCACTGCCTGTCTCTTCATATAACGTTCTATATATAATTAACGCATCATTATATTTTTTTTGCCTTACAAATCTCTCTGCCCGTCTAAATGCCGGGTCCCTGTTTGTACTTTGTAAAATATTTCTTCTTTCTGTTGTTGTATAAAAATTGATTTCATTATCCATATTAAAAAAACCATCTCGTACCGCTTTTCTGGCAAGTTCGTTTGTTTCTTGAACTGCGGCAAGTCTAAGTGCTGTTGATAATAATGCATTCAATAACTTATTATTGTTTCCTCTGTTTTCTTTTTCTTCTCCGGCAGAAACATCTTTATGGAAACTTGCCAAAACAATATTATTTATTGCAGAAATATATCTATAACTAATATTAACAGTAGCAGTTTCAATGGTATACTTTTCAATTTCATTATCTTTATTACGCCTTTCTGCAGATTCTTGCCCGGTTGTAACGTCAAGTATTTCACATTCCAGATATACATCAACATATTCCCAATACGATGCTCTATCAATATTCCTTAAACATTCAGGTTCTATAAATCTTAGTATTTCTGACCGTCTCACATTTCTAGTTAATGTTCTTGTTAAATCTCTTGCTAAATAATTATATCTTCCGTTATCTTTCCACTCTACCGGAATAACAGTTATAGTTTCCATGTTGCGAACATCAACTAGAGGCGGATATTCTATTCTTATTTTTACCGTAGTACCGCATGAAAAAAACATTATTGATACCAATACAATAAAAATAATATTAAACTGTTTATTCATCGATAAAACCTTATATATGACACATATCATATATTTTCTTTTTTGTCTATGGACTTGTTCAAGAACATGGTCAGTTCAAACCGAACAGCGCACCGCAAGATAAACGCACCAAAGATGGGAAAAACGCAATGACTTTAGTCCGAGTAGCGCACCTACGGTAGGTTGACAGGGAATTACTATGTTTGTAATATTATTAATATAATTCTATATAACGTGCATTTATCCAGCCAATTCTATTGTTTTTTGTTTTTATTTTAACTAAAATACTTTCATTCATATTTACAATTTCCATCGGTTCTATTATTGTCCAATATTTTAAGTCAAATATTTTATTCTCTTTATTTATATCGTCATATATACTTAAATGTGTTCCAGAATCACTATAAATTAATCGTGCTTTATATTCCAAATATCCTATTGGATAAATATCATTTTCCAATAATGTTTTATCTTTCAATATATTATTAATTAAGTAATCTTCAAATTTTATGTATTTTTTATCACAAGAAAAGAATGAAATTGAAATCAAAATTAATAGACATATTTTCCAAGTAAATTTCATAATTATCCTCTATTATTTCATCTAACTCGTTTTACGCATCGCCAAGTTGTGAAAGAGGAATAAGTTTGGGATTGTCTTCCTGCCCTTCGACTTTGGCAAGTTCTTCGAGTAGTTCTTTTCCACGGCGGGAAAGTTTTTCCGGTATTTGTACCATAAGTTTGATGTAAAGATTGCCGCGCTGACTTCCCCAAGGGACACCCTTATTGGGGATTCGGAGCATTTTCCCGGACTGAATACCGGCAGGCACTTTTACTTCTAATGTTTCGTTATCAAGTGTTGTTACGCGAATTTTCGCACCAAGAGCCGCTTGACTTACAGAAATAGGCGCGGCGCAGTAAAGGTCGTAAGCCTGCCGTTCAAAATACTCGTGAGGTTTTATCCTGATAAAAACATATAAATCGCCGTGTGGTCCGCCATTGGGACCAGCATCGCCCTGTTTGGGAATCGCTATGCGCTTGCCGTTTTCGATACCTGCGGGAATTGTAACCGAAATTTTTTGCCGTTTCTTCTGCGTTCCCGATCCGCCGCAGTCTTTGCATGGCTTTTCAATTATATATCCGTCTCCGTGGCAGTTGTGGCAAGTGGTCGCTACCGAGAAAATACCCTGACTGTGGCGCACCTGCCCTGAGCCCCGGCAGACCGGACAAGTCTTTTTACCGGAGCCGTCCGATGAACCGGAACCGTGGCACGTTCCGCAGGATTCGTTATGTGAATATTGAATCTCTACTTTTGTGCCTAAGACAGCGTCCTTAAAAGGTATTTCAATATCGTAGCGAAGATTGGCTCCCTGTCTTACGCCGCCTGAAGAACCTCTGCGAAAACCGCCTCCGCCGAAAAAACTTTCAAATATACTGCTAAAGCCGCCCTCGCCAAAAATGTCTTCAAAGCCGCGGAAATTACTCCAGTCATGACCGGTGCCCATGCCTTCAACTCCGGAAAAACCAAATTGATCATAGGCGGATTTTTTTTGGTCATCGGCAAGTATTTCGTAAGCTTCGGTGGCTTCTTTAAATTTTTCTTCTGCCTGTTTGTCGCCGGGATTTTTGTCCGGGTGGTACTGGATAGCGAGTTTTCTGTACGCCTTCTTTATGTCATCCTTTGATGCGTTTTTTTGAACACCAAGAACTTCATAATAATCCCTCTTCGCCATTGTTTCCCTTTTTCCCTATGGCGGTTTACGACGTTCCGCCGCAGGCGGAATGTAGGGGCGGGAACCGCCCCGTAAACCGCTAAGATAAACGCCGTTTTAATGGCGTTTATCGGGTAAGTAAGCGATGTTCCGCGCAAGCGGAATGTCGCTTACTTACTTGTCGTCGTCTACCACTTCATAGTCAGCGTCTTCGGCGCTCTTTGTATTCTCGCCGCCCTGACTTGCGCCTGCGTTGGGATCAAAGCCCTGTCCGCCGGTTTGATTAAAACCACCGGCGCCGGGACCTGCGCCCTGCCCGCCTTGACCGCTAGCCGCTTGCTGTTTGTAAATTTCTTCGGCAATTTTATAAGAAGCTTGTTTAAGCGCTTCGGTTTTATCTTTGATGGACTGAATATCGCCGCTTTCAAGAGCCTTGCGTAAATCCGCGATTGCTTCATCGGTTTTGGATTTGTCTTCCGAGCTCACCTTGTCGCCGAGGTCTTTGATATTTTTTTCTGTGCTGTAGATCATTGAATCGGCTTCGTTATGAACTTCTGCTTTTTCACGCTCTTTTTTATCTTCCTCGGCGTGGAGTTCCGCTTCTTTTACCATGCGATCAATTTCATTATCGCTTAAGCCCGATGAGCTTTCGATACGGATTTTCTGTTCCTTGCCGGTGCCAAGGTCTTTCGCGCTTACGTGGACAATGCCGTTCGCGTCAATGTCAAAGGTAACCTCGATCTGCGGAATTCCGCGCGGAGCGGGAGGAATGCCTACAAGATCAAATCGACCGAGTATACGATTCTGGGTTGCCATTTCACGCTCGCCCTGCAGTACCTGAATTGATACCGCGGTTTGGCCGTCCGCGGCGGTGGAGAAAATCTGGCTCTTGCGGGTCGGGATGGTTGTGTTGCGTGTAATCAGTTTTGTCATCACACCGCCAAGAGTTTCGATACCGAGCGAAAGGGGAGTAACGTCGAGTAACAGTACGTCTTTTACGTCTCCGCCGAGAATACCGCCCTGAATTGCGGCGCCAACGGCAACCGCTTCATCGGGGTTTACTCCCTTGTTGGGCTCTTTATTAAAAAGGTCTTTTACAATTTGCTGAACCGCAGGAATACGGGTTGAGCCGCCGACAAGAATAACCTCGTCAATTTGTTCGGCTTTGAGTCCTGCGTCCGAGAGCGCCTTCTTGCAGGGCTCTTTGGATCGATTGAGCAGGTCTTCTACCATTTGTTCAAACTTTGCTCTTGTCAGGGATTTTTGCAGATGCTTCGGACCACTCTGGTCGGCGGTGATAAAGGGCAGATTGACTTCTGTTGTTTGCATTGATGATAACTCAATCTTTGCCTTTTCGGCGGCTTCACGAAGACGTTGAAGAGCCATACGATCCTGACCAAGATCGATGCCTGTGTCTTTTTTGAATTCAGCGATAAGCCATTCCATGACACGGCGATCAAAATCATCGCCGCCTAGGTGAGTATCGCCGTTTGTGGATTTTACCTCAAAAACACCTTCGCCCAGTTCCAGAATAGAAACGTCAAATGTACCGCCGCCAAGATCGTAAACGGCGATAATCTTGTCTTTCTTTGAATCCTTATTGAAACCGAAAGCGAGAGACGCCGCTGTCGGTTCGTTAATAATACGTTTTACTTCAAGACCCGCGATTTTACCCGCATCCTTTGTCGCCTGACGCTGAGCGTCATTAAAATACGCGGGGACAGTGATAACCGCTTCCGTAACGGACTCACCCAGATAGTCCTCAGCTGTCTGTTTCATTTTCTGCAAAACAAAAGCAGAAATTTCCTGCGGCGTATATTTTTTACCGTCAATATCGACTCGGACATCGTCGCCCTGTTCTGTTACACGATAGGGGACAAGTTTCATTTCATTTGAAACTTCTGAATAACGCCGCCCCATAAACCGTTTGATTGAAAAAATGGTATTCTCCGGGTTGGTGATCATCTGGTTTTTGGCAGGCGCGCCGACAATCCTCTCTCCCTTGCTGGTAAATCCGACAATAGAAGGGGTTGTGCGTCCCCCTTCGGAACTTTGAATGACAATCGGCTCACCGCCTTCAAGAACGGAAACGCACGAATTGGTCGTTCCAAGGTCGATCCCTATAATTTTTCCCATAATTTTTATCTCCTTCCTCTACTATAAATGTTTTTTTATTGAAAATAAAGCCGTCTTTAGCTTTCCGGTACGACAACCTTTACTTTAGCCGCCCGAATTACCCGATCCTTTAAATAATATCCCTTAAAAAGGTCTTCCTGAACAGTTGATTCTTTCACATCGGGGGATTTTTCCACCATCAGAGCTTCATGAAGGTTCGGATCAAACGCTTCTCCGGCGGAAATGAAACGCCTCAGCCCCCATTTACTTTCAAGCTGACTGGTCAGGCGCTTTTCTATCATTTTTATGCCTTCCAGAAGTGAGCCAATATCTGTGGAACTTTCTCCTGCAAGAATCGCCCGTTCAAGATCGTCAATTATGGGGATAATGTCCGAAAGCAGACTTTGATTGGCATATTCTATCGAGCTTTGTTTTTCCTGATTCATCCGTTTGCGGAAGTTCTCGAACTCGGCGGCTTTTCGCAGCAACTGATCACGTGTTTCAGCAAGCCGGGCTTCCAGTTCGGTTATTTTTTCTTCCGGGGTCAGTTCTTTTACGGTTTGTTCCTGAGTGGTTTCTTCAGCGTTGTTCTCAATGTTTTCCTGAACAGCCTCATCCTTTTGGATCGGGGCTTCGTCCTTCTCATGTTTTGACATTTTTACTTCCTGTCTCCGTTTTTAACGATCCTGTCTGGCAACCATCAAAAGCGATAATTGAGTATTCTATATATAAAAAAATACTAAAAAAAGTCATGGGGGTCAAGGAAAAAA
>JAIRUQ010000086.1 GCA_031254315.1 Treponema sp.
AACTGATAAAAACCATCGCCAGTGACACAACCAGCGCCACTACGATCCAAGAAATTTTCTTAAACATAACCTTTTCCTCCTCAAATTTTGCCCCCATACGAGAGCTTGTTTAAAAGGGAGGATTTCCTTAAGCAAAATGTTAGGCGACTATTTTTTAGTCGATAAGTAATGACACATATTTTTAGGAGGTGTTATGACTTACGGCTACATCAGGGTAAGTACGTGCAAGCAGACTATTGATAACCAGAGGTTTGAAATAGAACGGTTCTGTTTGAAGAATGGCATTAAAATCGAGGAATGGATTGAAGAAACAATCAGCGGTAACAAATCACCGGAAAAACGGCTGTTGGGTTCTCTCCTGGCGGAGGTAAAACCGGGCGATTTGATTATTTGCTCGGAATTGTCGCGGCTTGGAAGAAGTCTCTTTATGATTATGTCGATTCTTAATCAGCTTATGCTGAACGATGTCAGAATCTGGACAATTAAGGATAATTACCGGTTAGGTGATAATATCCAGTCAAAAGTTCTGGCATTCGCGTTTGGTTTATCGGCAGAAATCGAGAGAAACTTGATTTCTCAAAGAACAAAGGAGGCGCTTGCCCGTAAACGCTCAGAAGGCGTAAAGCTTGGAAGACCTATCGGAAGAAAATCTTCTGTAGTGAAACTTTCGGGATGCGAACAGGAAATTAAAGCGTTGCTGGCAAGGCATTTTTCGAAAACCGCTATTGGGCGAATTTACGGCGTTAACAGGATGACAGTTGACGCATTTTTGAAACAAAGGTTACTAATCTAAAACGTTAGTATCCGCCATTAAAACGGCGGATACTAACACGATAAGCGACATTAAAACGTCGCTTATCGCAGCGGTTTACGACATTTCGCCTGTGGCGAAACGTCGTAAACCGCCATATATGTATCTGCCATTAGAACGTTGCTTATCACAACGGGTTACGACATTTCGCTTGTGATGAAACGTCGCAAATCGCCATGTGTATCTGCCATTAGAACGTTGCTTATCACAATGGGTTACGACATTTCGCTTGTGATGAAACGTCGTAAACCGCCATGTGTATCTGCCATTAGAGCGTTGCTTATCACAACGGGTTACGGCATTTCACTTGTGATGAAACGTCGTAAACCGCCATAATAGGTGGGTGTTAAAAATTACGGACGCTTTATAATTTTTTTATTTTATGTTATAATTCTATCATGACTGTTCGGGAACAATTAAACTCTATCGCAAAAGAGCGAATTCTTATTCTTGATGGTGCGATGGGATCTATTATTCAATCTCTCCATCTGGACGAAAAAAGTTTTCGCGGCAGTCTTTTTGCAGAGCACCCAACGCCGCTGTCCGGCTATAACGATATTCTCTGTCTTACAAGACCGGGAGCGATAGGCGCGATTCATGACACTTACCTCTCTGCGGGCGCGGACATTATCGAAACTTGCAGTTTTAATTCCACTTCAATTTCACTTTCCGATTACGGTCTGGGCAGTTTGGCTTATGAAGTCAGCGCAGAGGCGGCTAAAGTTGCGCGTAAATCCGCAGATAAGTTTTCAGCTGAGGGTAAGAGGCGTTTTGTCGCCGGAAGCATGGGACCAACCGCAAAAGGCGCGAGTCTCTACCCGGATATAAATAATCCTTCAAAGCGCAGTATTATCTGGGACGAGCTTGAAATGGCTTACTATGACAATGCGCGCGGGCTTTTAGACGGCGGCGCGGATATTCTCCTTGTAGAAACAGTTTTTGATACACTAAACGCAAAAGCGGCTTTACGCGCAATTAGCCGTCTTCTGGAAGAAAGGCAGATTGATGTGCCAATAATGATCTCAGCCGCTATTTCAAACGAAAACGGAATGCTTCTTTCCGGTCAAAATCTGTCAGCTTTTTATGCTTCTGTGCAGTATGTAAATCCGTGGTCAATCGGGCTTAATTGTTCTTTTAACGCGCCCAAACTTCTTCCCCATGTGAAGCAGTTATCCGAAATCGCGCAGTGTCTTGTCAGTGCGTATCCGAACGCAGGTATGCCCAACAAATTCGGCATTTATGAAGAAATGCCGGATGCAATGTCAGCTAACATTGAACCGTTTTTTAAAGAGGGGCTGGTTAATATCGCAGGAGGCTGTTGCGGCTCTACTCCCGCCCACATAGCGGAGATTGCCGCTAAGGCAGTCAATTACAAACCTCGTCCGCTCCCCGGCAAATCCGGTTTTAAAGGACAAAAATCAACCTGTAATTATTTTTCCGGTCTCCAGCCGTTTACTGCCGAAAACAACATCGTCCGTATAGTAAATAATGACGGCTCAGATATTACAAAAGAATTTCAGGAATCTCTTGCAAAAGGAGATTATGAGGACGCGGCGGATATTGCGCGCGATATACTCGAAAGCGACAGTGCGATCCTCAGTATCAAAACAGAAGATGAAAAAGCTATGGGCGCTTTTCTTGATTATGCCCTTATGAATCCGTACATCGCTAAAACGCCGTTTTTTATAAATAGCTCAAACGAGGCTGTTCTTGTCGCCGCTCTTAAACGGCTTCAGGGGCGGTGTCTTGCCGGTCCTATAAATCTTAAGGACGGGGAGATTGATTTTTTGCGCAAAATACGGGTTATAGGCAGTTTTGGCGCGTCAGCGGCAGTTACGCCTGTTGACGAAAAGGGGCAGGCGGAAACCGATGAACAAAAGATCGAAATTGCGCGGAGAATTTACAGCCTTTTACAGAGGGAAAAATATCCGGCACAGAACTGTGTTTTTTATCAATTTATAACCACAGAAGGCGATTCATTACATTCATTTGTACGGGATAATTGCCCTGATGTCTTTATTGCGTTATAATATATATATGTTTAAATTTCGCGTGCGCCCAAAGTTCGCGGCTGTATTGCTTGCTTTTCTCTTTTCGTTCGCTCCTCTGAACATCGTTTTTGGAGAAGTTTTTCAATGGGCGATAACGGGCAATATTCTCTATTTTCCGTCTGATGACGGCGTTCAAGCTGATCCCGCCCCGATTCTTCCTTCGCTAGGCGGCGCTGTGTCATTGCAGATTTGGGGTCCCCTGCGAGTCGAATTAACCGAAGACATTTACATTGCGAATTATGAATACATTCCCGCGCTTGGCTATCCTACGGCTTGCAATCCGGAAAATCGCTCCTCGCTTGTAATTGGCTTTGTTACCGCTATTTTGTTTTCGGGAAATTTTCCCATTGGCAGTGATGATATAATCTGCCGCGTATATTTTGGTCCTGCTGTAGATATTCGCGTTGTTACTCTTGCTACCGGATTAAATTCTCATTTTGATTTTGGCGGCGATATTGAAACGGACGCTCAATTACAGACAGACGCTACTTCTGAATATTTTTGGAGTAATAACCGCTGGTTTATGCCTGTAGCCGGAGTCGGGATGGACTTTAGAATAAACGATAAATTCTTGCTTGGTTTTGATTTACGCGCATGGTTTCCCATATACAAACTTTGGACAGATACAGACCTTCCGGCGATTAACGGCTGGCGTTTTGGCGTTGGATTTCGTATAACACCACTCAGTAAAAATGTTAATCAGGAAGTACAGCAGAATTAGCCTCAAATGAAAAAAGAAAAAACTATAATTTACAAATGTTCCTCGTGCGGTCGTGAAGAGCCAAAATGGCTTGGGCGTTGCCCGGAATGCGGCGAATGGAATACCCTCGTAGAAACTGCCGCGAGAAATGAAAAGACAAGTCCGCTTAGGCGCAGAGAAAAAGGTCTGCCGCAGACTATTCCTCTTATCGCGGTAGACGCGGAAGAAGGAAGCCGAATTGAAAGCGGTATCGGCGAACTTGACCGCGTACTTGGCGGCGGTATTATGAAACGCTCAGCTATTCTTGTAGGCGGAGAACCCGGCATCGGCAAATCAACCCTACTTTTGCAAACCGCCGCCTCTGCGCTTACAAAGGGGCGCGTTTTGTACATCTCAGGCGAAGAGTCCGCCGGGCAGTTAAGGCTAAGGGCGGACAGGCTTGGAATAAGCGAGAACAAGAGCGCGATGGAACGCATTGAAATTTTCTGCTCGGGAAGCCTTGTAGAAATTGAATCTGTCCTAAACGATATTAAACCTGTTTTGGTACTAGTAGACTCCGCTCAAACGCTCTTTTCCGAAGAAGCCGGTTCCGTATCGGGCAGTGTGAATCAAATGAAGTTTTGTTCTTTTGAACTTATCTCATGGGTAAAGGAACATGACGCGGCGTTGTTTTTAACGGCGCACGTTACAAAAGAGGGAATAATCTCCGGTCCTAAAACTCTGGAACACATGGTGGACACGGTTCTCTATTTTGAGCAGAACGACAAAACTTCCGGCTTAAACGACACTATCGACTGCCGTTTTTTAAGAGCGGCAAAAAACAGGTTTGGTTCTGTCGATGAAATTGGAATTTTTACAATGGGCGAAAAAGGGCTTTCTCCCGTAGAAGATACGGGCAGGATGTTTCTGGTAAGAAGAGAAGGGGATTTGCCGCCGGGCGTGGCGATAGCGGCGGTTCTGGAAGGCTCAAGAACTATTTTGCTGGAAATTCAGGCGCTCGCTATTCCTGCCAAAAGTACGATTAGCCGTGTTTTTTCCGACAAAATTGATTCGGGCAGGGTTTCTCGTGTTTCAGCCGCTTTGGAAAAGCATCTGGGGCTTAGACTCTCGGATCAGGACTTGTATGTAAATGCCGCAGGAGGCATCCGTGTTACTGAGGTGGGGGTTGAGCTTGCGCTCGCCTGCGCCCTTTATTCGGCACGGACGGGGCTTGCCCTGCCTGCAGATTTGGCTATTGCGGGGGAACTTTCCCTTACCGGGGAAATTCGCCCTGTGCGCCGCCTTTCAGGGCGTATTAAAACCGCAGAAAACCTCGGTTTTGGCTCTTTTTTGGGTCCTTCCCCGGAACAGCCGGTTCAGGGGTTAAAATCCGCCTCAAATATAAAGGCGGCAATAAAGGCGATTTTTGGCTAAATTCTTTTAGGAGTACTTGACATTAATTTGCTATTAGTTTATATTCTTATTAATTGGGTTTATTTTAGTTTGTGTAAAGATTGTTTTTGCGGACTTTATAAAAAGCCGCGTAGTTTAGGGGTTTTATTCTTGTCGTTCGCCTTTCAAATTTTTTCCCTTAACAATTTTGCATCTATTTTCCCTTGTCTTTTTGACAGGAGGAATTTGATTCGTTCGCTTGTGCGGGCGTGAATACTTGGACGTAAGTCCACCGGACGCAAGTCCACATGTACATTAGTACGAAGGAATTTTCTCAATGGCTAAGAAACTGTATGTCGGTAATCTCTCTTACAACACTACCGAAGATGGTCTGAAAAACCTGTTTTCAGGTTTTGGCAGCGTCGCATCCGTAAAGATCATTTTTGATCGTGAAACCGGCAACTCCAAAGGATTTGGATTTATCGAAATGAGTAGCGATGAAGAAGCGACTGCGGCAATCACCGGAACCAACGGTCGCGAATTTGACGGACGTCAACTGCGCGTAAACGAAGCGATGGATAAACCCCAGCGCCGTGAACGCTCCGGCGGCGGGAACTGGTAACAAAAATGTATGCCCGGATTTCCGGGCGTACATTTTCAAGCTGATTTTACTCGAACAATTTTAATCTCTCTGCTTCTGCGGAAATGTGCATTTTTTCAAGCTCATTCATTATTGCGTCCGCAACGGCTTGCTTTTTGTCTTCCTCATTAACCGCTGTGGCTAAAACCTTGTCGCGGAATTCATTGCAGTTTGTAACAGGGCTTACTGTAACTCGGACAATGTCTTTGCTTACAATATCATTCATCATGTCGGTCTGTTGTACATGCAAAAGCTCTCCGTTCAGCGAGACAAAGCATAAATAGTCAAAAGAGCGGATATAAGAATCAATCTCGCGTACGCCTTTTTTTGTGTCCGGGTCCCACGCGCGGTAACGGGTTCCCGACGGGAAAACAAGGACGAGCTTCCCCTTGTATTTGTGCCTAATCAGAGATTTCATCGCGGCGCGGTTGATTGCGGCTCCACGCGCTATTTCAGCTTTGTCATCAGTTTCTTGAAGCGAACGGCTGGGATAAATCACTATCTTTGTGTAAGCTCCCGCAAAAGCCGCAACGACAGGATTGTCTTCGTTAAGTTTCATTCCTGCGATAGCGACGAGCGCGTTACTGATATCTTCGCCGCGCCCTCCGGCTTTTCGCGCCATTAGCGAAAGAATTGACAAGTCCATATTACTGTAATGTTCAACGAGGAGCAGGCAGGCTTTTCCCGATTCAGCTTTTGCCAAAAGTTCTTCAAGATGCTCCATCCCGACCAGACTGCTTTTTGGAAGCATCAAAGCCCCTACCATTTCGTCTATGACGGACATGATATAAGGGTCTCCTTCCTGATAAACATTATCTTCAGTTATAACAGTCGCGGCTTTGGATGCTTTAACTACCCTTTTTATCTGATCGCCAAAAAAACTTGTTAATGTATCTGCCATATCATTCTCCCCATAATCTTATTAATTCAATTATCACCTTGCAGGCGGCGCACATTTCTTCTACGCTGACCCATTCAAGGCGGCTATGAAAATTTCTGCCGCCTGTAAATATGTTCGGCGTTGGTATGCCAAGCTCCGTAAGCCGTGAACCGTCCGTGCCGCCGCGTATAGGTTTTTGCCGCCATTCAATGCCGGTGTTCTGCGCCGCTTTTTTAAGGCGTTCAAGAACCTCAGGATTTTTATCAATCCCGGATTTCATATTATAGTATTGAGGCTCAGTTTTAACAATTACCCTTCCGCCCGGAAATTGGGCTTCTACCGTTTTCGCGAAAGTGTCAAGCGCGGCTATTCTGCGCTCCATTCCGCTGTTTTCAAAATCACGGAGAAATACTTCCAAGGAGGCTTCTTCCAGATTGCCGGAAATTTCCATCGGGCAGTAATAGCCGTAGTAACCGTCGGTTGCCTCGGGGCTTTCAGAACGTGGAAGAAGAGTAGCGAATATTGATGCCATGAGAGCGGCGTTGGCGAGAATTCCTCTCGCATGCCCGACATGGATCACTTTGCCGTGAAACTCGATGTCCGCCTTGTAAGCGTTAAAACACTCGCTTTCTATCTCTCCTTGCGGACCGCCGTCTACTGTGTAGCAGGCAACGGAGCGAATTTCATTCATTGGAAATTCAGGCAGTCCCTTTCCGGTTTCTTCATCAGGGGTAAAAATAATTTCGACAGGTCCATGCTCAATTTGCGGATTGGCGATAAGGTACTCAACAGCCGCCATGATTTCTGCGATGCCTGCCTTGTTGTCCGCTCCCAAGAGCGTTGTCCCGTCGCTGTGAATAATAGCCTTTCCCTTCTGCTCAGATAAAGCCGGCTCACTTTTCGGGTCAAGAAACAATCCGCCGTCAAGTTCAATTTTTTCGCCGTTATAATTTTGAACAAACTGCGGCTTTACGTTTTGCCCCGAAACATCCTCTGCGGTATCAAGGTGAGCCAAAAACCCGATGCACGGTTTTTCCTGCCCTGCCTCGCAAAATCGCGGACTTGGCGGCAGATAGGCAATCACATAACAATGTTTGGTAAGATTTACTTCGTTTAAGCCAAGCCCTAATAACTCATTTTGTAATGATTTTGCCAAATCCCACTGACCCGGCGTTGTAGGTGTTTGTTCAGCGTGACGGTTGCTTTCGGTATCATAGCGCACATAGTTCAAAAAACGCTGTACCAGCAGTTTTTCAATTTCCTGATTTTTCATATTGATATTATAATCGAAAAATCCGCGCTTGACATCAGGGTAATCCGTGTCTCATTTTGCTTGACGTTTTGGGAAATTAGATGTGTTTGACAAAATAATGTATATTACTATAATATTAAATTATGCCTGAATTAAGCCGTTTCTTAGGGATTGTGGTTTTAATGTATTTTGACGATCATAATCCCCCACATTTTCATGTGAGATATAATGATTTTAGGGCAATGATTTCCATTAACGAGCTATCGATATTGGAAGGAGGATTGCCTCCTCGCGTATTAGGCTTGGTTATGGAATGGGCTGAATTACACAAAAAAGAATTATTGGAAAATTGGAATATGGTGAAAGAATCCGGAAAATGTTTTAAAATTGAACCGTTAGTTTAGGAGGAAAAAATGGTTTGGATTATAAAGGCTGAATTAAAAGGCGATTATAAAGTTTTCATGGAATTCAATGATGGTACAAATGGAATTATTGATTTTAAGGAAAAATTGAGTAATGACCATAGACTGATTATTAGAGATTTATTGGATTTAGAGAAATTTAAAACGGTTAAAGTTGGGTTGGATACACTATGCTGGGATAATGGCGTTGACTTTGCCCCTGAGTATTTATATGAACAACTAATTATACAGAAAAAAGCCGCATAAAAAATTTGATATATACCAAAAGATATACCTTTTTCCCCCATCGCCTGAACTTGACAATTTATTGTTAATGGTATATATTAAAGTATATACCAAACGGAGGTATGTTATGGCTGAAACAGCAAAAATCTTTACCAGCGGAAGATCGCAGGCGGTAAGGCTTCCGAAGAATTTTAGGTTCACCGGGAGTGAGGTTTACATAAAAAAAGAGAAGGGTAACGTTATTCTTTCGGAAAAACCGTTTAAGACATGGAAAGAAATATTTGGTGATTTTAGAGGCGATCCCGGTTTTTCGGTTCACCGTGAACTATTAAAAGATAAACCGCGCAGAGTAAAATTATGATATTTTTACTCGATACCGATACTGTAAGCCATATAGTAAGAAAACATCCCCCAATAATAAAGAAACTTATAAAGCATGAAAATGACGAAATATGCATAAGCGCCATCACTTATGCCGAATTGTTTTATGGATTGGAAAAAAAAGGTTCCGAAAAACTTTTTAATGAAATGCGTTCCATTATTGGGAAATGTTCAATTATTGATTTTGATACATCTCAAGCGGAACTTTACGGAAGAATTCGCTCAGAGCTTGAAAAATCGGGAACGCCGCTTGGAGATATGGATATGCTGATAGCCGCCGCCGCACTATCAACCGGCGCGATATTGGTTTCACACAATACGAGGCATTTTTCTAAAATTAAGGGCATAAAAGTTGAAGATTGGTGTTATATAGATTAGAATGTCCTGTTGAGGAAACTTGTTTTAAAGAGGAGGAATGACATGAAATCAACTTGGTATATTATTTGGACAGAACATGAAGATTATCATCGTTATTTAGATGATGATGTATTTAGAAAACATTATTGTCAAAACCCTAAGTGTAACCGGTTATTAACTCCGTGTCCGGAGCAAAATAACTTGTCAAAAATAAAAAAGCTAAAGGCTGATTTTGTTATATTATCATCAATGAATCTATATCTTTGTTCTGATAAGTTTTTGTCTGTAATTACTTCCTATGCGAAAGACGATGTAAGTTTTAAGGCTGTTAATCCGAATGTAAATATATTGCAAGTTAATAGCACATGTGCACTTAGAGATGAATTAATTGATGAATCGCCGCCATGTCCGGAATGCGGAATAACGCTTTCACGCACAATCGGAAGAGCTTGTGTAGGTAATAGATTGAATATATTCAAAAATCCTGATAATGAATCATCGTTAATTTGTAGATCAAAAATAACAGTAAGAGATAGTTATTATGCACACTATTTATTTTTTGTTAGGGATGCTCTTGCTACAGAGTTAAAAAAAATTAAATGTATTGGTTTGCAGGAATGTATAAATGAAACATAAAGTTGATAATATTCCTCTAAATCCTTGAAATACCGCCTTTAAGGCTCTTTCTATTTTCGTCAATATTTTATAAACTTATAACCATGCAAAAACTCTCTAAAGAGCAAGTCCTCAAAATTATGGAACGATACGGAAACGCTCCTCAACAGCTCCTCGCTATTTTGCTGGACATTCAGGAAGAGTCCGGCAATAACTGCGTAGAAAAGCAGTGGGCGGAACTTGCCTCAGAGGTTTTGAAAATCCCCCTTTCAAAGATTTACGATGTTCTTACATTTTATGCCATGTTTAACTTGGAGCCGCAAAGCGAGTACATCATCGAGATATGCAGAAGTTCGCCGTGTTTCTTTAACCGCGCTCAGGACGTTATAAATTGGTTTGAAAAAGCGACAGGGATAAAAATGGGAGAGTCTTCCGCGGACGGCATATTTTCTTTAGCTTATACAAATTGTGTGGGTGCGTGCGACATTGGACCTGTTGCGGTAATCGGGGATGATGTTTTTGGTAATTTAACAGAAGAAAAAGTAACGGCGATTGTAAAACATTGCCGCGACAGAAATAAACGGGAGCTGAGTTCACTATGTCAAAATTAGTTAAAATGCTGACAGTGGGGGCGGACAGCGCCGACTCGCTTTCTGTCGCTGAGTACGAAAAAATTGGCGGCTTTAGCGCTCTTAAAAAAGCCGCCTCCTGCACTCCCGAAGAAATAATTGCCGAAGTAAAAAAAGCGAAACTTCTTGGGAGGGGCGGCGCGGCATACCCTGCAGGCAGTAAGTGGGAACATCTTCTGCACATAGAAGGCTCGCCAAAGTACATTGTCTGCAACGCCGATGAGGGAGAGCCTGGAACTTTTAAGGATCGCCTAATCATGGACAAACTGTCGCTTAAACTGCTGGAAGGAATAATGATTGCGGGTTTGGTTTTTAGCGCGAAGTCTGCTTATATTTATGTGCGCGGCGAATACCGTAAAATTCAAAAGCGCCTGATTTCTGCGATTGAAAATGTACGCGCCGCAGGATATTTGAAAAATGGTTTTGACATTCATGTAATTTCCGGGGCAGGCGCTTATGTCTGCGGCGAAAACTCCGCTCTTTTGAACTCTACCGAAGGCAGGGTTGGAAGACCGCGAATTAAACCGCCGCATTTAGCGGAAGTGGGTCTTTTTCTGCAACCAACTTTGGTAAACAATGTTGAGTCATTCGCGAATATTCCGCTCATCATCAACATGGGCGGCGATAATTTTCTTCAGGCAGGTCATCCCGATTCGGGCGGAAGCAAATTAATCTGTCTTTCGGGACATTGTAAAAACAGAGGCGTTTTTGAAATACCGCTTGGCAAGCTGACGTTGCGCGACATAATTTACGATGCGGAAATCGGCGGCGGTATTGCGGACGGTAAGAAACTCAAGTTTTTTCACCTTGGCGGACAAAGCGGAGCTATCGGCAACGCCGATCAGCTTGATACAGTTTACAGTTACTCCGACTTGAGAAAAGCAGGTTTATCCGTAGGATCGGGGGCTGTTGTTGTAATGGACGAAAGCGTCCCGGTTATTGAGTATGTAAAGAGCGTTACAGAATTTTTTATTGATGAATCCTGCGGCAAGTGCGTACCATGCCGTGAGGGAAACCGTCAGCTATTAAAAATCCTACAGGAACTTTCAGAAATTGCGGCAACCAAAAAAGAGCAGTTAAAAACTTATGCCCCTAGCGTAAAAAACAAATTGTACCGCCTTATCCGCACAATGACCGACGCTTCTTTCTGCGGATTTGGTCAAACTGCCACGGCGGCATTGAGTAGCGCCGCCAAACATTTCGCCTCTGAATTTGAAGGAGAAACAAAATGAGTCATCATGTTGATCCAAATAAAAATGTCAATTTAACGATTGATGGAATACCTGTAACAGTTCCCGAAGGAACAAAGATTTTGTCTGCCGCGAAAAAAGTAAATATCAATATACCTGTTCTTTGCGAACATCCTGAACTTTGCAAACGAGCTTTGTGCCGAATATGCGTAGTTGAGTGCGACGGGCGCGGAAAGTTGGCGACTGCCTGCTCAAATGATGTGTGGGAAGGTGTGAAAATAGTTACCAACAACAAACGCCTGTCCACAATTCGCAGAACAATCATCGAGTTGATTTTGGCAAATCATCCGCAGGATTGCCTCTCCTGCATCCGCAACAAAAACTGCGAATTGCAATCGCTGGCGTTAAGTTACGGTATTTACAAAAACCCTTTTAACAACAATGTAGAAAGCCAGCCGCCAAAAATAGAGAGTAAAACCATTGTCCGCGAAATGAGCAAGTGCGTAAAATGTTCCCGCTGTGTTGAAGTTTGTCAGGAAGTTCAGGCAATCAGGGCAATTAATACAGCCAACCGCAGTTCTGAGTACAGAATTACTACGCCCTACGAACACTCTCTTGAGGACTCTAACTGTGTTTTCTGCGGACAGTGCGCGAAAGTCTGTCCCGTTGGAGCAATTTACGAACATGACCAAACTGCGGAAGTTTGGGAAAAGCTCAATAACAACGGTCTTCGCGCGATAGCGCAAGTTTCCCCCGATCTCGCGGCGGCTCTGCAAAGCGAATGCGCCGCAGAACAAACAATCACAACCGGAAAAATGATCTCTGCGATAAAGTTACTTGGCTTCGATAAAGTTTATGACGCCTCTATTGCGGCGGAGGCGGCTAATTCAGAACTGAACCGCGAACTTGAACAGCGGCAAAAAACCGGCGGTAAATTACCGCTTATATCAGGCTCCTCGGAAGGGGTTGCCCGCTTTGTCAAAAACTTTTATCCCGATTTAGCCGCTCATCTTTCGGACGGAAAAACCCCACGGCGGGTTTTTGCCGAAGATATAAAAAACGCCTATTCTGCCGCCGAAAAACTGGAAATTTCAAGCATTACGACCGTCTCTTTTGTGCCTGATCTTTCCCAAAAATACACGGCAAAAAAGGACGAAACGGACTTTGCTCTTACCGCGAAAGAATTAGCAAGAATGTTCAAATTGGCAGGAATAATGGTAGAAACCCTGCCGGAAGCGCCCTTTGATACGGTCGCCTCTGACTTGCCAAAAGCGGCAAATTCACCGCCTTCTGCGGAAATTGTCGATGGGTACGCAAAAGCGCGAGAAGTTATGGAAACAATCCATAGCGGTAAATGTGCCTCAAATAGGGTGATTATTTTAAGCTAAGAGTGTCAATTTTCCTACTTTTGGGAAAAAATTAAGTTTTTACAGACGATTTTCATTGCCTCTGCCATCTGCCTTTCTTATATTAAATTTATAAATTAGTATCTGCCATTAAAACGGCAGATATGTGCGATAAGCGACATTAAAACGTCGCTTATCTCCGAATAAATTTAATAATTAAGGATGGAATATGAAGTACGGATCAGAACTCATTACATGGTCAAACACATTTTCGTGTGGGATAAAGCTCATTGATGATCAACACAAAGGATTGGTTGAATTGGTCAACAACATGTTTAATCATGCTACCGGAGATGCCAAGCAAGAACATGAATATTTTAACAAAGTCATTCAGCAAGCAACAGACTATATAAAAGTCCACTTTGCTACGGAAGAAAAAATCATGCGTGCCGTGCAATATCCCGGTTATACCGCTCATAAAAGAGCACATGATAGTTTTGTTCTTGAAGTTCTTGATAATATTCGGGACTACGAGACAGAGAAATATCATACTCTTTTTTCTTTTACAAAATTTCTTAAAAACTGGGTTTTATCCCACATAGCGGTAATGGATAAACAGTATTTTTTGTATATAAAACAGATGATGACCCACAATACAAGCGAAAGAGTGAGAACCGCTACGGCGAAAATAGCGTAAACCGCCTACGCTTCCGGTTTGCTCTGTGCTCCTGTTTTTCTGCAGTGATTACATCCAAGCACATGAATGTGATTTTTCTGGAATTGGCGCTCAAACATTCGCGCTATAAGAAAGTCATCAAGGGACATATTTGCCTTGCAGACCGGACACTTGCGGGGCAAATCATTCTCCAGACAGCTATAACAGCCTTTGATGTGCATAAGGCGATCTACGCTCCCCTCACTACCCGGAAATACAATGGTTTTGACATCCCCTTTAAATACCACACTGGAACAAACGGGGCATTTTTGAATATCACGGGGCTTTTTTTTGGATGCGTTTTTTTTCACCCAAGGGAGATACTGGTAAAAGGGAGAATATGTGCTAAAAAATAAATAATAACCAAAGCAAAGTAAAACAATACCACAAATTATGAAAATGAGCGGTTGTACAAAATCTCCCATAATGTCTTATTTTACGCTATAATTAAAAAATGGCAACCCTCTATATAGTTGGCACTCCAATCGGGAATTTGGGCGATATTAGCTTTCGCGCCGTAGAAATATTGAAAAATGTCGATCTTGTGGCTTGCGAAGATACCCGCCGCACCCTAAAACTGCTCTCCCATTTGGGAATTCGCGTAAAAATGCTCTCCTGCCGCTCACAAAACGAAGAATTTGCGGCGGAAAAAGTGGTTTCTGCCCTAAATGCGGGGCAAACGGTGGCTTACGCAAGCGATGCCGGCACTCCCGCCCTGAGCGATCCCGGCTCAGCGCTTGCCAGAGCGGCAGTTCAAGCCGGACATGACGTTATTCCCATCCCAGGACCGTCAGCTTTCGCCGCGCTTTTGAGTGTGGCGGGCGGCAGGGATAAAACCGTCATTTTTGAGGGGTTTTTGTCCCCAAAACCGGGTCGCAGAAGGAGCCGCCTTCGAGAACTTATGGCAATGGACGCGGCTTGCGTTCTCTACGAGTCGCCTTTTCGAGTTCTCAAGCTCTTGGAAGACATTGCCGAAATAGATAAAGAGCGTTATATTTGTCTTGGACGTGAAATGACCAAGATTCATGAGGAGTATTTGCGTGGTACTGCGGCGGAAATACTTGAAAATTTAGCCAAAAAAAAGGAACAAATTGGCGAATTTTCTTTGTATTTATCTGGTAATTATTTCAATAAGCTGGTAAACTTATAGTAGATAGTTGCCGATAATAGTGGTATAGGTAGGGTATGAGTATGACAGTAAACAGGATAGGTCATGTAGAACCCATTCTTTCCGGCAAGAAGCCAGGAAGGAGTGAACAGGTGGGGGGGAACGACAAAGCTGATACCATCAATCTGTCCGCACAAGCGACGGGACAGGCTGAAAGATATCAGGTTTTAGAATTAATTAAATCCGCCCCGGAACTGGACGAAGCCCGGATTGCTGAACTCAGGCAGAAAATTGACGATCCGTCATATATAAATGACAGAATTGTCAATGCTACAGCGGAGAAAATTCTTAACGCATGGTTTGCGTAGGAACTTAATTAATGTAAACTGAGCGTCTGACCATAACGGTCAGACGCTTTTTTTTGTCAATTTTTTTTGATAGAATTGAAGAAAGGCGAGGCGTTTTTAAACCCGAAGTTTTGAAAATGCCTAAGGGGAAAGATGGATCTTTCATTTAGATTGAACCCGGAAATACTCATAGGAGCAGATACGCTTAGCATGGCGGGAACGGTCGCTACTCGTTATGGAAGACGGATAATGGTTGCCGCCGATCATAGGCTGGATGCGGTGTCTGTAACACGTTTAAAAGAAGTTTTGGAAGATTCAGGGCTGTCAGCGATTATCTTTGACGGGATAGAAGAAAATTCTTCCGTAGAAATGGCTGAAAATATCGTAGACCTTGCCAATGCGGCTCATTGTGACGCAATTATCGGTTTTGGCGGGCAAAAGGCTCAGGTTATAGCGAGAATGGCGGCGATTATGTCGCCTATGAAAATAACAGCATTTGAATTGCTGGACGGCAGAAGTTTTGAAAATAAGTTTCTTCCCTTTCTTTCAATTCCCACCGAGGGAACCGGCGCTTTTTCGTTTACTGAACATTTTCTCGTTGTAGACCCCCGCACCAGATTGGTAAAATCAATTCGCTTTATTGATAATCTTCACGCCTCGGTAATTATAGACTGCAATCTGTTTAAATTTCTTGAGGACAGCAATTCTGCGGCGTTTGTTTTTGAAGGGTTCTTTTCGGCAGTAGAAGCGTACTGCTCATCAGCCGCTAATTTTCTCTCCGACGCACTGCTGGAAAGAGCGATAAATTTTTACGCGAAATTGATAAAAGGAGCCGCAAGCGGCATAAACGCGGAAACTTTTGCGCAGGCAGGTTTTCTTACTTCACTTGGCGCTTCTGCAAGTTCTCCGGGTATCGGTTCTGCGTTAGCGGCGGCAATCAATGCCCGTTGTCCGGCAGGGAAACCTCTTTGCGCTACGGCTCTTTTTCCTGTAATTGCCGCGCGGCTGTCCGGCGCACGCCCTGAAAAAATGGCGCGTGTTGCGTCTTTTCTTAGCAACACTAAAGCTACTTCTGTGGCGGAAGCGGCGGCAGCCTCAGTAGACGCGATCAAGAAGTCTATGGATGCGTTGAATGTTCCGTCCAGTCTTAAAGAGTATAACCTTTCTCTGGACAAGATGGTAGCTTCCGCAGAAGCCGCGCGTAATTTGGAGATAACCGCGAATTCACCATGGACTGTTTCTGAAGAAGAAGTTTTTAATATTTTAAAAGAAATTCTGTAATAGAGTTGTTCGGAAACTTCAGTTTCTCGAACAAGTCCAATGTATATACATAATGTAGATACAATCAATAACCGTCGGACATTGCGCGGTTTTGGTCGCGCTGGTATAGTTCCTGATACACAAAACTGCGGTTTTTGAGTTTTTCTTTTACTTCTTTGGTAAAAGGCATGTGCCGCCAGAAAGTGCCTCTGACATCTTTATCGAGTTTTTGTATACCGTCCGCTTCTTTTGTCATCCACAGAATGTAATCGCGGATAAAATATTCTTTAATATCGCCTTTTAACTTTTGGGATTGGAACCACTGGTAGTAATGTCCTGTAAGACCTTCTTCCATCCAGTAAAAAGAAGCTTTTTCCTTTGCTACCTGCCAGCGTAAATCCGCGACAGCGGTAAGAAGGGCTAAATATAAATTTCTTGGGTACATGGGGACTATAATCCGTCCACGGCTTGTTGCGCGGTTGTAACGGTCAAACGGTTCCCAGCAAAAACCCATATCGCCGTAAGTGGGTATTAAAAGAACAAAAGGCGCGATGCGGTTTAATCTGTTTTTATAAATACGGCAAAAGGCTTCCGAGTCGATACTTTCAATTCTCGCCATCATTGAAATTACGTTTTCCCGTGTACCTACTTCGTTTGGAACGCTGTGAAAATATTCGCTGGAGAGAACAGGGAAGTGGTTCCCCTGCCGCCCGATGGTCATTTTTGCCATTTGGCGGACTGTTTCACATTCGGTATCTATCGCTCCAATGTCTACTGTAACAGGACCGCCTTCGGAGGCAAGTTTGTCCGTTAAATGCTGAACGTCAGCCTCCGCGCTGATAAAATCCCTTATGTTTATTTCCATCTCATGATCGTTTTTCATCATTTGTTTAAGCAGGTTTTGAATTTCATTAATTGTCGCTTTTTGACTTTCGGAAAGGCAGTCGCTTACTTCGGTTAATTCCTGAAGAGGGGCGTGCTCAAAAACCGAGTTAAGTCTGGAGCGTATTATATTTTCAATTTCGTGCCGTTCTTTTTCTTTTGACTTTAATATCGACCTTGCGCCGTCAAATTTGCCCTGCGCTTTTTCCAGCAACTGCTGATACTTTGACTGTACGTTGCCTCTTGCGACTCGCACTTCATCCGTACTGGACGAGCGCATCTTGCCTGTTCCAATTCCATTGAACCATTCATCCAAATAGTAAATTGACTGTTCAAGCGGATTACCGTCAACGATTTTGCTGAAAAAGTCTCTAAGGTCTGGGGTAATAAAAGTGGGGTGCAACAGCCCGAAACGGAGCAGGTATTTTTTAGGCGGCGGCAGTCTTCCCGTTGCCTTTCGGGCAATATTGAAAAGAAACTCCCAATAGGGGGAAATAAACTGCTGGCGGAAAACACTGCGATCCTTGGGGTCTTTGGCGGTAAGGTACTTTTGCAGAATACCGTGAACCCTTTGGGCAATCTCGCTTTCGTTGGAAAGGGCTGTTTTGTAATAATTGGGGTCGTTGAAAAAATTATGCCCCTTTTCTTCGAGGCGCTTGGTTACCGGCGGAAAGCCGGAAAGGGCAAGATCGACATCGCCGCCCGACGCACTTGAAATATCCGCGAAATCTTCTTTGTTTTTCTCGCCAAAAATATCGCTAAAATCAGGAAGAGGACCTTCACCGGAGCCAGCGGTTCCAAGCAAGGCGGCAATTTCAGGATCCATGTCCCCATGTGTAGAATTTCCAGCCATAAATTCATATTAAAATGTTTTTGCCCTATTGTCAATGTTTATAATACAGTGTATTTTTAATTTAAGACCGCGCTACGAAACTCAACTTTTACCGGAGGATTTCATGAAAAAGAAAGTTTTATTGATGGCGTTAATCGCCGGGGTATTGTTCGTTATTGCCTGTAAAAAGGACGGAAAAACACAGACAGCGGGCGATGCTTTTGCAGGCTCGGAAACGGTTGTGTCTAGTTCCATAGTAAACCCCGGTTATGCTTTGGTGATAAATACCGGGTTTTATGTATTGGACGGGGAAGATGACGGGGAAAAAACTACAAAAACAAAATGGGCGGCATCTTTGTCTTTGGGTGAGAGGCTGGTAACCGGAAATATCCGGGAAATGACCTTTAGAGGGGACGGAAAAGTATACAGTTTTTTGGAAGTCCGCAGAGATAACGGAAACGAAGGGTATACTCTCACCACACAGGTGGCTGTCGGCGGACGGCTTGCGGTTGTTGTTGACGAGAAAACTTATTTGTACAGAACCGCCAGTCTTGTTGATGCAACCGGTACTGTTTTATCGAGAAAAACCGTAGTTGTTTATTATCCTGAAACTCAAAAAGAAGGTTTTGTTGAAGTAAAAGGCTATGATACCGTACGAAAAGCTTATGTCAGTACAAATATCAGTTTTATACGTTTAAATACTCTTTCAACATCAAACTCTGATATTCAATCTGCTATATTACTGCAAACAGCATTGTCTTTAGATGTTACCCAAAGCGCTCAACAGGAGCGAAAAGCAGTTTTACTGGACTCAGCGTTAACGACTTTTTCTGATTCTGTTTTTTACATGGATATACTTGAAGAGGCGAACCCTAATACTTCAGGTGTTATTGACGCTAAAACTGAACCCAGATATGAAGCTGACCTTGAATTCTAGTTCAGCGCGTCTAAATCAATTTCCCCTGCGGTGCATGGGACGGTAACGCCCCAGTTTTCCAGCACTTCAGGATGAAGTTCGCCGAAGACGCCTATTTCCTTTTTGTTGAAAATAATTACAGCCGCCCGCCCGGGAATAAACCGGGGGTCGGAGGATTCTTCTACATCGTACTCACGGGAGAGGTAATAAAACAGCGTTTGCAATTCCGCGGCGGCTGAGTTAAAGTTGGCGTCCGTTCCCGCGTGAAGAAATCCGGCGAATTGACGGGTGGAACTTCTGTTGTTTTCTTCGTCGTTCAAATACGCTACTTTTCCCACTTCAAAAATTTTGTGAGGATAAACAGACCTTCCTGAGATGGACTCGCTTGCCATGAGCGAAGCCACAACCGAGTCGCGTACATATTCATAATTTTCTGTCATTGGGTTGAAGATACGGATTATCTTATCGCCTTTGCCCCGCATATTTTCTACAAGGTCTTTTTTTGAGCCAAGGTAGTTATAGATCATCTCCTGATAGCCAAGTCCGATTAGCAGTTCTTTAACCTGTCTGCTAAAAAGTGTAATCGGCAACAGCCGCCCGATTGTAGAATCGGAGGGACGCTCCGGCTTAAAGGAGCCAAGAGAGCGGCCGATCATTATATCTTCGACGACATCCGCCGCATGAAGGAAATCGTTGCGGTATTCGGGTGGATATGCCCGCACGCCTTCTGTCTCTCCTGCTTTTTCCTGACCGCGCTCGGCGGCTTTTGCCTTCTCGGCTTTTACGCCCATGCGAGAAAGAGCCTTGATACATTCATCCGCGCTTAATTTCTCTCCAAGAAATTTCTCCACCCGCGAGAGCGAACAAAAAACAGGCTCCTGAAAATAATACGGGAAAATTATGTTTCTGCTTGTTTTGCTTTTGCCTGCGGAAGTTTGATCGAATGATGTATCAAACTCGTATTCAACTTCGACAGGTTCAATCTTAAAACCGTTATCTGCGAGATCGCAGGCGACAATAGAAGCGGCAAGTGTGACAGACGGCAAATCCGTTCCTGTAAGTTCGATAAAAACTTCGCTGTCGCCGACCTGCACTGCGCCAAGATCGTTGGAGTTAATGATGGGCGGATAGGACAAAACCGTCCCCTGCGAATCTGTCAACAGCGGATGGATTGGCTCATGCTCCTGAATAAAAGCGTATTCTTTGCCCTTTGGGTGCTGTTTGAGGATTTCCCTTAACGTGAGCGGAACATCCCACTGGAGCGGCACAAAGGAAACGGAATCAGGGTCAACGCCTTTGTAAATAATTGGCCAGTTTACAAGCGAAATACGGTAAAGCCCCATTGATATGCTTCTCCGTTTCCGCCCGAAATTCCAGGCAAGTTTTTCTTGTGTTTGGATCATATCTCGAAGCATTGGGTCTGATATTTTTTTGCCGCTCGCGATAAACCCCGAAAGGTACGGTCTTACGTTTTTAACACTCGCCTGTACTTTTACCTTTCTGCTTGTCTTTTTTATATCGCCGGGTCGTGAAAAAAAATCATATTGAGGGCTCTTTCCGCTGTCGTATATCCGTAGCTGACGGGCGCATCCCGCTGTCCCCCAGAGGTCGGGGCGGTTTGTGTCATTCAACTCAATCTTGAGGGTTCTTTCCTCTTTGGGAAGGCTTTTGTCGCTGTCCTCGTCCAACTCCGCTTTGGCGCAGACAAGGGCAGATTCAAATTCGTCCCTGCTTTTCCAGCCCCCGCTGTGGTTTGCGAGTGTATAAAAAACCTGCTCATTTACTTCGATTTTTGGCATGTGCAAATTATATTTATTTTTGCCGAAAGTGGCAAGCCTACACTTTTATATTAGAGTTGCTCGGAAACTTCAGTTTCTGAACAATTTCCTTTTTAAATGGTAATTAGGCGTTACCGCTAGATTGACATCGGGGGTTGCTTGTGAAATAGTAAAAGTAAATATCATATGTCAAACATAAGAATCTTTGAAAACAAAAAAATCCGCACAGCATGGAACGCAGACAGTGAGGAATGGCTGTTCAGCATTGTTGACGTTATCGCGGTTTTGACTGACAGTACTCAACCGAGAAAATACTGGAGCGACTTAAAAACGAAGTTGAAAGCGGAAGGAAGTGAACTGTCCGATTTTATCGGACAGTTGAAAATGCCTGCGGAAGACGGCAAAATGCGAGAAATCGATGTACTGGATACTAAAGGTCTATTGCGCCTTATCCAAAGTGTCCCGAGCAAAAAAGCTGAACCATTCAAAATGTGGCTTGCCGAAGTCGGGAACGACAGGCTCAATGAAATAGCAAAAGAAGGCGGGGATGTTGCCGGCATAGCCAAAGCGGAATTCGAAAAACGCACCGGAAAAAGAGCTGTTTCTGCTATTAACGCAAAAAATAAAAATATGCTTGAAATTAAGGGGAAAAGGTAGTATGTACAAACACAGAAATAATATTTTATACATTTTTATTTTAATCTTAACAGTTTTTATGTTAAATTGTAGTGCAAAAACTTATAATTTTTCATTAAAAAACACCTTGGCTATATTTTTGTTAAATGACGGAGAGAATTATTATTTTAGCATACCTGTTCAATACATTGGTGATTATCACATTGGAGGCTTTGAATTTGACACCGGTTATATATTGATAGGCAATCATGAAATACCGTTGAGCAGGGATGATCTTAACATAGATGTATTTGTTAATGAATTTTCTGATGAGTCAGGAAGGACAGATGGGGAGCATAATTTTATTTATTCTGAAAAAAACGGCAGAATATTAATATCAAAAATGGATGAGCCATTAACAAAAAATCATGAAGATGACAATATGTTTAATCAATATAATATTTTTATTGAAAATATTATAAGTAATAACGATATGGAAAATATAATCAATGAATATAAAAAGGGAAATACTCAGTCCAGATTTTATTTGGAATATACCATTACCATTGATAATGAACGAATTCCCGGATGCGGCTATTTAGACGATTTTGAGCTTTACAACGAGGCTGTTCAGAATCCCTTTTGGTTCCCGCCAAATCTTGAGTTTTTCATCAGGACTAGATTATAGAAAAGTTTACTAAATAATTATTTGTGATAAAAGGAGCTTTTTATCATATTAGAGCAAACCGGATTAAACCGGTGGATATTTAGATTAATTACCGCAGGTCTTATATTGGCATCAGGAGTTTCTTTTGCCATTGCAATCATTTTAGCCGGACAGCAAGCTGAATCTCTGCCTCTCCAATCTGAAGCCGTGGAAGAAGAAGCGCCACAGCCAAGCAGGGCGGAACTGGTGATAAAAGCCTTGGCAGAGGGTTTTCCCAAGCGTATTGAAAAGATCGAAATTCGTAACGATGATTGGGCGCTCCTGATGGATGATGTCTGGTATTACTATGCCGGAGGAAAAATGCTCCCCGAAAGCCTGCTTGAGGAGGCTGATGGCTATTCCGGTTTCGATGGTATTTACAATTATCAGAGCGAACTGCCTCCCTGGGTAGAGCCTACGTCTGAGCAATCCGAGCGTTTCCGTAATAGGGGCAGAAGCAGAAACGACAGTAACAGAGGCAGTAGCGAAACGCCCGCAGTGCCGCGACAGCGTTCCAATCATTTTCGGGAAGCTCTTTGGCAGGCAAGTAGCCGCGCTGACTCTTCCCTGCGAGTAAAGTCTGTCGATTTTCTTGGAATGAAAACGGAGGTACATTCCGACATTGTAGAAATACTTTCTTATGTTGAAGCCCGTATCATGGCAGTTGCGGAAATCGATCCTCTGGTGCAGGAATGGGTAACCGGTATCGGTGAATTACACGGCTGGAACTGGCGGAACGTTGCCGGTAGTCAGGCGCGATCCAACCATTCTTACGGCATAGCCATTGATATTCTTCCCAAATCACTGGACGGCAAGGAAACATACTGGCAATGGGTTTCACGAAGCGGAAGAGATTGGTGGAATATACCTTATACCGACCGCTACCATCCGCCCGATGCGGCGATCAAAGCGTTTGAAGCATACGGTTTTATATGGGGCGGCAAATGGTTTCTTTTCGATACAATGCACTTTGAATACCGTCCCGAAGTTTTCATAATGAACGGACTGGCTTTAGAAAAAATTTAATAAGGGAAAAACCGAAAAACGGTAAACCTGCCAAATTTAGGGCTTGCAAAAACGGCAAATATACTGCCATAATAAGATGATAAATTAAATCTCATCTATAATTGGAGGAAAATTATGAGGAAAATTGTAGCTATTTTGATGGTTTTATTGCTGTCCGCTTTTTTTGTGGGCAGTTGTAAAAAATCAGGCGGAACCTTAATTGGTATCGCTATGCCGGAAACCCACGTTCTTCGCTGGGTTAAAGACGGCGCCTCTCTTCAGAAAGAAGCTGAGGGAAAGGGTTATCGCGCGGAAGTTCAGTACGGTAGTGCGGATCAGGTTGAACAGAATAAGCAGATTCAGAGCTTTCTTACTCAGGGAGCAAAGGTCTTGATAGTTGGCTGTATCAATGAAGGCGTTGCCTCTGTAATCGCCGAAGCAGGTCGTGACGGCGTAGCGGTTATCGCTTATGACCGTATCATCTCAAATTCAGCGGATTATGATTACTACATCACTTTTAACAACTTTAAAGTTGGTCAGCTTCAGGGGCAGAGTATTGTAAACGGTCTTAATTTGACTGCGGCTAGTGCATCGGCTCCTAAGTACATCACCCTGTTTGCCGGTTCCCCGACAGACGGAAACGCCTTCTTCTTCTATGACGGCGCAATGAGCATCCTTAACCCCTATATTGACAGCGGTGTACTCAAAGTTATAGGACCCTATCCAAGAACTTCAGATGACAGGGATACTTTTATGAGGATTGCCACTCTCGGTTGGGAAGCTGATAGAGCCAAGCAACGCATGGAAAACCTTCTGAATGGTGATGCCCGCAACGTAACACTGAACGCTATTTTGGCTCCTAATGACACATTGGCGCGTGCTATTCTTGAAGCTTGCAGAGCCGACGCTAAATACCCAGCCGGCAGACTGCCCATAACATCCGGTCAGGACGCTGAATATGATTCAGCAGAGTCCATCAAAAGAGGAGATCAGTACAGCACAGTATTCAAAGACACAGCTATGCTTGCGCAAGCCGCGATTATTCTGGCTGACCAGATTCTTAACAACCAGCCCATCAATATTCCGGGTGCGGTTCTTGCCACAGGCGATCTTGCGAGGATCGGCGATACCGGCATGAAAGTTGTAAATGCCTATCTGTTGGATCCTATCCTTGTTACAAGGGATAACCTCAATGTAATGATTGATGCCGGGTTCTATGACGACAGGCTAGATCGTGGGATTTTGTTGTTGAACTAGTCTTTACAAAGATTACCCGGTTGCAGGAACATGCGACCGGGTATTTTTTTATGCCTGATTATCGTGGAATATCATGAGTGAATACATACTGGAAATTGAAAATCTTACCAAAGACTTCCCCGGTGTCAGAGCGCTTGAAAATGTAAGCTTAAAAGTTAAAAAAGGTGAAATACATTCGCTGTGCGGAGAAAACGGAGCGGGCAAGTCTACGCTAATGAGTTGTATATCCGGCGTTTATCCAACCGGCACTTACGAAGGCAAAGTTTTTTTCAAAGGACACGAAGCCAATTATCACAGTGTTAAGGACAGCGAAAAAGAGGGACTTGCGATAATTCATCAGGAGTTGGCGCTCAGTCCGTATCTGTCAATTTATGAGAATATTTTTCTGGGACACATGGAGACCCAGTTTGGAATAATAAACTGGAATAAGTATATAAAAGAATCTAAAAGTTATTTGAATACGGTAGGGCTTGCCGAGCCGCCTGAAACAATCGTCAGTAAGCTGGGCGTTGGAAAACAGCAGTTGGTAGAAATTGCGCGCGCCCTCTCTAAAAAAACAGAACTGCTTATCCTTGATGAGCCGACTTCGTCTTTGAACGATGATGAAAGTGAAAAACTCCTCAATCTGATACTTGAATTTAAACGCCAGGGTATTACCTCGGTGATAATTTCCCATAAATTAACTGAAGTTCTAAAAGTTGCCGATACGGTAACTATTTTAAGGGACGGGCAGTCGATTAATACTTATGATGTTAAGGGCGATAATCTTACTGAACAGATGATCATAAAAGACATGGTAGGGCGCAATTTAACACAGCGTTTTCCCGAACGCAAATCTGCACCGGGCGAGACTGTAATGGAAGTAAAAAACTGGAATGTCTATCACCCCGATTATCATGATATAAAAGTAGTAGATAATGTTTCTTTTTATCTTCGCAAAGGAGAGATTTTAGCTTTCTGCGGTCCGATGGGTGCAGGGCGCACAGAACTGATGATGAGTATTTTTGGCAAGTCTTATGGTTATCGCAGTGAAGGGAAATTGCGGATTAATGGGAAGGAATATAATTTCCACAACCCGCACGCGGCAATTGATTCGGGGCTTGGTTATATTTCAGAAGATCGCAAAACTCTTGGGTTAATTCTTATTCAGGATATTAAAACTAACATAACTCATTCCCGTCTTGGAAAAATTTCGCGTTTTGGAGTTATCAACAAGCAAGACGAAATTTTAGAAGCGGAGCATTACCGCAAAGAGCTGAATATAAGAACGCCGTCTATAAATCAGTATGTGCGAAACCTGTCCGGCGGCAACCAGCAAAAAGTTGTTGTAAGTAAAACGCTTTTTGCAGACCCGGACATTTTAATAGTTGACGAACCAACCCGCGGCATTGATGTTGGTGCGAAGACGGAAATCTACGGTATTTTGAACGATATGATTGCCGCCGGGAAGAGCATTATCATGGTCAGCTCAGAACTTCCCGAAGCTCTTGGAATGGCGGATAGAATTTATGTTATGAACGAGGGTAAAATTAAGGGCGAGCTGTCTAAGGAAGAGGCAACCCAGGAAAAAATAATGCATTTGGCGTTAGTGGGATAAGGAGAAAATTATGAGCGGAAAAACTATTAATACTTCCGATATTAAAACTCTGATAAAAAACAATATCAGAAATTATTCAATGTTCATCATGCTGGCGTTGATTATGATAATCTTCGGTTTTCTGACCGACTGGGTGAACTGGACTCCGCGTAATTTTACCAATATATTTTTTCAGTTCAGTTATGTACTTATTCTTGCAGTTGGCATGGTAATGGTTATCATCGTACAGGGAATAGACCTTTCTGTCGGTTCAGTCTGCGCTTTTGTAGGAGCATTAAGCGCGATGCTTTACAATACCGGCGTTGGACTGCCGGTTACGCTTTTGGGTGCGCTGGTCATGGGCGGTGTTATTGGTGCTTTTCAGGGGGTATGGGTGGCTTATGCCAGACTTCCGGCATTTATTGTTACTTTGGCAGGTATGCTTTTATTCAGGGGGCTTACCTTCTTTGTTACTAAAATGAATCCTATCAGTCTTAAAGATACAGGTTACTCTCTTATTTCTACCGGAGTTTTGGACGAAATATTGAAAGTCAATAAAATTGGTGACTACTTTCCTTTGGCTTTTGTTGCGGCGGTAACTATACTGTTGATTTTCTTTATCACAGAATTTCTTAGCCGCAAGAAAAAAATAGCCAACGGATTTGAAGTTGCTCCGTTATCTATGTTTATTGTAAAGCTGGTATTAATCAGTCTGTTAACACTTGGTCTTGCCGAGCGTTTTGCCCGCTATCGGGGTCTTCCTGTTGTCGCATTGGTTCTGGGCATAACTGTTTTTATTTTTCACTTTATCATGAATAATACTGTTTTAGGGCGTTATATCTATGCGGTTGGCGGCAATCCTCGTTCGGCAACACTTTCCGGCATTAATTCGGAGATGGTAACGTTTATCGTGTTTTGTTTCATGGGCGGAATTACGGGGCTTGCCGCCGTTGTTTCAACAGGTTACATGAACAGCGCACTGCCTCAAGCCGGCAACCTCTTTGAACTGGACGCCATTGCCGCGTGTTACGTCGGCGGCGTTTCTGCGGGTGGCGGTATTGGTTCGGTAGTCGGGGTCATAGTTGGGGGACTTGTAATGAGTACGATTAACAACGGAATGTCTTTAAAAAACATGGGAGCTGATTGGCAGACTGTTGTAAAAGCGTCGATCCTTCTGCTTGCGGTTTTCTACGACGTTTACACTCGCAGAAAAGCAGGATTGGCTTAACCTTAGCGTTAATTAGAATCTGATTTTGACGTTATCCATGCGCCCATAAAACCGATAAAAATAGCAAACAGTGGGACAAGATCAATTTTAGCGCCTATATGATACCTGCTTTCTCCGTCAAATAAACGGTAGCCGGTTTCGATAGATAAAATATTATAATTAAATTTACCCAGATTTGCCCGAATCCCCGCCTGTAAGCCTACGGTAAATATATATTTGTCCCAAAAGAAATTTTCACCGGCAAACGCATAATTAATTGAAGTAAACGGTCCAAAATAAAAAAAATCGTCTAAGTATATTACATCCCAGTATAATTTAAAATTAATAAGTGAGAAATCAGCCCCATCTGTAGTTGCATCTGTTCCTCCCCAGCTATAAGTGGTAAAAGGACATAATTCCCATCCTATATTTGTCCTTCTGTCTTCTATTCCGAAATTAAACAACGTTAAAAATATTCCGTCATCGTTATTATTTTTTAACGGGAAATTCCATCCGCCGCCTAAATCCCCAAAATTAAAATTAAACATGAAATTATCATCTGAATGAACAGATGCGGTTAGACTTGCGATTATTACAAATAAAAACAGGAATCTTTTCACAACAATGCTCCTATCAAGTATTCAGTTATTGTATCATGTTTTTTACCTGATTGGAAAGCGGACAACCGCCTACACGCTCTTTAATAGCTGTGTAGGCGGCTTTCCTGTGTTAACAATTCTGATTATGCGATAAAAATACATTTTCTAAAGAAGTTGTTCAGAAACTGAAGTTTCCGAACAACTTCTATTATTTGTTTCCGCCCCTATTTCAAGGAGAAATAGGATCATTCCTCAAATGTTCCACTGCCAATTCCGTTTACGAAATCTACTGCCACAACTCCCGCAGGGGATCCGGTGTTAAGTATATCCCAACTAATTGTTGGTGAGTTAAGAATATATAATTCAAACTGCAGGTAGTTGTTTCCATAAAAACTGCCGGAGCCTTTGTAAGTACCGTCGTTAACCCAATCAATCAAAATAACCCAAACATTTAGAGTAACAGTCCCGTTGCTAATAAGACCTGCATTACCACCGATCATATTTATCTTAAAACTGTCGGCGGCAATTAAATCCCACCCATTAGAGGCACAAATATATTTTCCGTTATACTCGTTTGGAATACCGGTAATAGTAAGTCTTCCGGCAGTCGGGATATTGCTGTTGGCATCTACCTCTGTTATTGAGATTATTTTAATGTAGAATTTCCCCATTTGTGTTGCGCATCTAAATGCTAACTGTTTCGTCTCGCCTTTAGGGATAGGTCTTTCACTTACTAATGTATAGGTTGTTCGTGTGCTATTTATTATGGGAGCGCTGGTAAATGCAAAATCTTCGCCTCCGGCTTCATAATAGTATTGAATGTTCAACTGCCTTTCACCGGTTTCTGTCCATGCCTCAAATGTATAAGCATAATACTTACCTGCCTGCGGGATATAATTATATTGAACAATAGCCTTCCAGCCTTCCCACTGTCCTGCTGGAGTACCGCCGACCGTAACTGCACACACTCCGTCATTATCAACTGAATAATCTATTGTAGCTGTTGACGATGAATCAATCCATTTCATCCAGCTTCCAGTATTATTATTATACTCACTAGTATCCCTTATATTTAAGTTAATATTAAATTTGTCTGTATTTTTTACCGTTATTGGATTGGTCAAATACCAAAGATTAAATAGGCTCGCGTCACCGTAATCGTTACCCCATAATGGTACAGATTTGAAACCATGAATGTAAAATATAATATTCGTGTCTTCTTCAAGAGCCTCTATCTTGATTGACCAAGGGGTGTTTGTTCTCGCATTAAAAACAGTGGTTTCGCCAAGTAAATATCTATCCTCTGCATCAGTTCGTTGGAAGGCTTGTATTACGACAGAAGGGACAGACTTCCCTTCATGGCTAATATTGATAGTTCCGTTCAGGGTAATGGTTCTTAGATTGGTCATGTTTATGGTTATACCGGTTTTATTGTTGGTGTTATCAAGCGTCATTGTATTATCTTTATCATCAATTCTGAACATCTCGATTAGATAATCCTTATCCGAAAAGGCATTTATCCGAAAATAAATTTCTTTCCCTGTAGGCAATGTTGATTTTATTGCTTTTATCGTCCATTCGACAGGAGTGTCTGCTTCCGATAAATCAACCCTGGTCTTTTTTTCCCAGTCCCAGTCTTTATCGTGGACAACAATTTCTACATAGGGAACAGGTTGTCCGTTTTCTTTAATCGTGATGGTTCCGCTAAAGGTCATTATGTTGTTGTTGGTTCCGGTTTGTACTTCTACGGCGTCTTCAAAAACCTTAATAGCCGCTCTCAGAGCAGCCGTTGCCGCATCTACAGATGCCTGGCTTTTTGAGCGACTGTCCCTGACTCTTTCCGCTTCACTAATGGCGTTAATTAAAGCGGCTTTCTGGGACCTGGTTGCATAAGACTCACCTTCGACTATATCCGCCGCATCTTCGGCTTCATTTTCTACATCTGATCTTGCCTTGTAAGCCTCTATAATTGCCGCTGAAAGCTCAGACGTATCAGCGAGTTCTTCCGGGTCTGTACAGGCTGATAAAACTAGCAAGCTTATCAGGGCAATTGTTAGTACCCCCCCCGTTACAAAGAATCTTTTCATTTTTACCCTCCTAAAAGTAAAAAATTATTAGATAGGCTATTTTTGTCTTATATTCTGAAAATATGGCGTATAAATGCCTTTGTTATTTACTGTATATCCAAAAATTCAGGTTCTTATTTCGCCTACCCTTATAAAAATATAATGCCAATTTAAGAAAAAGGTTACAAGGGTTTTTGGGGAATTTTTGAAAAAAGCGGGGATAATATTTTTTTTAGGGTTTTTGACTGTTTCCATCATGAGGCGAACGTTGTTTGCCATATATCACCGGGAAAAACGGCAGATACTTAAACTTTAGCAGTCAGCCGTACTTTTACTCTGTCAAACATTTCCTTAAAAACTGCACTTTCTTTTTCGACAATTTTGATAAATGGGTTTTCTTCGGGCTTTCCAAGCACTTTTTCCATCTCCGCCTTGTTACGGAATGTGGCTTCCTTAAACGAATTTTTATAGTCCTTCGCCCTGCTTTCGTAAATTTGCTTCTCTATCCAGCGGCGGATTTCCAAAGTGGCGGCAAGCTCTTTAGCAAACACAGAAGCGTCCGGGGCTTTTTCAGTCTCTAATAAAAGCGCGAGAACCGCCCAAGCGTGGCGCGCCTTGTCCGGCGCGTATTCTTTGTCCCAAAGATCGTATACGCTGTGAATTTCATCCCAGTTTTTTAATTTTCCTTCGCCGATATCTTTGCGAAGTTCGTCTACGCGAAAAGCAGGAACGATCTGTCCGCCTACGTTTACCCAGTCTTTAATCCGTTCTTTAGAAGAGCCAAGCAAACTACACAGACCGCTGTAATTAAGTTCCGGGCGCGAATCAAAAAACTCCACGACAGTTTTTACCGCGTAATAACGGAGCATTTGGCGGTAGGCGGCAATCGCTTCGAGCGGCTTAACCACAATCTGTCCTCGTTTGCTTCTTTCAAAGTGGCGGCAGTAAATTTTACGCACGCCGCCACCCATTTCCGCCATATCCATTGGCGAAAAACCGGACTCGCCAAGCCAGCCGTTTAAAAGAGAAAGAGCGATAATTATTTCTTCTGCGGTGTCGGGGGCGAGATAATCTGCTTCTATTCGCTGGAGTTTTGTTTTTCGCCTGTCGCGGTTTTTTGTTTTCCATGAATTGCGTTCAAGAGCGTAGAGGTTGTGAATCCAAAAATAAGCCGGCATCACTTCAAGACGGTTTTTATTTACATTGTTGTTAATAAGCGAGAAGGGCAGGGGAATATTCAACTCCGCCGGATATTCGCCTTTTGCGATTATCACATACGAGGCGAAAACACTTGAGTGTTTAAGACTGACAGCAAGCCCTGGCCAGAAGCCGCGCTTTGCGCGGAGCTCTCCGTCATTGGCTCTGCTGTTGTGATTGCTCCCGATAGTAGCCGCCGCCGCCATATTCGACATTCCCTGAATAAGACTCGCTATCAAAAAAGAATTGTTGTGGTGCTGTTCATGTACGGGGAAGATCAAATTGTTGATTATTTCACAGCATGACACAGTAGAATTATCACCTAACACAGAGTGAATAAGGCGCGCTCCGTACTTTAAATTACTGTTTCTGCCCATGACAAAACGCACAGCCTTGGAACCGTAAAAAACATTGCATGCGTATCCCACAATTCCGTTTACCAACTCCACGCCCTCGCCTATCTGCGTCGGCTCTTCGGCGGATGACAAAATCGAAATATTTTTTATTTTATTCGCGCCTTTAATATATGCGCAATCTCCCACCGCCGTATCTTTAATAATCGCACAACTTTTTATCACCGCGCCATTGCCAATTATTCCGTAACTGCCACGTAAGCCGCCGTACTGTTTCTGCGTAATCTCCGCCAATTTTTCTGTGAGCGCGGTGTCGTCACGGTATGCCGCCCAAAGGAAAGCGTCCGCTGTAATCATATCTATAAACGGAAGAACAGAGCGCCCTCCGGCTTCGTTCATCACATCGATCCAAACGCGCACTTCTTCGGCTTCGCCGTCTTTGATTACGCCGTTGCCGAACTTCGCGTGATTTGTGGTTTGCAGTTCATTAACTTCTGAAAGAATACAGTTATTCCCGATTATGTAATGTGAAATATACGCGCAATTTTGAATTGCCGTATCATCGCCGATGTCGCATGAAATTATAACGCTGTTTCGTATACCGGCAGGGATGTAAAAATCGTGATGTTTGAGCAGAACATTTCTCATTGTGCCAATGCGCACAAGTCCGTAAAAATAAGAGCCGGTAATTATCGAAGCGTCAAACGGATCGCAGACAAGGACATCATCCCAATTTGCACAATAATTTCTGTTATCGTTTAGTATTTTTATTTCTACCGGTTTTAGTTTTCGCCAGTCTTCCGGTTTTTTGGAAAAACGTTTAGCTTGTTGCGCGTTGCGAAGCCAGTATTCATCCATGCCGGTTGGCAAATATTCTTCAGGAATAAAATCGTAACCGTGACATTCAATCGGTAAAACTTTTTTATCATTCATCTGTCAGCTTGCTTTTGCCCTTCTCAACCGCACATTTTCGATGTCATGGCTGAAAAGCTCACGGAGATCGTTCAAATCCAGCGCCATCAAAGCCATTCGGTCAATGCCGATGCCCCACGCCGCGACAGGCACATTCACGCCAAGACTCGCGGTTACTTCGGGGCGGAAAATACCGGAGCCGCCAAGCTCGAACCAGCCGAGTACCGGGTGTTTAATATGCACTTCGACCGACGGTTCCGTAAACGGAAAATAACCCGGAACATATTTTACTTCTTTTGCACCTGCGACTTCGCGGGCAAACATTTCCAACATTCCCAAGAGCGTGCGAAGGTTGACATCTTCACCTAACACAATGCCTTCAGTTTGATAAAAGTCCGGCAGGTGGGTAGCGTCTACGCGGTCATAGCGGAAACAGCGCACAATGCCGAAGTATTTGCCGGGAATTTTCGCTTTTGGCAAAGTTTTTGCGGAAAGCACAGTCCCCTGAGAGCGCAAAATGAGCCGCTTTGTAAAATCACGATCAAAACCGTAATTCCAGCCTCTGCTTCCCGTTGTTCCGCCGTTCTCGTGCGCAGACGCAACATTGGAGAGCCACGGCTCATCAATGGACTTTGCGCGCGCAATTCCGTCTTTGGAAGAATTTTCCGCACCTGCAATACTGTAAGCGTCGTGAATGTCACGCGCGGAATGAAACTGCGGCATAAAAAGAGCGTCCGAATTCCAAAACTCGGTTTCAACTAATGGACCGTCAAATTCTTCAAAGCCCAGAGACGAAAGTTTATCTTTTACATCTTCAAGAAATTTCGCGTAAGGGTTACTGCGTCCCGGAGTAAGCCTAGTCGGCGGCGTTTTTACGTTATACGATCTGAAAGCCTTGCCTTTCCAGCTTCCGTTTTCGAGCATTTCGGGCGTAATTGTTCCGATTTCATCCCCTGTGATTCCTGCCGCTTTGAGCGCGTCTGCGGCGGCTTGCGCAGGGACAGAACCGTCCTCTGTAACGGTAAACCCAAAGACGACGGTCTCCCTGTCAACCTGACGAAACGGCGCGTCTGCGGCTCCGCGCTTTTTGGCATGATTTGCCATGATAGCTTTTTCTTCATCATTGAGCGACGCTTCGGGGAGCATTCCGTCTGTTGCCGCCACTTTTCTTAACAGCTCACGGATAGTTGTAAAACGCTTATACGCCGGATTTTTTTCAGGGTTAGAGAGATATTCAAGGGGGAACGACAAAGTTACATTTTTGTCATCGTCCATTTTAAGAACGCCCATTTTTGAGAGACTGCCAAACGCGCTCCCGATGTCCTTATTTTCCATGTTCAAAGCCCGCGCAATATCTGGCAGGCGTTGAAACGCGGCTTTTTGTTCAAGCCCTTTGCGTATTAATTCAAGGATTCTCTCTTCCGGGCTTCCCTTTTCCTTCCATTCGCTACCCAAGCCTGTTATCTCGTAAAAAACAGCGGCTTCCCTGCGAATCTCGCTGACAAGCCCCTTGCCTGCCAGCCAAGACAACGCCTGATTACCGTTGCCGGGTTTGAACCCCAGTTCCTGTTCAACCTTTTCGATAGTGAGTTCATCGCCCTTTTTGTAGGCAAGAAGAATTCGCACTTCCAGAGGATGCAGATTTTTTACAATGTTTTTTATATCTATTGACATGAAAACCCCACGAATAATTAAAGATTAGCGGTTTTTTTGAGGCTGGTCAAGATGGTGAACGCACTATCGGCATCCTGAAGAATGTCTTGCTTTTTATTACTGTAGCGTGATAATTTTCTCGTAGACACGGTTTTACCGTGCATACTTGGGTGTCTTGCACCCTACACCTTTGTATAGTATAATTATCCTATGGTCTCAAATAGGGCTGAAGGACAAATATGAGCGAACCAAAAAACAAAATCAAACTATTTCAGGAAAAACAAGTTCGCGCAGTTTGGGATGAAAAAGCTGAAAAATGGTGGTTTTCAATTGTCGATATTATTGGTATTTTGACAGAACAGCCGGATTATGGAAAAGTTAAAAACTACTGGAAGTGGCTCAAGAATAAATTAAGAAATGAGGGAAGCCAGTTGGTTAGTAATACTAACCAACTGAAGATGGAAGCTGTTGATGGCAAGAAATATCTTACCGATGTTGCCGACACTGAACAAGTTCTACGCCTTGTTCAATCAATACCAAGTAAGAAAGCGGAACCGTTCAAACTATGGCTGGCAAAAGTAGGAAATGAGCGTATTGACGAAACGATTGATCCTGAACAGTCAATCGACCGTGCAATACAAAATTACCGCCGGTTAGGCTATAGCGAGAACTGGATAAATCAACGTATTAAATCCATCGAAATTCGCAAAGCGCTGACAGACGAATGGGATAAAAGCGGCGTTAAACAAGACAAAGAATATGCGGTTCTTACCGATTTAATGAGCAGAACATGGAGTGGTATGACTACCCATGAATATAAAAAATACAAAGGACTGAAAAAAGAAAATCTACGCGATAATATGACCAATACGGAATTGGTGTTGAATATGCTCGCCGAAGTCGCCGCAACAGATATATCAATCGCTCGTCAGCCGGGCGGATTTGGTGAAAGTGCGGCAGTTGCCGAAGAAGGCGCGAAAGCCGCAAAAGTTGCCCGTAAACAGATTGAGAAAAGCACAGGTAAATCCGCCGTCAGTAAACTAAATGCAAAGAATTTAGGACAGCGGCTTTTGAAAGGACGCAACGCATAGGACACTAGGCAATTTGTGTATCAACTGCCGTTGTGTGTCCTTAATTAGGGTTGTTTTCAAGCCGGATATGCGGTAAAGTTTAATAATATGAAACGATTTATTTCCCTTCTTACAGTACTACTACTTTCTGTAGGGCTATTTTTCTGTACGGCATTACCCGCTTCTGTTCAATCCGGCTCTTCTGTGTGGAAAATCAGCAGAGATGGCAATACACTGTTTTTAGGCGGAAGCATTCATATCCTGCGAAACGAGGATTTTCCATTACCAAAGGAATTCGATCGCGCTTTTTCACAATCGGCTCTGCTGGTTTTGGAAGCCGATACTGAACAAACTGCAGAAATCGTACAATACCTGATGAGTCAAATGTATCTGCCCAACGGTCAAACGCTACGATCAATTTTAGATTTGGAAACATATAATTTGCTTAGAGCAGCTTTCGCTGAGTACAGAGTTCCGATAGAGGCGGTTCATAATTTTAAGCCTTCACTGGTTGTAACAATGTTGCAGATGCTTCAGTTTCAAAAACTCGGGTTTGTACAGCAGGGTGTTGACGCATATTATTTGGATAAGGCGCATACAGAAAATAAACCTGTTGCTTTTCTTGAAACGGTCGAGATGCAGATAAATCTGTTTGTCTCAATGGGTGAAGGCTACGAAAATGATTATGTGCGGTCTTCCCTGAATGAGCTGTCAAATACCGAAAACGATCTTGAGATAAAGTTGACTGAATGGAAAACAGGCAAGATATCAAGCATAGAAGCATCGCTTACTGAAATGAGGGAATATTGGCCAGCAATTTACAAAGCTATGGTTACAGACAGAAACGCCGCATGGATGCCGCAAATTGAAGAGTACCTTACTGAGGGGCAGGTTGCTTTTGTCATTGTTGGATTGGCACACCTGCACGGACCAGACGGCTTACTGATCCAGCTTGAAAATTCCGGTTGTATTGTGGAGAAGTTGTAGTCTTACCCTCGGCAAAAGCTGAGAGGAATCTTGTTCAGTTCAGCCTTTGCCGCTTTTGGTTAATTAGGGTGTCGGTGGTCGTGAGGTATTGATACCGGTACTGTATACAATGGCAAATTTGCCGGCATTAGCAACGTCGTTATCCTCAAGCTCTACACGGATGTAGATTTTATCAATTCTTTTATATGCATCAAGATCAAATGGAAGGTTATACGGTATGGCTATTTGCCATGCGCTTTTAAACTTATTTTTAAAAATGGGGTTCCCGTTACTTCTACGGAAACTCACCTCCATGTCTCCCGTATAAGAACCGTCACCCTGTCTGTCATTCAACCAAATACGATATGTGGTTCCGTATTCAGCGATAAACGTATATTCGATACTGCCGTTCGCTTTGTTGATTGTGCCCTCTTTCCATTGGTTTTCAATAAGCGGGATGGAAACATCATCGTCATCGGGGTTCGAACAAGCCATCATGGTAAAACCGATTAAAACAACGATTGCGATAATCAAGAGGGGAATCTTTGCCTGTCTGTGACAGGCTCGGTTGAGGTTCCCGATTGTTTCAAGTAAAGTTTTCATAAACTCTCCTCATTATGAATTTGTTTATAAAAAAGCCGCCAAAAACATGGACAGCGTTTTTTGTGAGGTGAATTGATAACTTAGAACAGAGATTAATATGTAGTGGGGATGAGATATTTCTACAATTTATGAAAATAATCGTATTTTTCAAAATATCCTCTTAAACTTGTTAGACGTAAAAAACCATATGTAGCTTTTTACACTCATTAGTATATATATCACATAAATAGACTTTTGTCAATGGGAATTTATTTTTTTGTAATTATTTTCGACACCGTAAAGCAACGGTAAGAACTGTCTAATTGCTTAGCATTCTCTGCTGACAGATAACGCTATATATAGCGTTATTTGGAAAGATTAACATTTTTTGATGGTTGGTCATATAAAGGTTCGTTTGCTTATCTGCAAAACTGATAAATGGTCTCACTAACGAGTACCGACCATTATCATCTTTAACTACTTTATAGGCGTTCCATTAATTGAAAGTATGTTTTCAGTTATTTCTGCACTGCCACTACTTTGATAACCTTCAACCTTAAACGCTACTTCGTACATTTTTCCCATGGTCATCCCTAAGTTTTCCCATGCCTCGAAATGCTTTGAAACAGAGATTGTTCCGCTTGTACGCTTTGTTCTGCGAACACTGAAATACTGCTGAAAAGTAGAGTTGTTGCCCTCAATGGAAGGTGCATTTGACCTTGTAACTTGATAAATATCATAAACAGCGCCGTCAATAGTAAAATTACCTTTGAGTGTTCCTGCTATTCCCGGTTTATAATTGCCGTGGCTTTCAACAATGTAAAATTCTACCAATGGGCTTTTTGTCCAGCCATAAACGCTCAGATAACTGACATCGCCGCTCGTTATATTATATACAGGCGCGTTGTATTTTATGGAGATAGTTCCGATTTGTTGATGTGTCTGTGTCGAACCAAACTTTCTGCCTGAACGGAACAAAACATTTAAGATGCCGCTCCAACTGCACTTGAAAGTTCCGCCTCCGCCGACCCCAATAGTCATGCTTGCGTTTCCCTGTTTGTTTTGGTTCCAAAACTCCCAATCGTAAACGCCGGATTTCCCTGTAACTTGTTCCGAACCTGGATTGGAAATGACTCGACCAGTGAAGCCCTCGAAGTCTCCGCTACTATCACCGGTGTCCCTTTCTTCGAGAGGGCAAGACACCACCAAAAACCCGATTACCAAAATAATGGCTATTACGCAAAGCCTGCGACTCTGCTTTTTAATCGTATTTATCATATATCAATAATAACTAGAAATACGGAAATTATCAACTTTTATTCTTGACCTAAACATCAATTTTATGTATTTTATAGGGTAAGGTGAGGATTTTTCCCACAAAAATTAGTATAATATTATATTGAGATGTAGAAATGTCAAAACGAGATACCCAGTCTGAAAAAACAGACCAAGAAGAGGCTCAAAAAGATGAAAACCCCGCTGAAAGCGCCGTTTTAGAGGCGCAAAACGGGTCTGCTCCGCCTGAAAAATCTGAATCCGCCGAAGCGCCGCTCACTCCTGAAGAAAAAATCGCTAAATTGGAAGCTCAGCTTGCGGAAAACCACGATCAATTTCTGCGAAAAGCCGCAGAATTCGAAAATTTCCGCAAAAGGATGAATCAGGAGAAGCAGAGCGCGATTGAATATGCCAACCAAAGCCTGCTTTTGGACATTATTCCCATAATTGACGATTTGGAACGGGCGATTTTAGCAGGAGAAAGCTCCACGGATATTGCGCCTTTCTTAGAAGGCGTTAAAATGATAGAAAAGAGATTGACGGGTCAGCTTGAAAGCAAATGGGGATTGCATCGTTTCAATTCAGCAGGAGAGCCTTTTGACCCAAATCTGCACGAAGCCCTGATGATGGAAAGATCAGCGGATGCAAAGGAGGCTGTAGTGCAGGAAGACCTTTTTAAGGGGTATATGTTGAAAGAAAGAGTGATAAGACCGGCAAAGGTAAAAGTGCTTATGCCGGAAGAAAATAAAGTATAATTTATTATGGAAAGGAGATAAAAACATGGGAAAAATTATTGGTATCGACTTGGGAACCACCAATTCGTGCGTATCCGTTCTTGAGGGCGGAGAACCCATAGTCATTCAAAGTTCCGAAGGGGGAAGAACTACTCCCTCAATCGTTGGTTTCACAAGCAAGGGCGAAAGGATTGTAGGCGCGCCTGCGAAAAACCAGATGATCACCAATCCGGAAAATACTGTTTATTCTATCAAGCGTTTCATGGGACGCCGCTACTCGGAAGTTGCCAACGAAATGAAACTTGTTCCGTATCACATAACGGAACAGGGCAGTGATGTGCGTGTGGACATTGACGGGAAAAAATACTCGCCGCAGGAAATTTCCGCGTTCGTTCTTCAAAAAATGAAAAAGACCGCAGAGGACTATCTTGGCGAAACTGTAACAGAAGCGGTCATCACCGTCCCTGCTTATTTTAATGACGCGCAGAGACAGGCGACCAAAGACGCGGGAAAAATCGCAGGGCTTGAAGTAAAGCGCATCATCAATGAACCGACCGCCGCTTCTCTTGCGTTTGGTTTTAATAAGGACTCAAAGAAAGACAAGATAATCGCCGTTTACGATCTTGGCGGCGGCACTTTCGATATTTCTATTCTTGAACTTGGCGAAGGCGTTTTTGAGGTTAAATCCACAAACGGCGATACCCACCTTGGCGGCGATGATTTTGATCGCCGTGTCATGGAATGGTTAATCGCGGAATTCAAAAAAGATTCAGGGATCGATCTGGGTCAGGATCGCATGGCTCTCCAGCGTCTCCGTGAAGCGGCTGAAAAGGCAAAAATAGAACTGTCTTCGATGCAGTCAACCGAAGTTAATTTGCCGTTTATTACCGCCGACCAGAGCGGTCCAAAGCATCTGCAAAAATCCCTTACACGTGCAAAGTTTGAACAGATGGTGGAAGACCTTCTTGAACGTTCCAAAGAACCATGCAAAAAAGCGCTTTCGGACGCGGGACTTAACGCCGATCAAATTGACGAGGTTATTCTTGTCGGCGGTTCAACGCGAATTCCTGCTGTTCAGCAGATTGTCAAAGAGATGTTCAAAAAAGAGCCGAACAAGGGCGTAAACCCCGATGAAGCTGTCGCGGTAGGCGCGGCTATTCAGGGCGGTATTTTAGGTGGCGACGTAAAAGACGTATTGCTTCTTGATGTTACTCCTCTTTCACTCGGTATTGAAACACTTGGCAGTGTTATGACAAAACTCATTACGCGCAACACGACAATTCCCACACGCAAGAGCCAGATTTTCTCCACCGCCGCAGATGGTCAGAACGCTGTTTCTATTCATGTCTTGCAGGGCGAACGTGAAATGGCGAATCAGAACCGTACCCTTGGACGTTTTGATCTTGTCGGCATACCTCCCGCTCCGCGCGGAGTTCCGCAGATCGAAGTAACTTTCGACATTGACGCTAACGGCATTGTTCATGTCAGCGCGAAAGATTTGGGCACGGGTAAGGAACAAAAAATCCGCATTGAAAGTTCCAGCGGTTTAAGCGATTCGGATATTGACCGCATGGTAAAAGAAGCGGAACTCCACGCAGAAGAAGATAAAAAAGAGCGCGAAAAAGCCGAAGTGCGAAATGAAGCCGACTCGATGATCTACTCCACCGAAAAGAACATCAAAGATCTGGGCGATAAAGTAAACGCGGCTGATAAAGCCAAAGCCGAAGAAGCCACTGCCGATTTGCGCAAAGCTCTTGAAAGCGGCGACATTCAGTCTATCAAGGATAAAACCGAGGCGCTCAAACAGGTGTCCTACAAAATCGCCGAGGAAATTTACAAACAGCAGGGCGCACAGGGCGGTAATCAGGGGGCCGGTCCCGACATGGGCGGTTTCAATCCCAATTCCGGCTCCTCAGGCGGCGGCGGTGATAACACCAAAGGCGCCGAAGACGCAGACTACGAAGTAGTAGACGACAAGTAAATGGCAAAACGGGATTATTACGAGGTTCTTGGAGTTGAGAAAAGCGCCTCGAAAGATGATATAAAAAAGGCGTATCGCAAACTCGCTATTCAATACCACCCTGACAAGAATCCCGGTAACAAACAAGCCGAGGAAAAATTTAAGGAAGCAACCGAAGCTTACGAGATTCTCGGTGATGATCAGAAAAAAGCGGCCTACGATCAGTATGGTTTTGCCGGTGTTGAAGGCATGGCAGGACAGGGAGATTTCTCAAGCGTTTTCCGCGGCTTTGAAGACATCTTCGGCGATGGAGGCTTTAGCAGTATTTTTGAAAGTTTCTTCGGCGGCAGCGGCGGTTTTCGCAGGAGTTCTTCAGGCGGCGTAAGACAAGGAGCCAATCTCCGCTACGATATCGAGATTCCGTTTAAAGACGCTGTCTTCGGCACAAAAGTTGAAATTCAATATTCACATAACGAATCCTGCGAAACCTGCAAAGGTTCCGGGTCGGCGGACGGAGCAAGTAAAAAGCTCTGCCCAACCTGCCGGGGCTCCGGTCAAGTGCGGCACAGTCAGGGATTTTTCTCGGTAGCTACACCCTGCCACAGCTGTAACGGGGAAGGCTATATTGTTGAAAAACCCTGTAATGACTGCGGCGGCTCCGGCACTCAAAAAAAACGTCAAAAAATAATGGTTACCATCCCGGCCGGCGTTGAGAACGGAAAACGCGTAGTCATTCCCAGACAGGGAGACACAGGTCCAAACGGCGGACCGCCCGGTGATTTGTACGTATTTATCAGAATTAAACGCCATGAGTATTTTGAACGGCAGGGACTTGATCTTTACTGCGCCGTTCCCATTTCGATCAGCCAGGCAGCCCTCGGTGCGGATATTCGCGTAACGTCACTCGACAATAAAACAATAAAGGTTAAAGTGCCAGTCGGCATTCAGAACGGAAAAATGCTCCGTATCCGCGATGAAGGAGTCCCCTCAGGAAGCCAGCGCGGCAGTCTTTATATAAAACTCATGGTACAGATACCGGAAAAACTTTCCCGCAGGGGAAAAGAACTTCTCGAAGAACTGGCAAAAACCGAAGGACAAAACGACAGCCCAAAACCAATCCCGCTCTCTCAGCTTTCTGATGTGTAAGTGAAATAAAGAATTATTTTGCTTTTAATTGACAGATCAAAAAGATATCTCTCATACTATATAAATGAATAGAATATTACTTTTCCTTATTACAACAATTACCTTGATGACTACCTGCACTTCGGTAAATTATTATATATATGGAGATCCGGTTGATTCGCCGCTTCCTTTTTCCCGGGGAGTAAATTTTTCCGCCTGGTTTGATGCGTCTTCTCCGCGTACAATACCTTTCACAAGATACTCAGAACAGGACTTTATAGACGTAAAAAGCATTGGCGTCGATGTGATTCGATTACCAATTTATATGCACAATATGACAAGAGGAGATCCCTATTATACGCTTGACCCGCTTTTTTTGGGATTTCTGGATCAAGTTGTAGATTGGGCGGAAAAACACAGGATATATATAATTTTGGATAATCATTCATTTGACCCTGTGGCTCCTACCGAGCCCGATATTGATAAAATCATAATCCCAGTCTGGACGCAGATGGCTCAACGTTATAAAAACCGAAGCAGTTATGTGCTATATGAGATTCTAAACGAACCGCATGATATTGATGCGAAATTATGGGGCAGCATTCAAGGCAGAGTAATCGAAGCAATTCGCGCCGCCGGTGACAGACACAGTATTATTGTCGGAGGAGTTTGGTATAATTCCATTGATGAACTCTTTAATTTACCGTCATATCCTTATAATAATATTATATATACCTTTCATTTTTATGATCCGTATCTCTTTACCCATCAGGGAGAAACATGGGGAGCCCCGCCGAATTTAAGAACGCTTAAAGGTATGCCCTTCCCTTATAACGCTAAAAGGATGCCGGCAGTTCCGGCGGATCTAAGGGGAACATGGATAGAAAGTTCAATTAGAGATTCTTACAGGAATGACGCAACAGTTGAAGCTCTGGCAAGACAGCTTGATAAGGCTGTACAGTTTTCGCAGGAACGCGGCGGCGTTCCGCTCTTTTGCGGTGAATTCGGCGTTTTTATTCCCAACAGCCTGCATGAAGACCGGTTACGCTGGTATGAGGCTGTTACAAAATTGCTTGCCGAGCGTGGTATTGCCCGCACAAGCTGGGATTATTTTGGCGGATTTGGCGTTTTTAAAAATGGAATAAGCGGTTCCTTTAACAGTGACCTTGACATTGACATTATTAAAGCTATGGGACTCTCGCCGTCTCCGCAAAAACCGGCGGAAAAGATTCGTGAAGCTTTTGCCATATTTGATAATTACCCGTCATCGTTAGCGGAATTTGGGCAATATGGCTGTGATATTGATTTGTATTATCAAAACGGGAGAAAATACGCAATAAGTTATGGAAACGCAAATCTATATGGCGCTTTTTTCTTTAACTTCAGACGTGATATTGATTGGGAATTTTTTCAATCCAATGGTTATGCTCTTACTTTTTCGGTAAAGGCTGATAAACCCGCGCATTTTGACGTGCGGTTTGTCAACCATGAAGACGCTGCTACAATTCCCTGGCGAATATTTACGCCTGTAGATATTGAGGCGGACGGACAATGGCACACATTGCGGATTCCGTTGGCATCGATGAGGGAACAGGGCGCATGGATCAGCATGACCGAGAAGTGGCTCAACCCTGAAGGAAAATTCTCATGGGATAATGTTGTTTCTCTTGTCTTTGTAGCCGAAGCGCATGATCTCAACGGAATAACCATACTATTCGATACCATCAAAATTGAACATTAACCGGATAAAAACATTTACTTCATTCTATATGATATAATCCTTCCATGCAGAAAAAAACATACGCATTAACAGACGGCGTTAGCATACCATTCAACAATAACACCTGCGTTTGTATTGGTACCGGAAGAATGGGGCTTGCGCTGCACAAGGAATATTTTGAACAGCTTAAATTAGTACAGGAGCAGATTGGTTTTCGCTGGATACGCGGGCATGGTCTCTTTAACGAAGACATGGCTATTTATCAGGAGTATAAAACACCAAACGGCGAAATTGTACCGGAGTATAATTTTACATATTTGGATTTTGTGATGGACAGTTATCTGTCACTTGGCATACGCCCGTTTATTGAACTGGGATTTATGCCATGGGCAATAGCGTCGGGAGAAAAGTCTGTATTTTACTGGCGTGGAAATGTTACACCGCCAAAAGATCACACGCAGTGGAACGCGCTTGTCAGGGCGACGCTCACGCACCTGATTGAAAGATACGGTGCGCAAGAAGTTACGTCATGGCCGATCGAAGTCTGGAATGAACCGAATTTGAATTCTTTTTGGGCAGGAGCAAACAGAGAAGCATACTTTAAACTTTTCCACGAAACAATTCTTGCGGTAAAATCGGTGGATGACCGCTTCCGTGTCGGAGGACCGGCAATTTGCGGTGTAGACGATGTGTCATGGCTTAAGGATTTCCTCAATTTCTGCCGTGATGAAAAACTGCCACTTGATTTTGTTACGCGCCATTTGTACGATATTTCAACTCCTGAAACTGACGGGCGGTACGGCTATCCAAAACTCAACCCGATTTCCCGCGCTTGTGCGGAAACAGAAAGGTCGCGAAAAATAATCGATTCTTATCAAGAGTTCCGCGGCATGGAAATGCACGTAACGGAGTTCAACACATCTTATTCGCCGCATACGCCAATTCATGACACAAACTTAAATGCCGCGTATATCGCATACCTGCTTTCACGGCTTGGAGACGACTGTGTGTCATACTCATACTGGACGTTTGGCGACATATTTGAAGAAACAGGCGTGCCGTTTACGCCGTTTCATGGCGGATTTGGATTAATCGCCAACGGAAAAATACGTAAACCGACATTCTGGGCGTTTAAATTTTTCAAGGATCTCGGAGAGGGCGTATGCGTTCATCGTTCTGATGAAGCGATTGTTCTCAAAAAAGACAATGGCTCATACTGCGGTGTCGCATGGAATATCGCGACTTTCGAATCCGGTGATGAATTATCACTGAGCTTTACCCTTCCTGATAACGCTTTTAGCGGACGGGAATATTGCGTCATCATCAAGACTGTTGATGAAACTGTTTGTAATCCGTTAAAAAACTGGCATGATATGGGAGAACCCGCGAATCCGTCTCGCAAACAAATAGACTTGTTACGCTCTGCCGCACAGCCGCTCGTTACCACAAAACGGGGAACGGGCTCGCCTGAAATAGTACTTACTCTTGCGCATAACGCCGTAGTATATTTTGAAGCGTTTCCCGCTGAAATTAACAGCGACAGAGGATTTAGCTACGAGCGCGCGGTAAACGTGGAGTTTGCGGATGAAAAGGTTTTATAATTTCATCTTTATTCTTTTCTTATAATTAATGTTATTCTATCACCCAGTATAATTGGAAGAAGTGAATAGGCATTTCCTGGCTGAAAATCAAAACTTAGTTCAATTCCATCTGCTCTGCTAATTCGAGTATAAGTACCAAGATTAGTTCTTTGAAGATAATTTACAATTAACTTATGTTCCCCCGCAGGTATCTTTACAGTCGCTACTTTCTTTTTTTGTGTTATATTCAATCCCCAAACGCTGGTTTTCCATTTAACGTTTTTGCCATCAAATTTAACTACTGTAAAATCATCCGGTATTTTTAATAAACATATACTTTCCTCTCCTATAGATCGATCATAAACAAAATTATTGCTGGCACATCCTCCCATGAATAGTCCAATAAAAAGAACAAAGCTTACAAAAAAAAGACGGCCTTTCATAAATTCTCCTTAAATAATGATTTTGATAGTATTTTACTACCAATTACGGTTAATAACCGTATAATTTGCCCATATTAATAAAAATACGATATTTTTTTATCAAGTCAAGTAAAATATGGTATATGTTTTTATTTCTAATTAAGATCATTCCAGCAATAAATTGCACATAATTAATAGATCAGCAAACTTAACCACAAATATATTGAGAAAAGTCAGAAGAAAAGTTAAAATAAAAACATGAAGAGAATATACTTAACCTGCGCTGTTATATTGATTTTTACAAGCTGTTCTCCCAAAAAAAACAATGTCGCGACCGGATATGAAGACTACTATTTTGGAATGACTATTAATCAGATTTATGAGAAACAGCCTTTTTTAAGAATTGTTGACGAAATAAATGTTGATGACGATTATATCGATCTAGGGATAAATGGAAACCAATTTTACGCTATGACCCAATTTCTATACGATGAAGAGTTAGTACCTGAAATAAAACACCCCGCTATAGCATTACAAAAAAACATTACCGTTTATCTTGGAGACAGATGGCCAGGATTTTTTATACAAAACAGTAAATTAATTGGTATAGGCTTTGCCAGAGAAGGAGAAGTACTGCAAGAATTAATAAATGTGTATGGGGAAGGCTTTTTATACGGAGAACAAATAGTTTGGAACGACAGCGGCAGACTCATAGTATGGTTAAAAATGGAGAGCAACCCTATAGAAATGGTGTTTTATTTTGATGAGCAATGGGTCAGGGATATCTCAAATGAGATAATGAAAAAACACAGAGAAGCCCGTTCGCCCTAACCGTTTACTCCACTATTTTTAGGAACGTTAATTGAAACTAAACTCCAGCGGCAAAATCGGCATTACCTGCCCGTTCTTTTCCAGCCTGTACCGGATGTCATTATTCGACAGAAGTAAATCCGTAATAAATGAAGCGGCGCTGTTTTGGCTTTTCTTGAAAAAAATCGAAGCCAGCGGAACACGACTCAACAATTTGTCCAAAAATTTTGGTTCGGGATATTCTCTATATAGAATTTTCGCGTCTCCCTTAATTTCAGCTAATTGCCGCGCTGTTTTTAACGCGTCGGATAAACTGCCGACACTGTCTATAAGCCCGGCTTCCAGCGCCCTTGTTCCGGAAAAAATTCTTCCCTGCGCGACTGCTTCAACTTTCGAAAGCTCCATATTCCTGCTTGCCGCGACTCTCTCTGTAAAAACTCCGTAAATGTCAAGAATATATGTCTTATAACGTTCTTCTTCCTGCGGGGTTAAATCCCGCTGAGGGATTAAAAAACCTGTTAATAAATCCGAATGCGCGCCACGCTGGATTGTATCAATACTGACGCCAAGTTTGCCGTACATTCCGTTATCATAAAACCAGTTTCCTATTACACCGATAGAACCTGTAATCGAGTACGGTGTGGCAGTAATGTGGCTTGCGCTCATTGAGGCCCAATAACCACCTGAAGCCGCCACTTGACCCATGCTCACCACAACAGGTTTCTTTTGTTTCGCATAACGTACCGCTTCATCTAAATAATCGGCGGCTTCCGCGCTTCCGCCGGGAGAATCCATCCGGATCACGAGGGCTTTAACACGGTTGTTATCCGCCAATTCCTTTATTGTCCGCGAAAGGCTTAACGCCGCCATTCCCCGCTCCATATCCGTTTGCCCATTTGCGTAAACAACGGCAATTACCGGAGGCCTTGAAAAAAGACCTCCTGCCCTGGGAGGACTATACCTGTTCATTGTACCTGTCAAACTTGATGAAGAAGCGCCGTATAACGTAAAATGTTTTATTTCAGTTCCTTCAATTTCTTTTATCGCTTCCATGACCGCTTCTTTCCTGCCAGTACGATCGACAAGATTGCGGCTCAACGCGCTTTTTGCCGAGTAGAGAAATTCCCGATTTAAAATCGTGTCGTATTCTTCGCCTGTCCAGCCGCGGGAAGTTATCAATGTATTGCGAGTTAGATTGAAAATATCATCAAGATAATCGGTGTATTGCTTTCGATCAGCTTCCGACATGGAATCTCTTGTAAATGTTTCAGCTGCGGATTTGTATTCCAGATAGCGCAGTTCCCTGACTCCAATTCCAAGTTTTTCCAGAGCCTGTTTCGCGTAACCTCTTCCCACCGAATAGCCAAGCATACTCAAGGTTCCCATTTCATCCATCACGATTTTATCCGCGACTGACGCTAAATTGTAAATGTCGATATCCGCGTTACTGATAAAAGCGCATATTTTTTTGCCTTCCGCTTTGAATTGCTCCAGCGCGCTTCTCAATTCCCATAGATGATCCCTGCTGTAGTAAACAGAGCCTATATTGAGAATTATTCCCCGTATTCTATCGTCTTGCGCCGCTTTATCAATTACCCTGAAAATTTCAAGCGGTGTCTTTTGTATTGCGAGAGGATTCCCTGAGAATCTGTTGTTCAGGTTCAGTTCAAGATAAAAATTTTGAGAAAAAAGCGGAAAAGAAACAAGACAGTACATACCCAGCGCCAGATATTTGCAGCTAACGCTCATTTTTTCTTGCCCTTGGGTTTCGCCGCCGGTTTTTTATAGAGCCTTGCTTTAGGTGTTGCTTTCGCTTTTGTTGCAGGTTTGAGTTTTGCTGCTTTCGCTTTTGCCGCAGGCGTGGACTTCACAACAGGTTTCTTCTGCTTTATTGCAGGTTTTGTTTTAGCAGGTTTCTTTGGTTTTGCCGCCGACTTTGTCTTCGGTTTTGTTGTTGCTTTTTTTGATATCGTTTTAGATTTCAAAACAGTTTTCGATTTTGAGGCTGGCTTTACCGCAGTCTTAGTCGTTGCTTTTGGTTTCGCCACAGGCTTTACTTTGGATTTCACAGCTGGTTTCTTATTCTTTGTTGTTTCAGCTTTTTTACTTACTGGCTTCGCGGCTGTCACTTCTTTTTTTACCGTTACATTAGCTTTAGTTTTTTCTATTACTTTAGCTTTTGACTTTGCGTCAACTTTTTCAACTGTCTTCGCCTTGGTTTTTGAAATTAAACTGTCGAGAAGATAATCAAACCGATAACCGGACTTCTTCTCCGCTTTGCTCAATATATCGTAAATTTTGAAAACACGATCGATTCTTTCTTCTATTGGTATTTCTACAGAATTTTCTA
>JAIRUQ010000126.1 GCA_031254315.1 Treponema sp.
ATGCGCTCCTTACTCCTACCTCAGCCGCATTGGATTTTTAGCTGTATCGGAAGGTAAACAGACTCTTTATTTGGGGGAAGATACTTCTTCTTTTTACAATTTTGACAATGACGATTATACACCGATTTTTTATCAGATGCCATTGTAAAAGTAGGAGATGCAACGTTAGCTGACCCGTCCGTCAATGAACCGAAGGTTCAACGATAGCGGACAGTTAATCCATACCTTAAAAGAGCCAAGCCCCGCAGGGGCTTGATACCGTTGCGTGAGCTATAAAAATAGGATAATAACCCAAATGCCTGATTGGGGGGGAGCGTGATCAAAATGCGGTACGGGATACTTGTTTTTACTAGTATGTTATTTGGTCTTATTGTTTTATCTTGTAGCTCTCAGGATAAATACACAATGTCTATTGTTATTAGAAATATGACAAATGAACCTATGTTTATAAAAAGCCACTCTGGACTTGGTAGTATTGACTTTATAGAAAATGAAAAAATATATTACTGTTCAACACCACTTTATTATAAAGATTCAACTATTTTTCTGTTAAGTTTTGATACTATATTAAATCCCAATGAAGAAAAAGAATATCCATTAAGAAAAAGTTTTAATATTGATTACACGAAGTTTCATTATGTATTCGATGATGATGTTCCATACCCATCTCTTATTAAAATTGATGACGGTCAATCTGATATAATATCCTTTCGTTTATTATATACAAAAGAATCTTTCATAGTTGCTGATTATTCATATTATATTGATTATATGAAAACATCTGGATATTATGCTGTTGGATATCAAAAGGATGACAAAATTATTTTTGATATATACAACCATGTAAGGATTGATAAAACGCATCTGTAAAGAAATAGAGGAGTTCGTGACGAAGCAGACAGGTTTTTATGATTATCATAATTTATTCTGTCTTTACTCCTTTTTGTATTCTTTCATTGCCATATTACTCAATTCTTTTACGGACATATTATCAAATAAGCCCCTTTGCCATTCGGTATAATCAAACGGCTCACGAATAATTAGGCTTATGAACCGCTCCGCTTCCACATGTCCCAATTTATTAATTAAAACTTTCATTCCTTCATTGCGTAAAGCCATTTCTGTATTCATAATTATTCCTCCACTTCATTTAGAAAAGTTAATGAATTTATTATTCTAATATCATTAAATCTTAGATTAAATAAATGTTTATCGGTTGTTATAAAATAATCTGAATCCGTAAAAACACCGCATGCTATATGCAAAGCGTCTTTTGTCCGAATACTTAGAGCATTTAATTTTTCCGCATATTCAATGATTTTATCATTTTCAGTGCAATGTATTTTTGCAATTTTTTTCCAATCATAAATGGCATTTCGCCTATCATCAAATTTATTTTGATTGTTTTCATATTCCAAAACATAAGACCAAACTAACTCATGATGACCGGCAATTATACCTTGTTGTATAAATAACTTCGCCTCAGTTTCAAGTTTTATTCTTAGCTGATTTTGATCATCAAATTGTCTGTTAAAAGTGCAAATATCTAAATAGATTCTCAATATCTTCCCTCTAAATTAGCATTATTTGTACATTTTACTATGATTTCATCATTATTTCAATAGATTTCAGCTTTTTCGTATATTGCACACTTCCCTTCAAAAAAGTATATTGATACTACAATGAATTCAATTGAACTCGCGAAATCCTATGATCCAAAATCCTTTGAAGATCGCATCTATGCCCTATGGAAGGAAAACGGCTGTTTTGCCCCTGAAGCGGCAAAAGAGAGCGGCAAAAACTCGTTTGTCGTGGTAATTCCGCCGCCAAATGTTACGGGCGTACTGCACCTTGGGCATGGGCTTAATAACAGTCTTCAGGACATTATTGTCCGTTTTCACAGAATGACGGGGGAACCGACCCTGTGGGTTCCCGGTACGGATCACGCCGGAATCGCCACCCAGAACGTGGTGGAACGCAAGCTCAAAGAACAGGGAAAAAGCCGCAGGGAGCTTGGGCGCGAAAAGTTCCTTGAAGAAACATGGAAGGTAAAAAAGGAACATCACGCCATCATCACAAAACAGCTTGAAAAAATAGGGGCAAGCGTTGACTGGAAACGCGAACGCTTCACAATGGACGAAGGGCTCTCTCAGGCGGTGCGTGAAGTTTTTGTTACCCTTTATGAGCGTAACCTTCTATATAAAGGGAATTATCTTGTAAACTGGTGTACTTCCTGCGGAACCGCCCTCGCCGATGACGAGGTCGATCACGAAGACACTGCCGGAAAAATGTACCATCTGCGATATTTTTTTACAGGCGAAAAAGACAAATATATCGAAATTGCCACAACACGCCCCGAAACTTTGTTAGGCGACACTGCGGTTGCGGTACACCCCGAAGATGAGCGCTACAGTTCATTGAAAGGCAAAACTCTGCGCCTTCCGCTTACGGAGAGGGACATTCCCCTAATCTTTGACACTTATGTTGAGCGTACCTTTGGAACAGGAGCGTTAAAAGTAACCCCTGCCCACGATCCCAATGACTGGGAACTCGCGAAAAGGCATAACTTGGCTGTCATCAATATCCTCAATCCTGACGGAACGTTAAACGACGAAGTTCCTGAAAAATACCGTTCCCTTCCCGTTAAAAAGGCGCGGCAGGCGGTAATCGAGGACTTAATCGCAGGCGGCTGGTTTGTAAAAGAAGAGCCCCTCAATCACTCTGTTGGTCATTGTTACCGCTGTCATACAGTAATCGAGCCTTTTCTTTCAGAGCAGTGGTTTGTAAGAATGAAGCCGTTAGCTGAAAAGGCTCTTGCCTCTTGGCAGAAGGGCGAGATTATTTTCTATCCCAAAAAATGGGAAAACACATATAAACACTGGATGGAAAATATAAGGGACTGGTGCGTCAGCCGCCAGTTGTGGTGGGGGCATCGTATTCCTGCGTGGACTTGCGCGGACTGCGGCAAACTCACAGTTTCACGTAACGACATTGAAACCTGCCCGTCCTGCTCAAGCAAAAATATTGAAAGAGACCCTGATGTTCTTGATACTTGGTTTTCAAGCTGGCTCTGGCCATTCAGCACTCTTGGCTGGAATAAAGTTGGCATCTCAACTTCCGATCTGGATCGCTACTACCCCACTACCGCGCTTATTACAGCGTACGACATTATTTTCTTTTGGGTTGCCAGAATGATAATGGCAGGACTTGAGTTTACAGGCAAAGCTCCGTTCCGTGACATTTACATTCACGGGCTTGTGCGCGACAAGCTGGGGCGTAAGATGAGCAAATCTCTCGGCAACGGTCTTGATCCCCTTGAACTGGTAGACGAGTTCGGCGCGGACGCGATGAAGTTTACTCTCGCTTTTATGTGCGCGCAGGGACAGGACATACTTGTTGACAAAGAATCTTTTAAGATGGGATCAAAATTCGCTAACAAGGTGTGGAACGCCAGCCGCTATGTTTTGATGAATCTTGAAGGTCGAAATTTAGTACAAAATTCAGACCTGCTTCCCGTAGACGAATGGATTTATTCACGGCTGAACAGCGCGGCAAAGTCCATGAGAGACGCTTTCCTTTCTTATCGATATAATGACGCGGCGCAAACCGCTTATGAATACTTCTGGAATGATTTTTGCGACTGGTATCTTGAAGCGACAAAACTTTCCATGAAAGGCGGAGATGACGCTGAAAAAGATCGCGCGACAACGGTGTTGTTAGACGTATTGTCATCTTCGCTTAAACTGCTTCATCCGCTTCTGCCGTTTGTAACGGAAGAAATTTATCAAAAACTGCCGAACGCGCACGGGACTATGCTCATAAACAGCCTCTACCCCGAATATGACGAAAAATGCCATTCTCCGGCGGAAGAAAAAAACTTTTTTGCTCTTCAATCGCTTGTGGGCATGGTACGGACATTGCGAAGCGAATGTGGCATAACGCCGGAGAAAAAATTGCGTGTGCTTGTACGCGCGGGCGAAGAGCAGAAACCTTTCCGTCAAAATGAAGGGTTGATAAAACTCCTCGCCGGCATTGGCGAGATTACGATCGAAGCAGTAGGGGAGGCAAAACGTCCTGAAGGCTCAATCGGTATCGCCGGAACAGGTTTTGAAGTGTTTGTCTTTGTTGCCGAAGCGGTAGATACTCAGGCGTTAAAGAAAAAATTCTCAAATGATCTTGAGAGAGACCGAAAATATATAGAGGGACTGCGGGCAAAACTCGCTAACGAACAGTTTGTCAAAAACGCTCCGCCCCAGCTTGTCGCGGAGCAGAAAATCAAACTTGAAGAAACTCTTCTGCGGACTGAAAATCTTGGCAGTTATATAAGGGATTTGTAATGACTCATGAACAGATGCAACAATTAAGCGGTCTTAGCCTTGCCCCGTATATCCAGGTAGCGACACACTTAATCGGTAAATCGCGCGAAGGCGGCGGAAATATGTTCCGTCATCAGCTTGACACTATGTCAATCCTTATTGACTACAATTATATAGATTCGGTATTGCTAAAGGCATCGCTCGTCCATGATCTGATTGAAGATATTCCCGAATTTAATCACAATGTTTTGCTCTCCATTGATTTTGAAAGCCATGCTGTCTACGACCTTGTCATGGAAGTTACGCGCCGTTACGGAGAAACAAAGCCTGATTTTCTTACGCGCATAATTAAATTTGGTTCGCATAACGCTAAAATTCTTAAAGTCGCGGATCGTATCTCCAACATGATTTCCCTTGGCTTTGTGAACAACCTTGAATTCGTCGAACGTTACATTAATGAAACTGAATATTTTCTTCTCCCTCTTGCCGCCGAGGTGAACAACAATATGCTGACAGAGCTGACAGACCTTGTAGCCTCAAGACGGAAATATCTTGAGGATTTTCGTAACTTAAAATGATAAAACAACCTGAAATATTGTCAAACCTCAATTCTCCCACTGAATTAAAAAAAATGTCCGTGCGTGAATTAAACCGGCTTGCCGAGGAAATAAGAGAAAAAATAGTTTCGACAGTTGCAAGTAACGGTGGACATCTTGCGTCAAATCTTGGGGTTGTGGAACTTAGTATCGCCCTTCATAAAACTTTCAATTCGCCTGAGGATAAAATAATATGGGATGTCGGACACCAGTGTTATGCGCATAAACTGCTGACAGGACGCACTGCCAATTTTTCAACCCTTCGCAGGGAAGGCGGAATTGCCGGTTTTCCAAAAAGCACAGAAAGCCCCCATGACGCTTTTAATACGGGACACGCATCCACTTCGATTTCAGCCGCCCTTGGGCTTCTGGCGGCGGACAGAATCAATGGCGGCAAATCTTACGCGATAGCCGTAATTGGGGACGGCGCTCTTACGGGCGGGATGGCGTATGAGGCTCTCTCTCACGCGGGGCATCTTGGGCTTCCTTTAATTGTTATTCTTAATGACAATAAAATGTCTATCAGCAGAAATGTCGGGGGGCTTTCAAAATATTTAAGCCGTCTTTCCCTCAAAAGAAATTATCAAACTTTCCGCCGTCATTTTGACGCAATGGTAAAAAAGCTCCCCTTTATAGGAGAGGCTTTTTTCAACCTTATTGTCAGATTAAAAAGGGCTGTTAAAGCGGTATTTTATATCGATAATTTTTTTGTTGATCTCGGTTTTGAATATGTGGGACCAATAGGAGGGCACAACATTCAAGCCCTGTCAAGCGTTTTTGAAGACGCGAAAAAATTGAACCGTCCTGTTGTCATTCATGTAATTACGCGCAAAGGCAAAGGCTACGGCTACGCGGAAGACGACCCAGACAGTTACCATGGAGTAGGTTCATTTTCTGTTGACGGCGGTATTGAAAAAGATGATCCCGAAAGAAAAAAAAGTTTTACTGAAGTCTTCTCAAGCATCCTTCTTGACTCGGCGAAAAATGATAAACAAATAGTAGCCGTTACTGCCGCAATGCAAACGGGAACGGGACTCTCCCCTTTCGCCCAAGCCTTCGCGGATCGCTTTTTCGATGTGGGCATCGCAGAAGAACACGCTGTAACCTTCGCCGCAGGACTTGCCGCTCAAGGACTAAAACCTGTGGCGGCGGTTTATTCCACATTTATCCAGCGCGCCGTCGATCAGATAATTCACGATGCCGCTCTTCAAAAACTGCCTGTAATTTTCGCGCTGGACAGGGCGGGTTTTACAGGGGCTGACGGCGAAACTCATCAGGGACTGTTTGACATAACCCTCTTTCGAAGCGCGCCAAATATGACGCTCCTGTCCCCCGCAAGCGAGAACGAAATGCGGCTTATGTTCAACTGGGCTTTTGGTCAAAAAAATGGTCCCGTCATTATTCGCTACCCAAAGGCATATTGCCCAAAAGAGCAGACCGTTTTTTCACAGCCGCTTGAAAGTGGGCGCGGTATTTGGGTTGAAAAGAGCGGAAAAAACGAGGTGTGCCTCCTATTTACCGGAAGCCTCTACAGGGAAGCGGCGGAAGCCTCGGCGCTGTTAAAAGAGGACGGAATTGAAGCTGATTTATACAATATAAGGTTTCTAAAACCTGTTGACGAAGAGTACCTTGTCAATTTAATGAACGAATACAAATTGATTGCTGTTATCGAAGAGGGGATAAGGGAAGGCGGCTTCGCGGAGTACACATCGGCTTTGGCGCAAAGACATTCCTGCAGGGCAAAGACGGTGGTTCTTGCCGTAGAAAGCACATTTTTAGAAGAAGACAGGGCGCTTGGCACCAGGGAAGAATTACTGTCCTTAAACGGTCTTGACGGCAAAAGCATAGCAAAAACAGTCAAAAGCGTATATGATATAAAATAATGGCATGGTTTCAAACTATTATTGTTATATATGATTATATCCGCCCGGTTCTGGATGTAGCCCTTCTCGCCTTCATTATTTACAAGGGCTATGAACTCCTTGAAAAAACACAGGCTCTGCCGCTTATTAAGGGAGCCGCCTTTCTTGTCCTTGTCTACGGTATCGCTTTTCTTTTTAAACTTACAACTTTGCGCTGGGTGCTAACCATGATCGCTCCCGGACTTTTCATCGCGGTAGCCATTGTCTTTCAACCTGAACTGCGAAAGATATTTATGCGCCTTGGGCAGGCTGAATTTTTCCGTCCCAACGCGGCTGTACAAATAGGAAAACTTGATGCGGTTGTTACTTCGGCGGAACTCCTTTCTCAGAAAAGGCGAGGAATGTTAGTTGTTTTCCCAAGGAAGATCAATCTAAAAAATATTATTGATACCGGCACAAGGATCAACGCTGAAATTTCATCAAGCCTTATTGTCGCTCTTTTTGAATTTGACGGACCTCTGCACGACGGCGCTATTGTTGTACAGGGCGGAAAAATCGCCGCCGCCGGATGTTTTTTGCCGCTTTCAGAAAGGCAGGACATACGCAAAAATTTCGGCACTCGCCACAGGGCAAGCCTTGGCATGGCGGAACAGTCCGATGCTGTAGTACTGATTGTCTCTGAAGAAACAGGGGCAATCTCCCTTGCTTATGACTCGAAAATCTACTACGATTTGTCTTCCTCAGAAATTACGCGCAAATTAATGGAATTGCTTGACAAGGGGAGCAGAAAAGAAATTGAACAAAAAGATACTTCCGTAGAAGAAGGGGAGGTAATTGTTGAATAGAAAAAAACTCCTCTCTTTAATTTACGATAAATGGCCTGTCAAAGTTCTTTCTCTTACTGCGGCTCTTATCATCTCTGTCTTCTACAGGATGGGCAGTCTTGAAACCCGTTTTTTTACGGCTCCACTGCTTATTGAATCAAGTGAAACTTTAATTCCGGCAAACTCTTTCGCAACTTCTGTAAGGGTATCTCTTCGCGGAGAAGATGACGGTATTCAGCCTATTCTTGAAGAAGACATCGAAGTCTATATCGATCTTGGAAGGTACATAAACGAAGGAACTTACAAAGTGCCGGTACAGATTAGAAAAAAAGGAAGCGCCCTTGGAGTTGAGCCACTGGAAATATCCGTCCTTCCGATAGAAATTCTTCTTGATCTTGAACAAAAAGTCACAAAAAATATTCCGGTCTTTCCTGTAATTCGCGGAACAGTAGAGGAAGATTATGAATTGACATATCAGGCGGTAATTCCGGCAAGTGTGGTAGCCGAAGGTCCGCGCAGTGTCATTGAAAGTCAAATTGAATTTAACACAGAAACCATTAACCTTGACAGACGTTATGATAATTTTTCATTAATGATAAATATTATAAACGAAAACCCGTTAATTACCATCCACGGCGGCGGAATGGTCGAGTTTCGCGGAGCAATCAACAGGAGAATACGCGAAGGGCAAATTAATAATAATACCGTGTGGAATAACGAGATTGAATTTCCTTTTGGAGAAGAACAATGATTACCGGAATTGGAATTGATATTGTCCAGATAAATCGCATAGAGAATTGGCTCAACAATAAAAAACTTATTGAAAGATATTTTCACCCGGAAGAGATTTCACTTGCTACTTCAAGGAAAAACAGCGAAGCCCAAACACTTGCGGCAAGATTCGCGGCAAAAGAAGCGTTTGGCAAGGCTCTTGGAACAGGGTTCGCTAATATCACTTTAAAAGATATTATGGTAATTAATGAGGGCAACGGAAAACCGGAAATAAAATTATTTGGGTCGGCGCAAAAGGCGTTTGAAAAATCAGGGGCGAGTAAGGTGCATATTTCCCTTACACATGAAAGGGACAACGCGGTGGCTATGATCGTTTTGGAGGGGGCGTAGGAAAAATGGCAAAAAAACCAAATGTAATAAAAGAGTTAAAAACTACTTTTCAATCAAAAAAGGAATATACATGCCCTGCATGTGATACTGTATTTCGCAAGGAAGAACTGCTCTCAGGCGGCGGCAGATTGATAGCGGGCAAACTTACAGAAGAACTTCACAGGCTTTATGAGCCTTCTGCGAAATACGGGGAGGTTTTTCCGCTTGTATATCAATCCATTGTCTGTCCCGAATGTTGGTTTTCATCAATGGAAAATGACTTCCCGCTTCTGCCCGCTGATAAAAGAGAAACAGCAAAAAACGAAGCAGAAAAACGAAGAAAGGAGACTTGTTTAATTTTTCCCGATACGGATTTTTATGAAGCAAGGTCATTATTAGAAGGGGCGGCTTCACAGTACCTTACATTACGCTGTTATGATTATTACACCAAACAAGTTTCACCTACAATTAAACAGGGGCTTGCTTCAATTCGATGCGCATGGCTCCTTGACGAGCTTCACAAAAAATATCCGGGACAGCACTTTGACTGGCTTGGCACACTCTTCCGTAAAAAATCCCATTATCTGTACAACGAAGCTCTATCCCGCGAGCAAAGCGGCAAAGAAACTCTTTCAGGCATAAAAGTATTCGGTCCTGATACAGATAAAAATTATTCGTACGAAGGAATGTTATACATGTGCGCCTATCTTCGATATAAATACGGTCCGGCTAATGATGCCGCTCAAAGGACATCGTCTCTGGAAGACGCTCGCCGTACAATAGCCAAACTTTTCGGCATGGGAAGATCGTCAAAGGATAAACCGGGCGCGTTCCTTGAACTGGCAAGAAAACTCTATGACACAATAAATCATGACCTTACAGCAGAAAGCGAATAACAAAACAATATGGAAGGCAGGAACATCAAACTAACCGTCGCCTATGACGGCACTGATTTTTGCGGATGGCAAAGGCAGGACGGCGAAAGAACCGTTCAGGGCGTTATTGAAGAAGCTCTTGAAAAGATGCATGAAAAGCACATAACGCTTACAGGCTCCGGCAGGACAGATTCGGGTGTTCACGCCGCAGGACAAGCCGCTAATTTTTACACAGAAATCGACAGTATACCCGCCAACCGTTTTGCGCCTGCGCTTAATTCGCTGATACCGCACGATGTTCGTATCCTTGACGCCGTTGAAGTAAGCGGCGATTTTCACGCGCGTTTCAGCGCGAAGGCGCGGACTTACCGCTATCAATTTATCTGCCGCCATGTCCTGCCTCACGAAAGCCGCTACAATCTGCGATTAAACCGTTTCCCGAACTTGGAATTACTTAACGCCTACGGCAGACTGCTCTTTGGAGAAACGGACTGTTCCATTTTTGCCGGAGCGGGAGACACAAGTAAATCGAAAAACCGCTATGTCTACAAAGCATATTTTTATACAGAAAACGACCGCCTAATTTTTGAAATTTGCGCCAATGCCTTCCTTCGAAACATGGTGCGCTCAGTAGCCGGAACATTCCTTCACTACGAAGAAACCTCAACGCCGCCTGAAAAACTGCGCGAAATAATCGCCACAGGAGATCGCGCTTTTGCCGGTCCCACTCTGCCGCCTCAGGGGCTTTTTTTGTGGGGAGTGGAGTATTGAAGAGAATACGGAAGATCAATGAATTGCACGAATAGAAACGAATAAGAGTAGGAAGGAGTGAACATCTTTCCCCATTGCTAATTACTCCCCACACCCCTCTCCATCACACACATTTCTCTTCATTCGTCTTAATTCGTTCCATTCGTGCAATTCGTTGATCTCTTCCCCCTGCTCATTTTTCCCAAAATCCTATTGACAAAAAACACAAAAATCGTCATTGTTCTTTCAGACGAAAAAAAATCTGGACGGCATGGGAAGGTGTCGCGCCGTGAAGCCCGGCGGCATTACTCCTGAAGGGAGGCTGGAAGAAAACCATTGAAAGGTAGTGATGTTGTCATCGAAGGGGTAAGTAAATCCTTCGGCGATTTCGAGGTGCTTAAAGATATAAACCTGGAAATTAAGAAGGGTGAATTTTTTTCCCTTTTGGGTCCGTCAGGGTGCGGAAAGACCACCCTGTTGCGCATTATAGCAGGCTTTGAAGCCCCTGATGAGGGTAAACTTACGCTTGACGGAGGCGATGTACTCTCATTGCCGCCAAACAAGAGAGCGACCAATACCGTATTCCAAAATTACGCGCTCTTTCCCCACCTTACAGTTTTTGAAAATGTGGCTTTTTCTCCCCGGTTAAAAGGCGTTTCCGCTTCGGAAATAAAAAACAAAGTTGAAGAATATTTACAGCTTGTCCGCCTTGAAGGACACGCCGGGAAAAAACCAAACCAGCTTTCAGGCGGACAAAAACAGCGGGTGGCAATCGCGCGCGCGCTTATTAATGAGCCGCGTGTTCTCCTCCTTGACGAACCGCTTTCCGCCCTTGACGCGAAACTGCGCCAGCACATGCTTATAGAGCTTGACCGCATCCACGATGAAATTGGAATAACTTTTATCTATGTTACGCACGATCAGCAGGAAGCGCTGTCCGTCTCCGACAGGCTCGCGGTAATGGATCACGGCGATATTCTGCAAATCGGCACTCCGCATGAAATTTATGAAAGTCCGGCAAAAGATTTTATCGCGCGGTTTATCGGTGAGACCAATTTGTTTGACGCGACTGTAATCAGCGTGGAAAAGATGAACCGCGAATGGGTTGAATACATGGCGGAACTTGAAATCCCCGAACTTGGGCGGATAAAAGTTACAACTGTTGATGAAATTAAACCGGGACAGACCGTAAGTTTTACAATAAGACCGGAAAAAATCGTAATTACAACCGACAAACCCGCGACAAATCGTGTGGATATTAATTATTTTCAGGGTAAAGTAGATGAGCCGATTTATTCAGGCTTTCAAACAAAGTTTTATGTAAAGGTTTTTGATAAAACAATTATTCGCGTGATCAAACAGCACGCTAATTATTCCGATGAAGGACCGGCTATCCGCTGGAAAGACACGGTCTTCCTTTCATGGAGCGCGGATGACGGCTATATAGTAGAGGTGAAAAGTTGAAACCGGGTGTTAGGAATAACGGGCTACTCTACTCTTCGCCAATGGCGGCTTGGTTCACTCTCTTTTTCCTTGCGCCGATTGTAATTATCGTTGTCTACAGTTTCTTAAAAAAAGGACTGTACGGCGGCGTAGAAAAAGAATTCTCACTTGAAGCATACCATTATCTTGTAAATCCGGTCTTATTAAAAGTTACGCTTAGAACAATAGTTACTTCATTTATCGCTACGGTAATTACAATTCTTATCGCTCTGCCCTGCGGCTACTGCATGGCAAGAAGCAAACATCAAACATTGCTTTTGCTCCTTATTATCATTCCGTTCTGGACAAATTTTTTGATTAGGGTTTTCGCGTGGATGAACATTTTGGGTAACAACGGTTTTCTCAATCAATTTTTATTAAAAATAGGACTAATTAACGATTATATTCAATTTATGTATAATCAGGGCGCTGTTATTCTGGTGCTTGTCTATATGTATCTGCCTTACGCTATTTTGCCGTTATTTTCTACCATAGATAAATTTGATTTCTCTCTGCTGGAAGCGGCGCGTGATCTTGGCGCTAATAAAATCACATCAATGGTAAAAATACTGCTTCCCAACATTCGCGGCGGCATTTTTACCGCTGTGCTTTTTACTTTTATCCCTATCTTTGGTGCTTATGCCGTTCCGCTCCTTGTCGGCGGAATGGACTCCTATATGCTTGGAAATATAATCGCAGACCAGCTCTTAAAATCGCGTAACTGGCCAAGAGCCGCCGCTATTTCTATGGTTTTGACAGTTGTAACCACAGCCGGAGTCATTTTGATGATGTATGTTCAGAAAAGGGACGCTTCCAGAAACATCGAAGCAAAGGCGAATAAAACCGCATCGGAGAGGGCAACATGGGTCAAAGCATAGCCGCCAAAATTATCACCTCTTTAAGACCGGAAAAAATTACCGGAGAAGCCGCAAGGCATGCAAAACGCGCGTACAGACAGCGTCTTTCAATGTCGCAGATGGTATTTGTTTTTACAATTTTTTTCCTTTTCCTCCCCCTGTTTGTTCTGGTTGTCTATTCATTTAACGGTTCTACAGGTATGCAATGGACAGGGTTTTCCCTTCGCTGGTATGAGCGTCTTATCGGCTCAAGAGAATTGTGGCGCGCGTTAAGAAACAGCTTAATTATAGCGGTTTCATCAGCGGCGACAGCGACAGTGATTGGAACAATCGGCGCAATCGGGATTAACTGGTACAGATTTAAACTGCGCGGCTATGTGCAGACAATTTCTTTCCTGCCGATGATTCTGCCGGAGATTATAATCGGCGTCTCACTTGCAATCTTCTTCTCCGGGCTTGAAATACAGCTTGGGCTTTTTACAATTTATGTTGCGCATACAACTTTTAATCTGCCCTTTGTATTTCTTATGGTGATGGCACGTCTTGATGAATTTGATTTTTCAATAATAGAAGCGGCGGCAGACCTTGGAGCGAACGAAAGAGAAACAATGTTTAAGATAACGCTCCCTATATGTATGCCCGGAATAATTTCAGGACTTCTTACTGCAATTACTCTTTCTCTGGAAGACTTTGTCATAACGTTCTTTGTGGCAGGTCCGGGCTCTTCTACCCTGCCGATATTCATTTATTCGGCTATTACAAGAAAGGGCGGCATTACGCCTCTTATAAGTGCGCTTTCTGTGGTAATGATTCTTGGCACTGTACTTCTGTGCGTTATGTTAAGGAAGTTCCTTAAATATATCGCGGCAAAATAGTGAAAATGGGCATCCTAGATGCTCAAAAGTATAATTTGGAGGATATTATGGAAAGAAAGATGGAGGAAAAGGTGGAAATACCCACCTCAGACGCAGTCTCAAAGAAAAATCAGAGCGGACTGCGTGCGAAATTCTTAAAGCTGCTAACAAGCATGCTTGTGTTGGCTGTCATGTTTATGACTGTAGGGTGCGAAAAAAAGGCTCGCCTTTACATTTATAACTGGACATATTACACACCGGATTCTGTAATTGAAAAGTTTGAAAAAAAATTCAATTGCAGAGTTATTTATGACGAGTTTCCGTCTAACGAAGATATGTACGCAAAACTCAAATCGGGCGGCAGTGGTTATGACATTGTTTTCCCGTCGGCGGATTATGTGTCAATTATGATTCAGCAGAATATGCTTGAAAGAATTGACAGATCATTGATTCCCAATCTTGTGAACATAGACCCGGTTGTTCTTCAATATGCAAACTATGATCCGCGAATGGAATACTCTGTTCCATATTACTTCGGTGCGGCAGGCATAACAGTAAATAAAGCCAGAGTTCCGGATTTTGAACGAAGCTGGTCTATTTTTGCAAGAGAAGATTTGCGAGGTCGTATGACTATGTTAGACGACATGAGAGAAGTTATGGGGGACGCTTTGGCATTCCTCGGATATTCAGTTAATACGACAAACCCGGCGCAGATAGCGCAAGCCAGAGACCTTATAAACAATTCATGGAAGCCGAACCTTGTAAAATTTGACGCTGACGCGTTTGGCAAAGGTTTTGCGAGCGGAGATTTCTGGGTTGTTCAAGGATATCCCGAAGTAGTCTTTGAAGAAATAGCCGAAGACCCTGTCATGAGGGCAAACACGTTTTTCTTCCTTCCGCCTGAAGGAGGACCTGCTTACATCGACAGTATGTGTATTTTAAAAGGTGCAAGGAACATTGAGCTGGCTCATCAATTTATCAATTTTATACACGATCCTGAAATATACGCCGAGTTTGCCGATGAGTTCGGTTTCCCTGCGACAGCGAATATACCTGCGCGTCAATTCAAGCAGGGGGAATCATGGTATTCGGTGGAAGACCTTGCAAATGGTAAATTTGAAATAAAGTATGATATTGGTTCTTCGCTTGAACTTTACAATAACGCATGGTTCGAGTCTATAAGAGCCGGCGAATAATTAAAAAAATCCGCCATGTTTATATGGCGGCATAATTTTTTTGACAGGGGGCTGTCCGAGAAGAATATTAAACCACGGAGGACACGGAGAAACACGGAGTTTTGGTACGATTTCTTTCTTTTCCTCCGTGAACTCCGTGTCCTCCGTGGTAAAATTCTTACTTCTTGGATATCTCCTTGTTACAGGGGGTTATGATGGTAAAAAGGGACATCATCTTACTTGCGGTTTTGGCGGCGTTTTTAATGCCTGCCATTATTTCTTGTGATTCAAGGGAAAAATTGTATATTTACAATTGGACGTACTACACGCCCGAATCCGTCATCGAAAAATTTGAAAGCGAATTTAATTGCAGAGTAATTTACGATGAATTTGCCTCAAACGAAGACATGTACGCCAAACTCATGGCGAACAAAGGCAAAGGTAGCAGTTACGATATCGTATTCCCTTCAAAAGATTATGTTCCGATCATGATCCGTCAAGGTATGCTGGAAAGAATTGACAAATCAAAATTAAAAAATCTTGTGAATATTGATCCTTATGTACTGAGCATAGCAAGCTATGATCCTCAAATGGAATATTCAGTTCCGTATTTTTACGGAGCGGCAGGCATAATAGTAAATACCGCCAGAGTCCCGAATTATGAACGAAGCTGGTCAATCTTCGCAAGGGAAGACTTAAAGGGCAGGATGACGATGTTAGACGACATGCGCGAAGTTATGGGCGGCGCGCTGTCCTTCATGGGCAATTCGGTAAATACTCAAGACCCATTGCAAATTGCCGCGGCAAAAGACCTTATAAACGAGATGTGGAAGCCGAACCTTGTAAAATTTGACGCCGAGTCATTTGCCAAAGGCTATGTCAACGGCGATTTTTGGGTTGTCCACGGTTACGCCGACGCGATTTATGATGAAATCAAAGATAATCCTCAGCTTTTTGAAGACACGCTGTTCTTCATCCCGGAAGAAGGCGGTCCGTCCTATATTGACAATATGTGCATATTAAGCGGAGCCAGAAATATCGATTTGGCTCATAAATTTATAGATTTTATTCACAGACCGGAAATTTACGCTGAATTTGTCGATGAATTCGGCTTACCTGCCACCGTCAACATACCTGCCCGTCAGCAAAAAAGAGGTGTACCCATGTTTTCAGAGACTGAATTGCTCAATACCGAGCTTGTTGAAGACCTTGGCGAATCCTTGGAATTCTACATAGACGCATGGTTTAACTCGATTCGAGCCGGGGACTAGAGGCTGTCCCGCTATGGCGGGGGCTTTACATTTTTTTTGTTTTTTGCTAAAATAGCAAAATATGCCCAAAAAGGGCTTTTTAAGGAAGGATAATATGTCACGGACTTGTGATATCTGCGGAAAACATACAGTTACAGGCAATAAAGTAAGCCATGCCAAAAATCGTACCAGAAGGACATGGAAACCCAATCTGGTAAACGTAAAGACGGAAGTCAGCGGCACTACAATGAAGCTTAAAATCTGCGCAAGGTGTCTTAAAAGCGACTATATAACCAAAAAAGTCTAACTGTCGCCTATGACGGATCCCGGACTTTTGCAAGCGCTGGACTACATTCTCAATCACAGTGACGAAGCCACAATAGACGCGCTCTCTGAAGCTGTTGACAGACGGCGGCGCGATCTAACGGTATTCGGCGCGTTGGGTAATATTCCCGATCCGCAAAAAATGTCGAAAGAAATTTCCGAAAAGCTCAATGCCGGAATTGGCGGCGGCATTGAAAGCATGAAAAAGTCCGTTCGGGACATGATGGTTAAAATACTAAAAGAACACGCGCCGGAACTTAACAAAAAACAGATAGACGAACTTTGCGACTCTTGGCTACCCAAAAACTCAGAAACAAAAAAAGGAGCCGCCGGTTCAGGTCTACCGCCCGATGTGCTACTCTCGATGATCGAACAGTTTGTCGCCTTTTCTCACGGTGAAATGAGAGAATCGACAGACCAAGGTCTTCGTGAAGAAATGGGCGCCTGGCCTGAGCGTTATTGGAATTCTTTTCCCCCTGTTATCCGACAAATAATCACCGACTACCTAAAAAGCAAAATATCCGATAAAGATTTTAAATCACAAATTGTTATTGCTCTTAAGATTTAAATTGTGAAAATAGAATATTGCAAAAGGAAATATATGAAAATTAGATATTATATATTTTTTTATATTGTATTAATATTACTTTTTTCATGTGTAAAGGAAAAAATAATTGATAAATCAATTACAGTAATTGAACAAAGAACAATTAATAATTTAATTATTCCTAATCCATATCCAGCCACAACAGAAAAAAAAGAAGAGATTAAGGAATTCTTATATAAAAATGAAGCCTTATATAATAGATATTATGGAATAGGACAAAACCTAAAAATTAATTTTATTGAGAGGGTAAATTTTGGAATACCGGGAGGGGATAATTGGATAGTTAGAATTGAACCCCATAGTAATAATGAGCGTATGCAGGTGTATATTTTTGTGATTGACGGCGATAATATAGTAAAGACTTTTCTTGAGACAGTTAATCGATTGCCTTTTTGGTTTGATACAGAAGCGATTTGTAAATATGATATAATGGAGGACATTCCTGGTATGCATATTCCTAACGGAAATATTTCAATTGGTGATTTTAATGACGACGGTATATTTGAATTATTCAATATTTTTTATGATTATTATCTAGGTCATAATGTTGATATTTTTTATTATGATTCAGAAAAAGATGGCTTTGTATTTAGTAGAATATATTTTGGCTTAATTGATCCAATTAACGGTCCTGCACCGGTTGAATTTATAAATTATAATGGAACGAATGGGATTAAAGTATATTATGATCATAGATGGAGATTTTATGTATGGGATATCATTAAAAGAGAATATGAGGAAGTTGTGGAAATAAGCAACGAAATGAATATTGGATATAATATACATAATTTTCAAATTGGATATTTTTGGAGTAGAATAGAAAGTGTTATGGAAACAAATATGTCAACTTTGGAAAATGTTGTAGAAATAGACCCAAAATTTGAAGGAGGAAGAAGTTTCATGGCTACTATAAGATCATACGATAATACATATTGGGAAAGCAGACATGATTTTTATCCTGATGGAAAATGGTATGGGTGGTATACTGGTGAATAATAAAATTATACTAATAATCGTTATATCCATGTTTTTCTCTTGCGTAACACCGCCAATATCTGAAAAAAGCTGCTTCCCCGATGATATAATACACCCTCCCCCAATTGTGGAGTTTATAAATAATTTTAGTACCGGTGATATAGATGTTGCAAGAAATACGTATCTTACTGTCCTTGCATTTATTGAAGAAGTAATTGCCGCTCACAATGAAAATATTGCAAGGGCATATAGGTTTGATACTTACACAGTAAAACGCCCTGCTCTGATAGACGGAAAGCTAACAATTATCGAAACTTCAGTTGGTGTTTCTGTTTTAACAATATTTGATGATGTTCTGGATGAATATGTTGAAGTTGGTCCTTCAGGTGATGGTCTTTCTGAAATTTTTCAAATAATACGAAACAGTATTTTGTATAATAAGCTTTTGGATCATTGGTTTTTTTTGGCAGACGAATTATTGGGAGAACATATAGATGTTAGGTCAGTAGGAGAAAAATTAATACAAGAGCATGAACCTTTGCATAACTTAGGCTTTTTCCATTTAAACTACGATTAAGCGATTTTATTTAAGCGCAAAAAGCGCCTGTACGATGAGGCGTTTTAAAACTATCTCTAATAGTGTAGAATAATTATAAAGGAGTTTTCTAGAGATGAAAAAATACTTTTACTTTTTTGTCTTGTTAGGAATAATACCTCAACTTAGCGCTGAAACACTTGTGCAAATATATCCACCATCTTGGTTAGAGGTTGTTTCCGGCAAGTACGCGCTGTTTAACACTTTCAGGGAAGGTACGTTAGACACTATATCTAAAGAGACTTTCCACTCAGATGAAAGTGGATATACAATGTTTAATTTACCCATTGAGATACGTCAAACTGTTGTGGAATTTTCCGCTGAAAATTCTTTATTAGCCGATGGCGGATTGTCTTTTTATTTTGAAAATGGGGCATTAAGCTCCATAAACATAAGCGCCGGTTTAACTTTTGGCTATGGATATAACAGAAACAATGCGATTTTTTTTCTTCGTAGATTTAACGTAACAATATATCCGTTATACGAGTTTCCTTTGGCGATTTTTTGGAAAACACCGAAATTCCCATGGAAATTTGCTCTGGATATAGGTTGGGAATTTCTTCAATTGGGACCGGTAAGTATTAGCGTATATGCTCGGGCGGTATGTTGGTTAACATCTGATGCTGTTTCCGGGTTCACGTTTTTGCCTGATTTTGGTTTAACAGTGGGTTGGGTATTCTAAAACTATCTCTAATAGTATAGAATAATTATTACAAAGATAAATAATAAAATTTATCGGACACGATAAGATAAAATAACCGCAGTTTCAATACTTAAACTCGCTATCCCCGATAAATTCGCGGAGGATGCTTGTGCCGGGTACATATTGCGGCGGAATTGGCATAAAGTTTTCAAGGAATGACAGTAACCTTACAGCTTCGGCGTATTCAACATTGCTTGGCTTTACCGCGCGCAATAGCGGGTCGGCGTAGTATTTAAGAACCGAAAGCTCATAATCAAGAGCAGAATTAAAAGCTGTATCTGATGAGCCTTGGAACGGGAAAATGTGCTTGCGCTCCCCTGCCTGCACCTTAGGCCACATTTTAATTGTGCCTGCCGCGGACATTCCTCTGAATTGGGAATCGCGCACCATGCGCCTAAGAAGCCTGTTGTCGCTTGTAGGAATTCTGTTGTGATCGTCAAGGTTAAGTTGAGTAAGAGCGGAAATATAAACCTTAAACTTTAATTTGCGATCTATACTGTGTGTAAGAGCGTCGTTAAGACCGTGAATACCTTCAACTATCAATATATTATTCTTTTCTAATTTAATTTTTCTGCCGCCGGTTTCTTTTCTGGTTCCGGTTTTAAAATCATAAACGGGGAGCGATATTTCTTCTCCGCGAAAAAGGGCTTGAAGTTGTTTATTAAGATACGGAACATCAAGGGCTTCAAGACATTCATAATCAGGCTCGCCTTTTTCATCTTTGGGAGTTTCCGCCGTTCCCCTATAGTAATCGTCAAGGCTGATGGCGATTGGTTTTAACCCCGATACCATAAGTTCAATTTCAAGCCGCTTCGCGCTCGTTGTCTTTCCTGAGCTTGAAGGTCCTGCTATTAATACCATTTTTATATCTTTGCGTCTTTCATGAATTTGGTTCGCGATATCCGCCATGTTTCTTGCCTGATGCGCCTCCGCTATTCTTATAAATTCTAAAAAAGTTCTGTTAGTAATCCGCGCGTTTAGCTCTCCTACGACACGCACTCCGATAATCTTTCCCCAATTTTTATAATCGTTGTAAACATTAAAAAACACAGGCTCATCTACAAAAGGCTCAAGCTTCATTCCTTTGCCAACGCCGGGGTAGCGAAGCAAAAATCCGTCATGGTATGGCATAAGTTCAAAAACAGAAAGTTGCCCCGTACGGAAAAGGAGCGGCTGAATATAAATATCCATAAAGCCCTTACATTCATTAACTTTTATGCGCGGCGAGCTTTTTTGCTCCAAAAGCAGGGCTGTGTCCTTTTGCTTGTAGTCTTTGAATAACTGCACGGCTTCTTCATAAGCTAAATATTTAAATGTTATTAACAGATTTTCTTTTACAATTTTATTCATTTCTTGACTAAGTTTTTCTACATCGCCGTCCTTTGGTTTATCGCCTGAACTTAATGTATAATAATAACTGTTGCCAAGCGACTGTCCGACATACACACCGTCCTGCGGAAAAATACTCTGCGCGGCTATAGAAAGGACAAAGGAAAGGGTTCGCCTGTAGATCATTGCCCCTTCATGCGAATCGACAAGAACAGGCTCTACAGAGGCGTTCATAAGCAAGGATGTCCCAAGAGGTCGAATCTCGTTATTTACCTTGATTGCCGCCAGTTCTTCGGCAGGGATGTTTAAATGCTCAAGTAGCGTCGCGGCTTTTGTGCCATAAGCGCAGGTTACCGTTTTCTTTGTGTTAATAAAATGAATTTGAAGATCGCTCATAGGCTATTATAACATAATATTATTTAATTTGTCATGTATTTAAGAGGGAATTAATCCTCGGCGTTTCCCGAATGTTTTTGAATTAATTCCAGCTTTAGATTGCGAAGTTTTTCTGTAATTGAGACCTTATACATATGCGGATTTAAGAGCCTTTTATATGTAGCGTCAAAGGAGTCAAGGTTTTCTGCCACATACGCTTTTATATTGGCTAATGAAGGATGTTTCCCAATGAGAGCGCCGCAGTCAATGCGCTTTTTTAACAGCGGCTCGGCGCTCCCTTCAATTGTGTGTAAAAAATGACGGTAATCCGTGGAGTGATGCCAGAAGCAATAACTCTGCCCCTGTTTCAGCGCATCATCATCGCTGTCCATGCTTAACACGTCCGCTACTGCGGCTCCGCTCTTATCCCTGACTCTCCAAACCTGTTTTATACCGGGGTTAGTTGTCTTTTCGGGATTATCGGAAACTTTCATAACAGAAACCGGCTCGGCTGTTGTCTGAATAGCCGCAAGTTTGTACACTCCGGTAAAAGCCGATGCGCCAGCACCCGTAACAAGGTGCGTCCCCACTCCCCAACTGTTCACAGGCGCTTTATCTTTAACAAGGGTTTCAATTATATACTCGTCAAGATCGTTTGAGACAGTAATGTAAGCCTTATTCAGTCCTTCGCTGTCAAGACGCTTGCGAACCTCTGTAGAAAGATACTGAATATCCCCCGAATCAAGGCGCACTCCAAAATTTTTCCCCTGCACATAAAGTTTTTTGCCGGACTTTATCGCATTAAGGAGCCCGCTTTTAAGAGTGTTGTATGTGTCTATTAAAAAAATGGATTTGAATGGATATAAAGAAGCGTAGGCGTCAAACGCTTCTTCTTCACTATCAAAGGACATGATCCATGAATGAGCCATTGTTCCCATCACCGGAATACCAAATGTTTTGCCGGCAAAAGTATTACTGGTTCCGGTTGCTCCTCCGATGTAAGCGGCGCGGGACGCGGACATTGCTCCGTCAAAGCCCTGCGCTCTGCGAAGACCAAATTCCATTATCTGCCCTTTTCCCGACGCAAGCCAGATACGGCAGGTTTTTGTAGCGATTAAAGTTTGAAAATTGATAATGTTAAGGAGTAGCCCCTCGATTATCTGACATTCGATCAAACTTCCTTCAACACGCAATAACGGCTCGTATGGAAAAACAACCGTCCCTTCATCCATTGCAAAAAGATTTCCCTTAAAACGAAAAGTTTTAAGAAAATCAATAAAACCATCTTCAAAAGTTCTCAAACTTTCTAAATAGGTAATGTCCTCGGCAGAAAAAGAAAAAGCAGTTAGTCTTTCGAGTAAAGTTCCAAGACCGGCAAAGATTGAATAGCCGCCGTCAAACGGCTGATAGCGAAAGAACATTTCAAAGAACACACGTTCTTTGCGGTTATTTTTCCAGTAGCCTTGAGCCATAGTCAGAGAATAAAAATCTGTAAACAGGGCGGAATCTTTCATCATATTGTTATTTTAATCTGTCAATAAGATCATTGGAAGAGTAAAATTCTATTCCGGCGGCTTTCATTTCTGAAATTGCCTTTTCGATTGAGCCTTCGGGAAAGCCTACTCCGCGAACAGCGTCGCTTGCGATAATGGTATTAAAGCCCAATTTTTTACAGTCCATGGCGCTGAAGAACACGCAGTAATCGGTGGCAATTCCTCCAATGATAACGGTTTCTATACCAAGACATTTTAGCCAGCCTTCAAGTCCTGTTGGGGTCTTTCGGTCGTTTTCAAAAAAAGCGGAATAAGAATCAAGTTCTTTTCTAAAACCTTTGCGAACAATCATTGAGACCGGAGAAAGCTCAAGGGCTGAATGAAACTCCGCGCCCCCAGTCCCCTGAACACAGTGGTCGGTCCAAAGAACCTGTCCCTTTACAAGAGCGGTATCAATTATTTCTCCCACTTTGCATCCACTGTGTGAAGAGGCGAAAGAAACATGCCCCGTACAATGCCAGTCCTGAGTAGCGGCGACACGCCCTCCCCTTTCGGCAAAAGCGCGGGACAGAGCGTTCAGCGGCGCGACAACAGCGTCCCCGTTATTTACCGCAAGCGCCCCCCCAGGACAGAAATCGTTCTGAACGTCAATTAGCAATAAAAGTGTTTTAATAGAGTCCATAAATGATAATATAAACCAAAAGATACTAAACTGTAAACCCTACACTAAAAGATATCCAAAGAATATTAACCACGGAGGACACGGAGTTCACGGAGAGAAGAAAAGAGGAAGAGAGGAAGTTTTCTGAACAGAGCGCCGTGGATCGTTGTTAGTTATCAAAGCGAGAAATCAACACGCTTAGATTACTAACAACTCTCTCTTCCTTACTCCGTGTCCTCCGTGGTTCTCTTCTCTTCCTTTGCTCTTTTTATTCCGTGAAAACTCCAATCTTGCGGAACTTCTGATACCGTTTTTCGGGGAGCCTGCCAAAGTCTTCTTTGCTCAGCTTGCTTACGGTTTCTGTGAGCCAGCTACTGATGTTCTGCGCTGTCTTGTTCACGTCCTTAGACGCTCCGCCTTCAGGCTCAGCGATAATTTTATCGCAAACGCCAAAACGGTTGAGGTCTTCGGCGGTAATTTTCATCAGCTCCGCGGCTTCCCTTTCCCTTGAGCCGTCTTTCCACAGAATGGAAGCAAAACCTTTGGGCGAGATTACCGAATACAGGGCGTTTTCAAGCATGGCAAGTTCATCGCATACGCCAAGAGCCAACGCTCCGCCTGAGCCTCCCTCTCCAAGTACAACAGAAACGACAGGAGTTTTCAGCATCATGAACTCGTGAAGGTTACGCGCAATCGCTTCTCCCTGACCACGCTCTTCCGCGCCTACTCCGCAGTACGCTCCGGGAGTGTCAATAAAACATATAACAGGGCGACCGAATTTTTCAGCCTGTTTAGCGAGGCGCAACGCCTTGCGGTAGCCTTCAGGATGCGGCATCGAAAAATTGATCTTTTGCAGTCCTTCAATATCTTTGGCGCGCACCTGTGAAACAACTGTTACGGGATTGCCGTTCAAAAGACAAATGCCGCCAAGAAGAGCCGGGTCGTCGCTGTAGTAGCGGTCACCGTGGAATTCAATAAAGTCCTTAAAGATAAGAGGAATATAATCGCGTATGGTCGGACGTCCAAGACTTTTTAATAAGTCGAGTTTTTGTTGCATGTTCAAAGCCATCATTGTCCTCCTTTGTAGCCGTGCAGGGCGATAATTTTCGCGAGCATATCAGGCAATTCTTTGCGGTGATAAACCGCGTCAACAAATCCGTGTTCATGAACAAACTCCGAAGTTTGGAAACGATCGGGTAATACCGCGCCGATTGTGTCTTGAATGACGCGCTTTCCGGCAAACCCTAAAGTTACTCCCGGCTCAGCGAGAATTATATCGCCAAGCATAGCGAATGACGCAGTAACGCCGCCTGTTGTCGGGTCTGTAATTACCGAGATATAAAGCTGACCCGCGTCCGTGTGCCGCGCGACCGCGCCTGAAGTTTTCGCCATCTGCATAAGAGAGATAATTCCCTCCTGCATACGCGCGCCGCCAGAAGCGGAAAAAACAATTGCCGGCAATTTATTCGCTGTCGCGTATTCAATCGCCCTTGTAATTTTTTCTCCGACTACGCTACCCATGCTCGCCATCATAAAACGGCTGTCCATAATACCGATTACCGCCGGGAAACCCTTTATGGTACAGCGACCTGTAACAACCGCTTCTGAGGTTTCGCAATTTTTCATAAGTTCAGTAATTTTCTTTTCATAATCGGGGAATTCAATCGGATTACCCGATTTCATACCCGAATCGAACTCGTTAAAACTACCCTGATCCGCGGTAATACTCAGCCTCTGCTGCCAGCCCAATCTGGAATGATTACCGCAAGCATCGCAGACCCAGAGGTTTTTCTCCGGATCGGCAACGGGTTTTTGACATTGGGAACAAATAAAATCTGCCATAAAGTCAATTTAGACAGATTCCAAGAAAATGTCAAGTTGATTCATTGACAATTTTCGATGTTTGGGGCATATTTTTGAGGTAGGGACTGTTCGGGAAGAATATAAAACCACGGAGAAACACGGAGTTTTGGTACGATTTCTTTCTTTAATCCTCCGTGAACTCCGTGTCCTCCGTGGTGAAATTCTTACTTTTTGGACTTTTCCTATTATTAGCCGTCTTAGCTCAGCTGGCAGAGCACTTGACTTGTAATCATGAGGTCTTCGGTTCAATTCCGAAAGACGGCTTTTTTTCGCCTTTAAGTTGCATGGGGAAGGTTTGCGATTTTAAATGAAGATAAAAGAGGAAATCATGAAAATCGGCAAGACAGGAAAAACAACAATAAAAATAATAGCATCGGTTTTGTTGATCGTAATATCTTTGTTGGTTTCATTAAGCGCCTCATCATTGCGGTATGACGGCAGGGATAACAGCAGGCTTCAAAAGCAATTAACCGAGAAATTGACGAAAGTCGCGGTTGTCTGGGCAACGGTAAAAGTTGTAAGCGGCGTCATTTCTGTTGTTAAAACTATTCAGGTGGAAGGCTCTATTCCTGTTGTCGGCGGTTTGGCAGTATCCGCTCAGCCTTTAGGATGGGCTGATGTTATAGATAATATTTTAGATAAAATCTCTACCCTTTTGCTTTGGGCAATGGGGGCAATTACCATAGAAAAATTATTATTAGCTGTATCAGTGTGGGTCTCGCTCAAAATAGTTATTCCGCTCTGCGCTGTATTTGTTGTCATAACGATATGGTATAAAAAATATCAGGAACAGTTAAAAAGAATTATAGCGGGTATTATAATAATTGGGCTTAGTATTAGCTTAGCGATTCCATTGTCTCTGGGATTGTCTAACGTAATAGAAACCTCTATCCTTTCGAGTCAGATAAACAAAACAATGAATGAATTGGAGGGACAATCGCGGGAAATTGAAAAAGAAGGGGATGTCGATACTTCTTTATTGAGGCAGATAGGCGCGAGTATAGCGAATTTTTTTAGCGGTTTGAAACAAAAATTTGATTCATTTATTGAGAACACAATAAATTATATTATGTGCTTTATTGTAACAAGTTTATTAATTCCTGTTATAACGCTTTTTGGCTTAAAATACCTTGTTGGCGTAACGCTGAGGTTTATAGGTTTTCCGGCAAAAGGGGACGCTGTCATACGCTTTCTGCCGGGAAAAAAGGAAAAACTTGAAATTACTTGACAAAGGGTTGTAATACAAAATGTCAATTCTGTTTTCAGGTGATTTTCACGCTAACGCAAGAGGCGAGCTTGACTTAATTACCAAAGATTCTCTCATAGATAAATACGGTCAGAAAATATACGACAGCATTAACTACCACATAATTCTGGGAGACGGAGGTTTTATGTGGCAGAATAATGAAGAAAAAGACAAACACAATTACAAAATACTTGGAAAGAGATCATTCCCTGTCCTGTGTGTATTGGGCAACCATGAACCAATCTACGGTATGAAAAACGTACCTGAAGAAGACATCGGTCTTGGAGAGACAGTCTATAAGATAAAAGCCAAACCTTTTGTCGCCTATCTTAAGCGGGGGAAGGTTTATGTTATTGACGGTATCAAATTTTTGGTTTTAGGCGGGGCGTTATCTATAGATAAAAACAGGCGAATTCCAAATAAATCATGGTGGGAGAATGAATATTGGGATGAGCGGGAAAAGGAATATCTATATAAATTACTTGAAACTGAAAACTCCTTTGATTGCGTCATCTCCCATATCGGTCCTCACCATATCAACCAAAAGTTGTTTCTCTTGGGCGGCGCGAGCATGGCTTTCCTATCTCATCCAAAATTTAAAGACGAAGTCGCGTTTTTAAATGATGAGATACATAAAAGCATAAAATTTAAGGAATGGTGGAGCGGTCACTGGCATGAGGACAAATACCATTACAATAAAAGCACAAAACGCAAATATCAGTATCTGTATAGAACCACCAAAATACTTAATAAAACGGATGGCAAGCTGGCGGTATACAACGAATACGGTAAGGCAAAGCGGTAGATTTTTTCTTGGGGCGTTGCGGGGTTTCCCCGCTGAGGGGGGAAGCGGAATACGACCTCTAAAACTCTACGGAAGAAAGGCTTTACTGTTATAATTGTGTTTTAGTGGTCGTATGAAGCGTGGGGGGAGACTTCCCCCCTCAATAAGAATTACAGTCTGCAGTCCATCTCTGACTAGCACCAATCTTCATTCGCGTTCATTCGCGCAATTCGTTGATAAAAATTCCTTCTCTTTGCTCATTGACCTGCTTTCCAAAGCAAAAATGTGAGAAAAATCACACTTTTCCCCGGTAAAAACGTGATTTTTCTCACAAAATACCCTTGAAATATTGTGATTTATAGCCTATAATTGGCTTATGAGGCGGAATATAACAGAATCCCTTTTACAGTGGAAAGAGAGTTCAGAGCGGAAGCCCCTGATTATTCAGGGAGCGCGGCAGGTGGGGAAAACATGGCTTATGAAAGAATTTGGCAGGAATTTTTACGCCTCTACGGTATATATAAATTTTGATGATATGCGGATATTTCATGATCTTTTTATTCCTGATTTGAACATAAAACGAATCATAGCAAGTCTGGAACAAATTATGCGCGTTAAAATCAATGCTGATAACACGCTGATTATTTTTGACGAGATTCAGGAGTGTAACCGCGCTTTGGTTTCACTAAAATATTTTTGTGAAAATGCCCCTGAGTATCATATCATTGCGGCAGGCAGTTTTCTTGGGGTTGCCATACACGAAGATAATTCTTTTCCGGTGGGCAAAGTGGAAATAAAGACCTTGTACCCATTGAACTTTTTTGAATTTCTGACTGCTATCGGTGAAGAGGGTCTTGTGGAAGCGGCGGTAACACAGGACTATGCATATATACAGGGCTTAAAAAACCGGTACATCGAACTGCTAAAGCATTATTATTATACCGGCGGTATGCCCGAAGCGGTACTTACTTTTGCTCAGGAAAGAAACCTTGAGCGGGTAAGGGAAGTACAGCATGCCATAATTGCGGGCTATTCGGCGGATTTTTCCAAACATATTTCCGCCGCAGATATTCCAAAAGTTCATCTGCTGTGGAATTCTATTCCAGCCCAGCTTGCCAAGGAAAAGAAAAAATTTGTGTACAGCGACATAAAGCAGGGCGCAAGGGCAAGGGAATATGAAAATGCCCTTGGGTGGCTGGTTAAGAGCGGGCTTGTGTATAAGATAAACCGGGTAAGCCTGCCGGGACTGCCGTTAATCAGCTACGAGGAGCGTGAACATTTTAAGCTGTATATGCTGGATATTGGATTGTTATCTGCAAAAACGAATCTGGACATTTCAACTTTGCTTGCGCCGGACACCTCCCTATTCCGGCATTTCAAGGGCGCATTATCCGAACAATATGTTTTGCAGGAGTTAAAGTCCTTGGACAGCGAACTCCCTGTCTTTTACTGGACAAACGCAAAAAACACTTCAGAAATTGATTTTATAATTCAGAAATGGGATACGGTAATTCCCCTCGAAGTAAAAGCGGAAACCAACCTAAAAGCAAAAAGCCTTACGTCATTTATGGAGAAACACAAGCCGCAAAAGGCTGTCCGTGCATCCCTATCGGATTATAAACAGCACAGCAATATTTACGAAATACCCTTGTATTTGTTGGAGCGTTTGTTTCAATATATTGGATGAGAAGGGAGTATTTTCACTAAACAATGCTATAATTGGGGGTAATGGAAGACAAAGAGCAAATGAAGAAGGGTACTCGTGCTTAGCTCTCTAATCACGCCACTCCCTATTTGCGAGAGAAGGGACTTGAACCCTTATGCCTGCGGCACCAGATCCTAAGTCTGGCGTGTCTGCCAATTCCACCACTCTCGCTCAACAAAAAAATCGTATCAATATTTTGCCTTGCCTGTCAATTGACCTAAATGCCGCTTTTTGATAGGATTTTCATAATGGACCGCTAGCTCAGCTGGTAGAGCAGCAGACTCTTAATCTGCGGGTCGCAAGTTCGATCCTTGCGCGGTTCAAAGTGCTAATTTTTCGCGTTTCTCAATGTCCCTCATTCCCGTAAAAGCCTTTGTTGCTTCGCTAAAAATAGCCGCTTCCGTTTCATAGCCGCATCTCGTCATCACTTTATCATCCCTATTCACGCTTAGTGGGAATACGGAAATGGGTTGGGTAATCTTCAATGTTATCACTGTATAATACTTCTATTTTGTCATTTTCAAAGAAAATATCAATTAAAGAAAAATAATCGGTTGTTTTGCCCAGCACAGGATGATAATTAAGGTTATAGCCCATTCCTCCACCAAAAAGATAAAGAGTATTCTCTAATACAGGAGCGGAATCAGGCGTTTCTTTGTACTGAAGAATAAAAGTGGGGCGTTTACCGTCCTTGTATATACTAAATTCTTTCTCAGACATATTTTTATGTATAGAAACATGAGACATTTTTTCTATTATCCTGTTCTCTGCTATTGTTTTGTCATTAACAATAATTGTTAAGTAATAATCTGTATCCGCGTGATTTGTTATTGAAAACCAAAGGGGTTCATGCTGAGCATACCACCATGCAAATGAAATAAATAATAAAATAAAAATTGATAGAATTAGCAATAAAATTAAAACAATTAAAAATATTATTTTAACAGGAGCTTTTTTTAATGGAGTTAAACCCCTAATTATTATAATTAATAATGAAGGGAATAATACTAGGAAAATAAGTAATAAAACGGGGCTAACTTTCTCCAGCTCAGGAAACACACCGCTTAATATAACTAATGATAAAAAAATTGATATTATTAATATTATCACTATCGTGCGTATCTTTAATGGAATTAAATTCTTAATTAATACAATCAATAATGAAGGTAATAATATAAATATTATAATAATTAAAAGCGGTTCAACATCACGTAACACATCACTAAATAACAGAATTAATGATAACGATACTAATATTATTGATATTATTAATATAATCTTTTTTGGTATCTTAATGTGTATACTCCATGCTCCCGATTTTCCGCTTACCGCTTTTTCCTCTATCCTCCGTCTCTTGCCGGAGGCTGGTAGGGAACTATCCTGTACCTGCCTTCATCTAAATTCAGTCTTATGTTGGGGTCACTGTTTTGGTAAAAAATATCATCCCTATATTCTGCCTCTGTCGGCAATTCGCTTGGATAGATATAATATTCATTTGTCCTATCCCAGAGTACATGCAGAACACGATTCCCAGGATCAAATGCCGCAACAGCCCCGATCCTCCCATATTCCGCATCATTGTAAATGGTAAATTTATCTGTTCCGTTGCGTAAGAATAAAAAATCACCATTACCTGATTTTTCTACCTCCCAAGTAATATCCATTATTTTCCTTTGGACATTAAGATCGATAAGTACACCAGTCAATATTTTACCATAAGAAAAATTTCTTGTTGTAAATACCATGTACCTGCCATTTTCTGTGGTTGTAAATCTATAATAGGTATCAATAATATACCTTATCTGTCCTATTCTTCCATCAATGTAGTATACAGGATATTCCCAGTTGCCGTTATGCGTGTTGATCTGAAAAAAACAATTCGTCCTGTTGTTTGCAAATTGTATTTCTCTCCTTTGAAAAACATCATCAAATCGTTTAATTTCTCTCCGCGTCCATGTTTTATCATTTACAGCATAGAATGTTACTGTCCCTACATTATAAGCGAAATATGCAAGTTTTTCATCATTACTTAGTGGCGGAAATTCCGCAACCAGTTCGTTATGAAACGAGACTTGGTATTCATCGGCAAAAAGATTGTAAGAAAAACTGATTGTACAAAGCAGAAAAAAAAGCGTTAATACGCCGCTTGCCCTCTGTGTTTTCATATTCTACCCTCCGTATTCATATTTCCGATAAAATTAGAAAAAATATATCACATAGTAGCATATTTCTCTAAAAAAGGCAAGGCGTTCGCGAAACCGCCCTTGAGTTCTTGCCCGTAATGAAGGATAATATAGAGTAGCAGGCAGGAAATTAAGAAGGGGCTTTATGGATTCTATATATTTTATACTTTTTTTTATCATGCTTTTTGTCTTGATAATTACTATTATACTCTCAATTCGCAAGTGTCATATTGTCTATTTCCTGCCGGATATTGTGATAACAGGAGCCTTTTTTGTTGCCGGAATTATAAATTCAGGGAACATAAGCTCATATTTTTCTATTGGTTTTTTTTACTTTATATATATTTCTTTAAGATTCCTGTTAGTTGTAATAATTTATATTATTATGAGAGTTAAGAAAAGAGAAATTGCGTCTCGCCGAATAATTGAAAAAATAATAATAATTATAAATGTTGTTATTAACATTATTGCTTTTTGTGTTGCTGTTTTTGGAGGATTTAATGGTTTTGTCATATTTTTCTTACTACTTATAGGGATGATAATATTAACTATTATTTCTTCAGGATATTCATGTAAGACGCTCTATTTTATACTGGATACCTTGGTTATTGTATTTTTTCTTATCGTAGGAACAATAGATTCATGGGGGTTAAATTCGTATTTTAAAATAACAGGGTGGGGTGGTTTATATATACTACCCAGATCTATAATTTTGCTGGTCATATTTATTTACAAGAAATTGTATTTTAAAACCATAGAGTTCAATACTCGCAAAACATTTCTAAAGTTATTGATTTGTTTTAATGCTGCATTGAATATCATTTTTATTTCTCTCTTTGTATGGCAGATAATCGGAGCATCCGGTGTATGAAAAGCGTCTATGCTATCAACAACCTCGCCCTAAAGAGCGGGGTATATTGTTCTTATACCGTAGGTCTCTCAATTATCAGCTGTTTTGGGGCAGTTTCCTTCATTGACAAAGATTTCCTTTCTTATTATACTATCCAAATAAGAGGAAAAATGTGGCTATTTCTAAAGAAATAAAGCGTCTTGAAAAATCGAATGTTAAATTGAGCGTTACCGTCCCCAAAGAGGATGTCCGCGCCCAATACAATGATATGCTCAAGGATTATACCCAAAATCTTCAATTACCGGGCTTCCGTAAGGGGAAAGTCCCCCGTGAAGTGCTTGAACGCAAGTTTGCCGACGCCCTCAAAGGCGACGCTATGGGGCGTATCATGGAATCCACCTTGCAGGAGCTTTTTAAGGAAGAAAACCTGCCCAGAAGCGAAAGACCCCTGCCCTACTCCACCCCTGAACTTGAGGGCGAGCCGGTTCTGGAACTCGACAAAGACCTCCAATTTTCCGTCGTTTACGACGTTCTGCCCGATGTAAAAATCGGTCAATGGAAGGGCTTAAAAGTCGAATATCCGTACGCGGAAGTCGAAAAAAAGGACATAGACAGAGAACTTGAAGAAATACGAGACCGAAACGCCATCGTCATGGATCGTGATGACAGCGCCGATGCAAGAAAAGGCGATGTCGCCGCCGTGGACTACCAAATCTTCGCCGAAGACGGGAGCGCTCCGCCCTCTATGCAACGCAAGGATTTTACCTTCACGATTGGCTCAGGAACCAATGTCTACAAATTTGACGATGATATTATCGGGATGAAAAAGGGCGAAACCAAAACAATCGATAAAAAGTTTGAAAACGATCATTTTGAAAGCGAACTTGCCGGTCAAACCAGAAAGCTCGAAATAAAGCTGATTTCTCTTAAAGAGAAAAAACTCCCCGATTTAGACGACGATCTGGCGCAGGATGTCGATCAAAAATTCAAAACATTGGACGACTTAAAAAACAGCATAAAAGAAAGATTGGGCAAAAACCTCGACTTCCGCCTTAGGGAGAAAAAACTCAACGAAATATTAAAGAAAATAATGGATAATACGCCTGTTATTCTGCCTGAATCAATGGTCAAACTGGAAGTTGAAGGACGCTGGCGCAGACTTGCCCGTTATTACAACGTAAACTTCGAGGCAGTCCAGCAGATGATGAGCGGAAAAGACAAAGAATGGCGAGAAGCGGCGGAAAAGGCTCTCCATTCACGATTGATTATCGAGACTTTAATGGAACAGCAAAAAACCGAAGTTTCGGATGATGATGTAGAAAAAGAATTTGAATCGATAGCGGCGGCAAACAGCGTTGAAATTGACGAAGTTAAAAAGCACTATGACGAGCAGGCGGTTTTCAACCTTAAAGAAGATATAAGAGAAAAGAAAATTACGGACTTACTTCTAGCGGAAAACACCCTAAAAACAGGAAAAAAGGAGAATTATCTGGATTTTATGACAGATAATGGTTAAATTGATTATATGGACGAAAGAATGAGCTATCAGGTTCCAATTGTAGTTGAACAGACAGGCATGGGGGAACGTGCCTACGATATTTTTTCCCGTCTTTTGAAAGATCGCATTGTATTTCTGGACGGGGAAATAAACGACGTTTCCGCCGATTTAGTTGTAGCACAGCTTTTATTTTTAGACGGTCAGGATGTTGAAAAAGACATCAATCTCTATATAAATTCTCCCGGCGGCGCTGTTACTTCAGGTCTTGCCATCTACGACACTATTCAACATATAAAATCCAGTGTGCAGACGATCTGTGTCGGGCAAGCCGCGAGTATGGCGGCTCTCATTTTAACCGCCGGAACCGAAGGAAAGCGGATGATCCTTCCTTCGGCAAGGGTGCTTATACACCAGCCGTGGGGCGGAGCGCAAGGACAGGCTCGTGATATCGGCATTCAGTCAAAAGAAATTATACGCTTAAAAAAAATGACAATCGAATATTTCGCGCAACACACAGGTAAATCGGTTGAACAAATAGCGTCCGATATGGAAAGGGATTTTTATATGTCCGCGCAAGACGCGGTTGCGTACGGCATAGCCGATTCTATTTTAGAGAGGAAAACAAATGGCAAAGCTTCGTAACGGACCTGAAGTTTTTGAAAGAGTTTGCTCTTTTTGTCAGAAGAGCGGAGACATGGCTCGCCGTCTTATATCGGGACCGAATAATGTTTTTATCTGCGATGAATGTATCGAAGTATGCAGAAAAATCTTAAGTGAAGAAGAACACGAGCTTACCTCGCATTTTACGGGTGACATTCCCACTCCAAGAGAAATAAAAAGTTACCTCGACCTTTTTGTCATTGGACAGGACAACGCGAAAAAAGCGCTGTCGGTCGCTGTTTACAACCACTACAAGCGCATCGCCAATCCTCCTGTTGAAAGCGAAGAAGTAGAAATAGAAAAATCAAATGTTCTATTGATAGGACCTACAGGAACAGGAAAAACGTTACTCGCTAAAATACTCGCTAAAAAACTTAAAGTGCCGTTTGCCATTGTTGACGCGACCACGCTTACAGAAGCAGGTTATGTAGGCGAAGATGTTGAAAACATCCTCCTTAAATTATTGCAGAGTGCCGGCGGCAATATTTCAGCGGCGGAAAGAGGAATCGTTTATATTGATGAAATTGACAAAATCGCTCGCAAGGGCGAAAATATTTCGATAACACGTGATGTTTCGGGTGAGGGCGTTCAGCAGGCGTTATTAAAAATTATTGAGGGGACAATTGCTTCGGTCCCGCCTCAAGGCGGCAGAAAGCATCCCAATCAGGAGATGATCCGCATTGACACCACGAATATTCTTTTTATCTGCGGCGGCGCTTTTGTCGGGCTTGATAAATTAATTTCACGCAGAGTTGTTCAGCATCCTCTGGGCTTTGGAGCGGAAACAGGCGGCAGTGAAAAATCACTAAAAGACCTTTACGACGCTATGCACCCCGATGATTTAATTCAGTTCGGCATGATACCCGAATTTATCGGAAGGCTTCCCATTACCGTCGGTCTTGAAGAACTCAAACGTGATGATCTAAAGCGCATAATCACAGAGCCTCGCAACGCTATTGTCCGCCAGTATCAGGCATCCCTTTCCTATGACAACGTAAAACTTGAGTTTACAGAGAAGGCAATTGACGCTATCGCTGACAAGGCGATAAAACAAAAAACAGGCGCGCGCGGGTTACGCGCAATTGTAGAAAGACTTATGACAGATATAATGTTCGATATTCCTTCTATGGACGGAAACAAGCAGGTAATCATCACGCAAGATACAGTGGAAAAATCCGAACCGCCGCAAGTAGTCTATCTGGAAGAGAAGCAAAAGAGCGCGTAACGCTCCAAGATTTTTATGGAAGTTATTCAAAAACTGAAGTTTCCGAATAACTGTATAATGAGGTCTCTCTGTTGAAAAAAAAAGCCGGTGAAAAAAAGAGTGTCTTTGACGGAATTTTTTCGCGCTTCAAGGGAAAAAGCTCCCTGTTCTATGACTACACGGGAACAGAAGAACTTATAACGGAAGATTTACCTCTTCTCCCCTTGCGTGACCTTGTGCTTTTTCCCCAGACAGTGGTTCCCATTTTTATTACATTCAAGCCCGGTATTGCCGCATTAGAAGAAGCGATAAAAAGGGATAACCGTCTTTTTGCCGCGTGTCTTAAAAAGAACGAACTGCGTATGTCGTCTGACGAACCGTGGGAAATCGGCACTGTCGTCAGAATTATCTCTCATCTAAAACTTCCCGACAATTCTTTTCGCATAGTTTTACAATGCGAATATCGAGGCACTATCGAATCAGTTCATTATCAAAAAAGTTTTTCTATAGTAAGAGTTGAGCCGTTAAAAACAATAGGACTAACCGAGCCTTTAAGTTCGGAAGATTTAGGTTTAATGCGAAGCGTCCAAAAATCTTTTTCTCAGTACGCCGAATACTCGGGGAAAATCGCCCCCGACACTCTTAACGCTGTCGAAAAAACAGAAGACCCTGAACGCCTTGCGAACCTTGTGTGCAACGCGGCGTTATTCAAATCCGAGAAAAAAATTGAGCTTTTAGCGTATACCGATACAAAAGAAAGATACCTCGCGATCCTTGAAATCCTAGAAAAAGAAAATGAAATATACGGTATTCAAAAAAATATTTCCGGCAAAGTCAGAAAACGGATGGACAAACGCCACCGTGAATATATTTTGAATGAACAGCTCAGAGAAATTAACAAAGAGCTTGGCAAAGATAAAATTGAAGATGAGTTCGCGCTTTTAGAAAAACGCATCGCTGAAAAATATCCTCCTGATGAAGTTACAGAAAAAGCCGCGAAAGAAATAAAGCGATTGCGAAAACTCCAACCGCTCTCACCTGAGGCAGGCGTTTTGCGCGGCTACCTTGAATGGATAGCCGATCTCCCTTGGAGCGATTATTCCGTTGACTCAGGCGGACTTGATGAAGCCGAAAAAATCCTTGATGAAGATCATTTTGGAATGAGGAAAGCAAAAGACCGAATAATTGAATTTATAGCGGTAAGGCAGTTATTGTCAGGTAACAATCCGCCTGAGGGCGAAGAGATAGCCGTGGACATTGGTGGATTATCACAAAAAATAGAAGAGGCAAGACGCAATGAGCCTATTTCGATAAAAGGACCCATTCTCTGTTTTGTCGGTCCTCCCGGAACTGGAAAAACCAGTCTTGGCAAATCAGTCGCCCGCGCGCTGGGGCGAAATTTTGTGCGTGTATCGCTTGGCGGTGTCCGTGATGAAGCTGAAATCCGCGGGCATAGAAAAACTTATGTAGGCGCTCTTCCGGGAAAAATTATTCAATCGATGCGAAAAGCGGGAACTGTCAACCCTGTTTTTTTGCTTGACGAAATTGACAAACTTTCAAGTGATTTTCGAGGCGATCCCGCCTCTGCTCTTCTTGAAGTTCTTGATCCTGAGCAAAATTCAACTTTTGTCGATCATTATCTTGAAGTCCAGTACGATCTTTCAAAAGTTATGTTTTTAACTACTGCAAACTCTCTTCATTCTATTCCATATCCGCTGTTAGACCGCATGGAAATAATTGAAGTTCCCGGTTACGGTGAAAACGAAAAACTAAGCATAGCGAAACAATTTTTAGTCCCCAAAGAATTACGCGACAACGGTCTTGCCTCCGCGAAAATAACATTCAGAGACGATACGTTAAAAGACATAATCCGCTACTGGACAATGGAATCTGGGGTAAGAAACCTTGAACGTGAAACAGCGAGGTGCATAAGGCGCATCGCCCGTGACGCTGTAAACAAAGGTTACGGCAAAGACAAGCCCGTCCGCCAGTTCAACAAAATGGTAACGCCGGCGAATCTTGAAAAACTTCTTGGAAAGAAAAAATACAAACGTGACGTAGTTTACAGGGAAGCTCGTATTGGCGTAACATACGGTCTGGCATGGACAGAAACCGGCGGAACGATTATGCCGGTCGAAACAATCCGCTATGACGGAAGCGGCGAGCTTCTCATAACAGGAAACCTCGGCGACGTAATGAAAGAAAGCGCGCGCATTGCTCTTTCCTATCTGCGAAGCACAGCGAGCAAATACAACTTCGCTGTAAAAGATTTATCAAAATCCGACTTTCACATCCACGTCCCGGAAGGAGCGATCCCCAAAGACGGTCCTTCCGCCGGCGTAACTCTCGCTTCATCATTACTCTCTACCCTCTGCAAGCTCCCTCCTCGTCCCGGCATCGCTATGACAGGGGAGCTTACGCTCACGGGCAGAATCCTCCCCATCGGCGGATTAAAAGAAAAACTTTTAGCCGCGATCAGAAACGGCATGGAAAAAGTGTTACTGCCCAAAGACAACGAAGAAGACTGGGGCGAATTGGACAAAGACATCCGCTCTTCGATTAAAGTGGAGTTCGCGGAGACCGCCGCCGATGTGTTTACGCTGTTGTTTGACGCGAAGATTTTGCGCAAGAAGTAGGCTTGGGGGATGGTGGTGAAGAAGGCTGATGACGCCCTTAGAGTTGAGGGCATGAAACTGCTTATTGAAGGGCTTGGCGTTGTCGATACAGGACGTTTTATAAATTGCGTAAAGAAAGAGCGGTTTGATTATACAGAATGGCAGAGGGGGCTTTGGAAAGGGAAAAGTGTTGAGGAAATAATGGATATTAACGCTGAAAAAAAGAAACTACTTGATATATATAATAAGACTTCAAATATGAATTTATATAAAAATGCAAGTAAAAAAGAGAAGTTTCTTTTATTTATCCTTCCAATTATTCTAACATTGATTTTATTGTTCTTTTGTTGGGTATTTAAAAATAGTCCTGTATCTTTAATATCATTTCCATTGCTTTTTTTTATTTTTTATATTTCTGGTAAGAGATATGACAATTATATAAAAAATAAATATTGTTTACCCAAAAATCAGAACGATAATATTTATTATCGAACTTTTATTAAAGATTTGAAAGCGGAGGGAATAAAGGGTAAAAAAATAAAATATTATATTGACCTATTAGGATTGGATAATAATTCAGACCAAAATAACAAAATTAGCTTCTATAGCTATTTTACTTTGATTTACATTCCTGCGTTAATGGTATATTTCAATGATGCATTCATAGATGCGAAAATAATAGCATATTTAACCTTGGGATTATTTTTTGTACCAGTTTTTGTTTTTTTATTCAAAGCCTATTTTGGTATAAAAAAGAGAAAATATGATATGATTTTACAATTTCTAAAAAGAAGAAGTATTGAATTAAAATATAAACGGTAAATGAAAACCGATAATTCCGAAATCATCATTTATCAAATAAATGAAGACGAGCTAAAGGAAAATTCAGTTGTCAAAGATTACTTGATAACTACCGGAGATGATGGAAATGGGTAAGCAGAAACCAAAAATTGTATCCCAAAAGGTAAAGCCATTTGACGAGAACAAGCTGTTTGAGATGGTTGTGGCTATTATTGAAAAACGCAAGAACCGCGCCGCTACCTATGCAAACAGGGAAATTAATTTGATGTTCTGGGAAATAGGTAAATATATCAATTCGGTAATACTTGATTTCAAGCGCGCCCCATACGGAAAGAAGATTTTCTCGACATTGTCGAGAAAATTGGCTACACAATATGGAAAAAGTTTTCAGGAAGAAAATTTATACAGAATGACCCAATTTGCCAATATGTTTACCGATACCGTAATAGTCAAAGGATTGCTTATCGGGTTAAGTTGGTCTCATGTTTGTGAACTCATCAGGATAAAAAATGAGAAGGCACGTATTTTTTACGCAAAAGACGCTACCGCAAGGCATTTAGGCGTTCGGGAGATTCGCAGTCAAATTGCCCGTAAAGCGTTTGAACGAACCGAAATTGCAAACACTCAGTTGGCAGAATCTTTCGCTGTACCTTTTAATGTATTCAAAGACCCCTATTTACTAGATATTCTGGAATTAAAAGAGAATTATCTTGAAGCATATCTGGAGAAAGCGATTTTATTGGGACTTGAAAACTTTATTCTTGAATTTGGTCATGGGTTTACGTTTGTAGCTAGGCAGAAACGGATGATCATAGATGATGATGATGATTTCACACTTGATCTGCTGTTTTACCATCGTTTGTTGAAACGGTTTATAGCGATTGAACTTAAACTTGGTAAATTCAAGCCACAGTACAAGGGACAAATGGAGTTCTACCTTAAATGGCTCAACAGGCACGAGCGCACAGAAGATGAGAATGCCCCAATCGGCTTAATCCTTTGTACTGAAGCGAGCCACGATCAAATAGAGCTAATGGAAATGGACAGGGCAGGCATTGCCGTTGCAGAATATTGGACGGTTTTTCCTCCCAAGTCTGAGTTTGAACAAAAAATCAAGGAGCTAACATTTGAGGCACGGGAGCGTCTTGAACGCCGCAAACCGCTTCCAACCCTCGGAATAAAAAAACAGCTTGAATATTTTTATGAACCGAAGGATGAGGATGGAGATGAAAGCCAATAACGCCCTCGGGGCTAAGAGCATAAAACTGCTTTTTGAAGGGTGGGGTGTTGTCGATGCCGAACATTTCATAAATTGTATAAAAAAGTTTTGATTATTTAGTATGGTAACGAGAGCCTTGGAAGGGTAAAACTTGATACCTATATATGGGCGTTACTATTTTGGGTACTTATATAAATCTTTGCCTATTGCATAGAATGACTCTTTTTTGTATACTATTATCAAGGAATAAGGGAACTTGACAATATCTTATCCTTAAATCTATTATTCATAATTAGGGGGAAATTATGCCAGTACATAGCGGTGGAAAAGTTGGGCAAGCTGGGAAAACTTTAGCTAAGAAATCATCAGGCAAGAGTGCAAAAAGCAAAGCAGGAAAAACTTTGGTTAACCACAAAAACAGTAAACATTAAAACTGACGAAAAATTTGATACCTGATATTGAGGTTGTCAAATATATAAGGAAAATGCCTATCTTCAAGGAGAAAAAATGACTTCATACGAATTAATTGAATTATATGATGAAATTTTACTTGATATTAACAAGTTAAAACCATATTCCGATGATATCACTAAACTATCTATCCTAATTGACACTAATAATAATCTTTTAGTTGATTGTATTTTAAATAAAGGTCTATACGATGATAACACAATTACTTTCTCAGCTAATAAGAGAGATGAAATAATAAAATTGTCAACAGATTTTGTTAATGGTTTTGATATGCTCAAAAATCATTCGAGTCTAATTGATATAAAACAAAAAATAGACACTAAAAGACTCATGCCAGCATATAATAAACTTGAAAAAGAAATAAACAATATTTTATTATTACTTGATATTTATTCTGAAACGACACAGAATATTTATAATTATATAAAAAATAAAAACAATCTACTACTTATGAAAATGTTATATAGTATTAGGAAAGCATCATATAAATACAACGAAATTATTAATGACTACAGTAAATTAAAAGAGTTTGTTACAATGTTAGAGAGAATTAACAAAGAAGAAATTCCAGAAAGTGAAGAAGAAATTTATTTGCATTTTTATAACGAAGAAAATGCCTTTAATTCCTACATTGAACATTTCTCATCGTTGTTAAGAATTTATAATGAATTTAAAAATGTTTTCAAAAGTAATATTGAATTAAAAGTTATTAAAATTGAATCCGGCTCCTTTCTAGATAAATTATTAGGAGACAAAAACATTATATCATTGATTACTGATATACTACATAAATGTTTTGATTTAGTTTATAGAAAATATACAACTGAAGGTAAACTTATCAGAAAAACAGATATTTTAAAATTTATTAAAGAAGAATTAGACATTATAGAAAGGTGCAAATCATTGGGGATAGAAAATAGTTCTGATACAAAAGAAGCAATAGATAAAACCTTGGTGATCATATCTGGGGAGATTTTGAAATTAGCGGGAAAAAGTACAAAAATACGTGTGAACGATGAGATTTTGAGAATTGAAGATGGTATGTCTGAAAAATATTTACTAGAACATAAAACCATGTTAATTGAAGACCAACAAAGCAAATAAAATCTTTCCAGATTTAAGGAATTTACATAGTTTCTTCTCCCCCTCCCCACAACCCCCAAAATACAATATAATACCCTATAATGCCCTCTCTCCACTGGCTGACAAAAGAAACCGACCTCAAAGCCGCCGCCAATACGGAGTAACGTTTGCCGGTAGAGGAAGAAACACACAGTCACAGCGATCCTGACACTGAAAATATAATCGTTCAAGGCGACAACCTTGAATCCCTAAAAGCCCTTTTGCCCTTCTATGCAGGACAGGTAAAATGCATTTACATTGATCCGCCCTATACGGTTCCGCTAATGTATACCGTACACAACTTCCCGACTATTTAACCAATGTAGAAAAAGCCTATTTAGATACATTAAAAAAGATGCAAAAGAAACTAAAAGTCGGAAGCGTAGATTAAGCTATGAATTTATACCCATTGCTAATAAACTTGTTTTTATTCATAAAACATGATAGTTTATAAGCTAATGGCAGATTACAGTAGTGTACAAAAAGAAGAAACTCTCAAAGCTCAAGTTTTCCGTGATTTTTTCAACAAGTCAAAATACGCCTATGAACCTGACACCGGAAATATAGATTTTATTGTTACCGATACAAAACTGCAAAAGGACAGCATTTTCAAACACCACTACCTGTGGGCGGAAGCGAAAAAGGGAGTGCAGGACGTTCCTATAATGCTGACCCAATTGGTATTGACGATAAAAAAGACCTACGACAAAGGCGACCAATTACCTCCCCCATACATTGGCTGTTTTGACACAAAGAAAATCGCCTTTGTGCCGTTTCACGACATATTACCTATTTTCCATGAAAGCGATTTTAACTGGAATATCACCCCAAGCAACCACGAGACCGATGACTTTCAAAAAGCAAAAAAGAAAATTGCAAAATTGATACTGAAAAATCTTGCAATCTATCATTTTTACGATGATAAAAACGAAATAGTTGATTTTATCAATAATAATCTTGTTCCTGGGGCGTTAAACGCCAAAAGTCAGATAACAAAAAATAATTTTGCTCATATTTATAATAAATGGGTCAAAGAAGTAAAACCTTTTATCAATATTCCCAAAGATGAATGGAACGAGCTTAGAAATGCCGGAATACTTGACTGTGATTTTTACCGTGCCGACATGATGAGTAGCGAAGGCGATACTATTACAGAGAAATTAAAAATTATTCTTGAGAAAGACAATTATAAATTGAAAGAGAGCATAAAAGGTCGTCTCTTTTCAACAACGATTGACTTTTCCGATGGAGGCGTTGCCTACCGCCAGTTCTGGAATAAATACGAACGTCCTCCCGCACAGGAATATCAGCAGTACATTATCGACCGCAGGGACTTGCTTGTGCCGCAAAATATCCGTGAAATAAAGGGCTCATTTTTTACCCCCGCAATTTGGGTAGAAAAATCGCAGGAGTATCTGGAAGCCGTATTCGGTAAAAACTGGCAGGATGAATATGTGGTTTGGGATTGCGCCGCAGGAACAGGAAACCTTTTAGCAGGGCTTGTCAACAAATACAATTTATGGGCTTCCACGATTGACCAGCCTGATGTTGACACCATGCACGCCCTGATTGATGACGGTTTCAATCTGTTACACGATCAGGTGTTCCAGTTTGATTTTTTGAATGACAGTTTTGACAAACTGCCTAAAGTCCTGAAAGACATTATTGATGATCCTGAAAAGCGAAAGAAACTTATTATTTATATCAATCCGCCGTATGCGGAAGCGGCTAATCATGGAAACAGAATGAATAAAGCACAAGTAACATCAATACACAGGACTAGTGAAAAGTATAAACTTACTCTTGGTCGTGGTATAAATGAACTTTTCGCAAACTTTTTTGTCAGAATATATCATGAAATCCCCGATACTCATCTTGCATCTTTTAGCACATTAAAATATATAAACTCACAAAATTTTATTAAATTTCGAGAATATTTTCTTGCAGAATTTAAGGCTGGTTTTATATGTCCAGCAAATACTTTTGATAACGTGAACGGCAAATTCCCTGTTGGATTTTTGATATGGGATTTATCAAGAAAAAAATCAATTTCAAAAATCACCACAGAAGTATTTGATTACAACGATAAATTATTGCAATATATAAAGCAAGAGAAAAAATCATTTTATGCTACTAATACAAAAACGTTTATCATAGATTGGTTAAGAACTTTTTTTGATGATTCTTTGGATATTTTAGGATTCATGAGAATACAGGGAGTAGATTTCCAGCAAAATAATACGATATTCATAACAAGTAAACCATCGGAAGCTGATATTAGAGAATCGAAGATAACAAAAATTACAAAAAACAATCTCATTGAAATGTGTATATATCTTACAATACGGCAATGTATTGAGGCAACATGGCTTAATAATCGCGACCAATTTTTACTCCCAAAAGAGAGTTACAAGAATGACAATATGTTTCATTATGATTGTCTTATCTTTTCATTGTTTCATAGTCAAAATCATATAGAATCTATTCATGGGACAAACCATTGGATTCCATTCACTGAAAAAGAAGTAAACGCCAAAACTAAATTTCAGTCTAATTTTATGAGTGATTTTCTCAAAGAAAAGACCTTTAGCCCCGAAGCGCAGGAAGTTCTCAATTCCGGCAGGGAATTATGGAGTTATTATCATACAAAAATCGCCAATAACCGTACCGCTACGGTAGACGCTTCATTTTATGACATTCGGGAGTTCTTTCAGGGGCGTTCAGAAAAAGGCACAATGAAACAAAAGTCCGATGATGAAACATACAATACACTGATCAAAAGCCTGCGTCAAAATTTGTCCGTTCTAGCAGAAAAGATAAAACCAAAAGTGTATGAATACGGCTTTTTGGTGGAGTGAAGGAATTTGAATAAAATAATACTTATAGGCAATGGTTTCGACTTGGCTCATGGTTTAAAAACAAGATATAAAGACTTTATTGATGATTTTTGGGAGAAAGAGAAAGAAAAAGTTATTGCTGAAACTAGAAAAGATAGCGATAATTTTGTTTACACAGATGAAACTATCACAATGATAAGTCCTTGCCATCCATCAACGCTACCTCAAGAGATTCATAATAATGAAAGGGGGTACAAATGGTTTTATAAAAATTCAGAATCAGGTTATGGTAAACATATTAATGATAGACTTATTAAATTAAGTGTTACCTTTAAAAATGTCTTTATAAAGGAAATCACTGAAAAAACAGATCTGGAAGATTGGGTTGACATAGAGGAAGAATATTATTCTGCGTTAAAAAAATGTTTGGATGATGAAAATGAAGAAAGAATTATAAAATTAAATAAGGATTTTTTAGCTGTACAAAAAGCGTTAGAAAAATATTTATTAAACCAAACGAAAGAAATTACTAATGCATCTCCAAAAATTAAGGAAAATTTAATTTCTTTATTAAATCATCCTATAAATGATGGTGATGATATATTAATTCTAAACTTTAACTATACAAATACCGAATGTTACTATATAGAATCTTCCTCAGACTATTTCCCAAACAGAATAGAATGTATTCATATTCATGGAGAGTTAAGAAATAAAGATAATAGTATTATTTTTGGTTACGATGATGATATTGATGATAAATTTAAACGTATCGAACAACAAAATAACAACAACTTTCTTAAAAATGTAAAATTACTTAAATATTTGGAAACAGATAATTATAAAAGATTACTAAATTTTATCAATCGTGAAAAATTTCAAGTGTTTATCATGGGGCTCTCTTGCGGTATTTCAGACAGGACTTTGTTAAATAAAATATTCGAAGATGAAAATTGTATATCAATACAGGTATTCTATCATAAAGAGGAAGATGGTACAGATGACTATTACGACAAGATAAGCAATATATCCCGAAGTTTTACCAAGAGGACCTTAATGATAGAAAAGGTTGCCAATAAAAAAGACAGTAAGCCATTAACATAGACAAGAATGCCTCAATGCCCTACCTCTTTTAATCAATTGCTCTACTTCAGGTAAGCCCATTGATTTTTCCCTTATTCTGTATTATCATAATATAGAAGGAGCGAAAATATGCCGCACATAGTTATTAAAACAATCGCCGGACCATCGGAGAAACAGCTTGAGTCTGCCGCCAAACAAATCAGCGCCATTGTAAACAAGACATTGGGAAAACCGGAAAAGTATATTTCGGTTTCTGTAGAAGAATACTCTTTCGGCGAATGGGAAGGTGTGTTTAACGAATACATAAAAGA
>JAIRUQ010000022.1 GCA_031254315.1 Treponema sp.
CCACACAAATGGCGTCCAAAGGCTGGCGGTATGAACTCTACGGAGAACCGGGACCGTGAAAAATGATGCCCAAGGATGCACGGCGTTAAGCCGTGTCTCTTAATAAAAGTAGCACGGCAAGAGCCCAGATGACGGCTACCGTGACCAGAAAGGCAAGCTTGCTTTAGCAAGCGTAGGGGCGAAAATGAGAAATGAGAAAAGGAGTAAAAACAATGAGCGGTATTGATGAAAGAAGTGAAAAAAGGGCGAATGAACTGGAGGAAGAAGCGTGGAAGATGGCGAAAGAAGGTATTAAATACCTTACCCCGGAAAACGCATTTATAGCGGTGGATAAATTCGCCACCGCGCTTAATATCATTAACGGTGATGGTGTTAATACTAACGGTATCACGCTTAATGTTGACGAAGAAAGGCGCATTGAATTGCTCGTATTTCGCGGAGATGCCCGGCGTCTCCGTCAATGGTATGATCTTGCTATTGAAGATTATGAAGCCGCATTGGATAAAATGCGGGCAATGCCGCGTGTAAGACAGGCGTTGCTCCAGCCAGGCATTGCCGACGTGGAAGAGAAAATCAATGCCACCGCAAGGGAAGGCGTCAGCTTTTACCCGGATTTGGCAAAATACATCAAAACACCTGATGAGCAATGAGGGGGTGGCCAAGACGCAACAAACACACAATTTTGGGCGCTTTTTGTATATTGTATTGTATAATCAGGCAATGTATTATATTACTTAGTATAAATCGGAGGAAAAAATGAACAAGAATGAATTAATCGGCAAGTTTACCGAACTTGCAAAGCGGACATTGGCTTTTGCTGCGATAGCAAAAAAAACCAATGTGTCAGACCTTGAATGTGAAGTCGAAGATTTAGACGATGAGGACTTCAAGGAGGGACTGCGTCATGTTATTGACGGATTTCCATCAACCGTTATCGATGAAATCTTTAGCAACAAGATAACGTTTGCAAAGGATGCATACGAGCGTCAATACCTATCTGCCATGAAAAGGGCGGTACTGGGTATTCAGGCAATAGAAGGCCGCAATATGCTTCTTCGCGTTTTAATGTCACATATTGATTTAACGCAAAAGGAAAAAAATCAAATTGAATCGATATTGCTAAGAGACTGAAGAAGAAAAGATAAAAGTAAGGAGTTGAAACCATGACTTTTGCACCGCCTACCGTTTATTTTTGCCCCTCGTGCAACAAACCCATGCTCAAAAGAAATTTTAGGAGCTATACCGTTCGTGACAGCGCCAGCTATTCTGACGGCTATAGAACAGGCGGTCCTCATTTTACGCCGGATCTGGCAAAGTGTCCCAACTGCATGGCGGTATTCTTTCTGCATAACCTGTGTGAAAAAAAAGAAGACACGCCTTACGAAGAAAGGCAGTCTTACAAAGACATAGGCGATCCCGATCTTGACAATTATATCAAGGCTGTCGGAGAGGGACTGGCAAAAAATGTTGATGAAGAAAAACAGTTACGGATGGACCTGTGGCGCGGAATTAACGGTACAATACGGGGAACGCAAAAAGAATTACTGGGCGATATGCTGGTACTTTGGCAAGACAACTGCGCCGCCCTTCTTCCGCTGATGGAAAAAACCCTCAAAGAAATGCGGCTGAAAAAAAAATAGCAAAAAATATACTGACGATGATCATGACAACTGCCTTATTACAATAGCCGAACTCAATCGCAACCTCAGGCGCTTTAACGAGTGCGTAATGAGTATCAAAGAACTGGGCCGCGACTGGAGCTGGCTCAAAAAACAGTATATAGGGGAGTGTAAGGCGAAGAACCCCTTTACTTTTGAACTGCTGTTCAAAGACGAATTGAATTTAGAGAAGAACGAAAAAGCCGACAAATACGATTATGTTAACCGGGGCAGAAAATACCTTGCGAAATGCTACGAACGCGCAGACATAGAAAAAGCCCTTGCCGATTACAACAAAGCCGAAGAACTGGGCATGGACGGCCAGCGTTTTTACGAAGAACGGGGCTTGATATATTTGTCTGACCTTAACGACCAAGACAACGCAATCGCCGATTTTACCAAAGCCCTCAGCCAGTCGGAAAGGTGCCCCAATTCCGCCAAGGCCGTTACCCTCAGTTGGCGCAGCCAGGCATATCGTGAAAGAGGCGATCTTGCCGCTGCGTTAGCCGACATACAGGCCGCCATCGAACTTGACAGCGAAAATTCTGCGTGGTACTACTACCGCAAAATGATCCATGAATTAATGGGAAACACCCAAGCCGCCGAATGGGACTGGTTCAAGTGTGAACTGCTTTACTGTTTAAAAGGCGAGGATAATGCGACTTTCTTTGAGACCCAACACCATTACAGTTATACTGATGAGCCTGAATTCTATATTGCAACAAATAACGAAGGACTTGAGATACGCACTAAAAAAAGAGAGGGAGAACCCATTGAGCCGGAAATCCTTTATTCGGGACGCGGCAACGCCCTGTTCCGCCGCCGCCCGTATCAATTCATTCTGTTAACAGGATTTTCTAAGGGCTGGGGACAGAACATATTCGGATTTGGCAAGGTGTTTGTAAAGGAAAACAGAAACGAAAAATTTCCTTCCAGCGTTCCTGATGTAGAAGCATACCCCGTCAAAGTCCGCCGCATACTTGAGCCTCTGGACTCGTTACAAAATAATTTCAGAATAGAAATAATTTCAATCGCCGAAGATGGCTATCCGTTTCTTACCGCTTTACGCGCCCTTGTTTACCAGCACAAAGACAAGACTATAAGCGAAGTAATCTGCAAAGAAGACCTGGCAACCCTTGCCTGTATCTTAGTCCGTGAGGAAGACTACGAACAGTTGGAGCGATTCGCCGCAGAATTTCCCGACCTCTTGAATGAAGCCGCCCCCGCATATTTCAGACCTTTCCGACCAACGCCCCTCTATTACGCGACACTATCCCTGATATGTGGTGCGATGAAAGATCCCGTTAAAATGCTACGCTGGCTTATTGACCACGGTGCGGATCCCAACAAGGCCTGCGGAGGGGACAAATGCACCCCTCTTGGCAACCAGTGTTTTGTTGGCGGGAATATCGAAGTTATGAAAATCCTTCTTTCAGCCGGAGCCGATCCGAATAAACCGGCGTATCAAAACGACAGAGGGCTCTCTATATCTCCCCTGTTCGTGGTTTTATGCCCCGATGAATATAATGAGGAAACGCATAAATTCAAACCCCTCACGCAAGGCAATGTTGAACGCGCTAAACTGCTGGTTAAAGCAGGCGCAAATGTTAACGAAATAAATGAAGCAGGTGAAACGCCTCTCGACATGGCAATTACCTATAGTCAGGCAGGGGAACAGGCCGAACTGTTAGACTTGTTCCGTAAAAGTGGCGCGGATGTGGACACTGCTCTCAGGGACATGGAAAAATAAAGAATGGGCAAAACGCAACAAATTCGCCAATTAGGCACTTTTTTTGTTGTTTTTTTCGACATTCTGTTTTACATTTATTGAAGGAGCATTGTTAAGGAGAAAATAAAAATGAACAGAAACGGATTTGTAGAACAATATGACGCTTTGGTAAAGCGCTCGCTGGAGCTTGCGGAAAAAGCAAGGAGGGAAGGTCTTTTAATGCTGGAAGGCGATCTGGATCGGGAAAAGATAAACGAGCGCACCATATTGGATTATGGCCTCAAATTCGTTGTTGACGGAACCGATCCCCAGATAATCGAGAGAATACTGGGCAATATCATCGCACAGGAAAAGGACGAGTACACGCGCCTCTGCAAAACCATTCAAAAGGAAGCGGTCTTGATGATTCAGCAGGGTTTTAACCCTCAAATACTGTATTTTATTTTAAATTCCTTAACGGATATACCATTAAAGGAAGACAAAATATACGCCGCGATAAGCGGATCTGATTCATACTCCCTTGACCCGGATGATGCCGATTATCAGGAGGAATTTGTTGACATAATTGAAGATGGAGACTTTGAACCTGCCGAAACAGTGGTGAACGGATCATTTGTTTTTAACGACATTGTCAGGCTTCATAACCGCGCCATTCAGAAAATATTACGGGAAACGGACTCCGTGGATCTGTCTCTGGCGCTTAAAGCCGCAAACGAAGAAGCGCGGGGAAAAATATTCAAAAACATAAGCAAACGCGCCGGGGCAATGCTTAAAGAAGAAATGGAATATATGGGACCGGCACGCAGAAACGATGCGGAACAGGCCCAGCACAAAATCATCAGTACCATCAGAAATTTGGTAGAAGCCGGCGAGATATACTAGAAGTATTATACTATGGGCATCCTCATCTTCAAATTTATTTCTCCGCTTTTGTCCCATTCGCTTAAAATGCGTACCGCTTCGCAGGCGGCGCGGCTGGCTTTTTCTTCGCCGCCGTTGTCGCCCCAGCGGTCAAGGACGCGGTTGGAAATGACTGAAAGGATTGCGCCCATCCTCATGCCGTGGAG
>JAIRUQ010000023.1 GCA_031254315.1 Treponema sp.
ATTTGGAGATAGGTATTTTGTTTTTAAGTGATGCCAATTAAACAATTCCCTCCGCCGGCATTATCCGGATCAGGTTGTCTGACCATCCGACCATTTTGCTTGAAGCAAGTGGTCGGACAAAGTGGTCAGATTAGGGTACTCAGGCTTCAATTAGCCCGATCTCAGCCGGAAGTGGTCCAGCGCCCCGTTTCAGTATTTCTCGTAACACTACAACCCTATAGCAAAAAAAAGTTTTTGTCTATACCCTTTTTCGTTTTTTACTGAAAAATGGTATTGCGCGGTGCGATAATTTCCGTGTCCGTCATAAGGGCGGGTTCTCCATACAGGTATTGATAACCCCGTTGCACTGCTTCATCATCATAATAATAGACTTGGTGCCAATGACCGCAGAACCATTGCTTGCAGTTTATTTTTTTGTCTATTCGCTCATTAAGTTCTGCCACTTTATCGTGAAATTTCAATGGATAAGTTCCGCCAAATGAGGAGAATAGTTTCGCGTTTATCCGCCGAGGTCCGGTATGGGATAGAACATAATCAAAATTGTTTTCTTTTTCCAGTAAGGCAAAGAGGTCGGTTTCTTCTTCTTCTGACCAATACTCGTTTTCCCACCAGCTTATGTTGGGTTTCCGGTAAGCTTTGTCGATTGACAATGCCCCGCCCAGAACAAGGAATTTTCGGTTTTCGATATGGTAGACTTTACCCCGCTGTAAATATGCCAGAAAGGGATTTTCTTTATGGACCACCGTCACCTGTGCACCGATTCCTATATCAACCATCGGCAAATCCGTCCGCCCCAGTACCGGCTCATGATTCCCCAGAACGCACAGTATGGGGAATAGGCGCTCGGACAAAGTTTCAAAAATGGCTTCTTCCCTTTTTTCCTGACCGTGCCAGAGAAAGCCCCCATCGCCAAGAATGATATGATAGTTAATTTCTTTATATAATTTTTGTTTGAATTTTTTTATCAGATAGTCTTTGGTGAGGTATCCCATCTCCCCGCGAGCATCGTCATGGAAATCGCCGGATAATAAAATAGACATTCTTTACGGACACCTCTTTTAGGGATATTATTCCTTATTTGCTTCAAATTCAAGTTGATAAAGAGTACAAAATGCGGTATAAATTAATGGTTGTTTTATGAAAAGGAAAAATGGTTGGTTTGTTGCATTAATAGGGCTGGCAATTTTTGCAGTTTGCGCCCATTGCCAACGACAGTCGAATAAGCAAGGAGTTGAGGAAACTAAGGGAGACGACTTTTCCCGATCTCTTGATCTACAGGAATATGATGATGAGGAAGATTTTGGATGGGAAATAGTTGACAATGGCGTTGCAATTACTGCTTATTTGGCAGGGGAAAGATATGTATCTATTCCCCCGACGATACAGGGAAAACCTGTTACTGAAATTGGAGAGAGGGCATTTTTAGATAAACAACTTGGCGGAGTAACCATTCCAGACAGTGTTGTGTCCATTGGCGCTTATGCATTTCTTCGTACCAAGATCGAGTTCTTAACTATTCCAGATAGTGTTACTTTTATCGGAGCGCACGCATTTGGGCAAAATCAGCTCAGAAGTGTAACTATTCCCAACAGCGTTACTTACATCGGGATTGGCGCATTTGAAGGCAATCAACTTTTTAGCATAAACATTCCAAATAACCTTACTTTCATCGAGAGTGGAGCATTTAGAAACAACAAAATCGCCAGCATAACTATTCCAGATAGTGTTACTTGCATAGGGAGTGAAGCATTTATGAGCAATCAACTTACCAGCATAATCATTCCAGACAGCGTTACTTGCATCGAAGATTCTGCGTTTCGTTTCAACCATCTTACCAGTATAACCATCCCCAACAGCATTACTTCCATTGAAGATTATACATTTGATGAAAATCAACTTACCAGCATAATCATTCCAGACAGCGTTACCTACATTGGGAATTCGGCATTTGGGTACAATAGGCTTACCAGTATATCAATTGGCAACAATGTCACATTTCTTACGGCTCCGCTGTCGAGCGACTATGATGGTTCCGGTCTTTACTTTGACACTACAGGAGGATTTGGTTCATCATTTGCCCAGTTCTACCAAGACCAAGAACGCAAGGCGGGAATATATACCTGCAACAATGATGTCTGGAACGTAGAATTTAAATAACCGTTAAAATATAACTAACGACACCTTATCATTCGCAAACATATGGTTCGACTCCCCCCTAAAGCATATACACCCATGGAGTTTTGCAAAGCAAAACTCCAACGTATAAAAAAAGGAACCGCTCGGTTGGTTTGAGTATTTGGGGCGAATTCCTCAAATAAAGCCTCTTTCTTTGTTGATAAGTTGTAAATTACCACATTGACATACAATCTGTTTTTTCGTATATTAGGGTTGTTCGGAGACTTCAGTTTTTGAACAATTTCCGTTAAAACAAGCAAAATACCCCGTATTTTGCATGTCTCCTTCGTCTAGTGGTTAGGACATCGGGTTTTCATCCCGACAACAGGGGTTCGACTCCCCTAGGAGATGGCGCAATAAAAAAACCAAGGTACCAAAAACGGTATTTCTAGGTGTCAGGCACTTTTTTTTATTGACTAAACCAAGAAATTTACCATGCCATTAAGATAACCGTCACCTGTTTGAAATGGGACAAGTGAATAAACAGGGTATTGCGGAACTTTGTCCCAAGGGGTTCGACTCCCCGTTTGCTTCGGTAGCAAAGCTCGGAAGAGCACTGGTCTGAAAAACCAACGGAAAAAAGGGTAAAGAACAGAGTAGAAATACTCAAGCCGGAAATGAGTTTGCAAGACAAGGGATACCGTTTGGACAGTTTGCCCAAACTCAACTTGGCTTCCCTCATTTCTGGTGTTCTTTGCTTCTCAACTTAGAATTTTCAGGACAAATATAAACAAGGAGTATAAACAATGGGTATCTTTAAAAAAAAATATCAGGTAAGGCCAAATACTGTTGGTTTTCTGTATCGCAATAATTAATTTGAGCGAAAATTGGATCCGGGTTATCATGAAGTTAGGGATTGGAAAAACAGAACCGAATTGTTTACCTTATCTGAGACTTCAAAACTATTGACGGTAACTAATCAGGAAGTACTGACAAAAGACAATGTTGCCCTTCGTTTTTCATTTAACGTGATTTACAAAATAACGGACGGGCAGAAGTTTCTTGGCAAGTTTACCCTTGACAGAAATATGCATTCAATTTTACAGGAATCCGAACAACGTCTCTACAACATTGTTCAACTGTATATTCGTAACAAAATCGCGGAATTGGATAGTGAGAGCTTGAATGAAAAGCGAAACGAACTTACCGACTTTAAAACAGAAGAAATGGTAAAGGAAGTTATGGAATTGGGGATAACTATTGAACAGGCGCAAATACGCGATTTGACTTTTCCAAAATCCATACAGGACTTGTTTGCCAAACATCTGGAAGCGAAAATCAGGGCGAAATCTGAACTTGAAAATGCAAGAACAACCGTAGCGACAGCGCGGGCGCTCAAAAACGCCTCTGAACTTATAAAGGATGATGATAATATTAAATTTCTCCAGGTTATAGAAACCATCACCGCAATAGCGGAAAAAGGCAAACACACATTCATGATTGGGGACATTAACCAACTGGCAAAAAAAAGTTAAGGAAGTGGCTTTACCCGACCACTTAGTAAGTGGTCGGGTAGGAGCTTATACACCCCGCAATACTTCTCTTGGCTTCGAACCTTGGGCCGCCCGCCGCTCATGCTAAAGCATTCGCGCCTTATCTGCATACAGTGGCTTTTTCGAGGGCTAGGCCGTGCTGATTTATTTGCCTACACGCTTCGCGTGCATGTCTCACGAGGCCTCGCCCGACCACTTAGTAAGTGGTCGGGTAGGAGCTTATACACCCCGCAATACTTCTCTTGGCTTCGAACCTTGGGCCGGCCCTACAACGCCCTTCTGTTCCATTTCTTCGACGAGGCGGGCGGCGCGGTTATAGCCGATTTTGAGGCGGCGTTGGATGTAGCTGGCACTGGCTTTTCCCTGCTGGAGTACGATTTCCAGGGCTTTGTCGTATAGGGGGTCATCGCCATCGGAAAAAAGGGACGGGTTTACGTCTTCTTCTTCATCAAAGAAGATTTCATCGTCTATGTAGTCGGGTTCGCCGAGGGTTTTTACATGGGCAACTACGGCTTCGACTTCTTCTTCGGAGACAAAGGCGCCCTGCATGCGAATCGGGAACGGATCGACAACTCCGGCGTAAAGCATGTCGCCTTTGCCGAGCAGTTTTTCCGCCCCTACCACGTCAATGATGATTCTGCTGTCCATTTTGCTGGCAACCATAAAGGCTATTCTGCTGGGGATGTTGGCTTTGATAAGGCCGGTGATAACGTCAATCGAGGGGCGCTGGGTTGCCAGTACTAGGTGTATGCCCACGGCGCGGCTCATGGCGGCAAGGCGGGCAACGGTGGACTCAAGCTCCTTGCCGGTAGTCGCCATAAGGTCGGCAAACTCGTCAATAATTATCACGATGTAGGGCATATTTTCCGTGGCGATGTTCCTTTCCTTAATGCGTTTGTTGTAATTGCGTATGTCCCGCACCCCCATGGAATCAAGGCAGGCGTAACGGCG
>JAIRUQ010000057.1 GCA_031254315.1 Treponema sp.
CGCGTCGGATCTGCATTGGCGGCAATGTTCCATTTGTTTGATATGCGCGCCGCACAGAGCACGGAGGGCCATTATTTCTTTGTTTGGCATGCGTTCCAATTCTTCAAACGCCGATCCCTTTACCGGAATATGCGGCATTATATTGGTCATAAACGCGCCAATATCCGCGACAGTCTTTGTCACTTCAAAAATGTGGTGATCGTTAATACCTTTAAGCGTAACGCAATTAACCTTGCAAACAATTCCCGTGGCAGAGAGCATCTTTATTCCCGCAAGCTGGTTAGCCAGAAGAATTGCCGCCCCTTCAACGCCTGAGTACTCTTTGCCCATATAATGAATATGCTGGTAAATTTTCGCGCCGATAAGCGGATCAACCGCGTTAACCGTTACCGTAACATGGCTGACACCCATCTCCTTTAATTGCGCGACATACTGCGGCAGTAAAAGCCCGTTGGTGGCGATGCAAAAGGTGACATTCGGGTCATGTCCACGAATTAAACACAGGGTATCGCGGAGTTTTTCAAAGTTTGCCAATGCGTCTCCCGGCCCCGCGACGCCGACAACGGTAAGATTCGGCATACTGTCTTTCAGTTTGATATAACGCTCCAGCGCCTCTGTCGGAGAGAGTATTTTTGACGCGACTCCCGGACGGCTCTCGTTCATGCAGTCAAAGTTGCGCAGGCAGTAGTTGCACTGAATGTTGCACTCAGGCGCGACAGGTAAATGAACACGGGCATTCTTGCAAGCGTGTTCGCCAAAGCAGGGATGAGTCGCTGTCTTATCTTCTGTTTGAGGTTTGTAAAATTGATTATACAACTCTGAACGAAAACTCGTCTCGGTTTTTTCTAACATGGTGTTTGCAGTTTGATCCAAAATGTTAAGTGAGCCGTCAAAGCCAAGTATGCGTGTCCGCTGTCCGCCGACAAAGTCGTGTACAGGAAACGCGCAACGTATGAGCGGAATGTCGAGTTTGCGCGAGATACGCCTGCCGTCAGAGCTTCCAATCAGCAGATTTGCGCCAAGTTCACTACACGCTTTTTCAATTGCGGCAAAATCGCTATCGTCAAGTATTTGTGTTTTACCGGCGAAATGAAACTCGCTACATTCATTCATCTCGCTCTCCAGCGTTTCACGGAGTTTGGGGGAGACTGAACCTGTCGCCGCCAAAACGGGAAGTATTCCGTTCTCGCAACATAGCCGCACCATAGCGGCGGTAAAATCAGGTTCGCCGAATATCGCGGCTCTTGCCTGTGCGTTGTACTTGTGAGAATCCACCATCGCATCGATATACCGTCCGCGCGCTTTTCGTATTTTATCTGTTACAACTCCGCCCGCTGATGTTAAAACTTCTATTAACTTGTCCATGCCGCGCACTCCGGCAGGTAATGGCAATTTAATACACGGCACTCCATGAGCTACTTTCAAATATTCGGCAGGCGAATTATTTTCATCCGTAAACTCTGAAAATTCAATGGTAAGTTTCGCACCGGCCATTTTTGCAATCTCAAGGATTGACGTGCCTTCTGTCTTCAGGCGGTTGTAAGTTTTTTCCGTCGCGCCGTCCAAATTGTCAGAAAGGTCGGTCAGCATTATGTAATCTATTCCCATTTCGGTTAAAAAATCTTTTAGCCAGCGTGTGTCAGCAGGGCTAATCATGGGAGTAATGATATTTACTTTGTTATTTTTCGCCGTGTTAGGTTCCGTCTGCTCTAAAATTCCACGAACTGCAGAGAACCAGCCTTCGTTTTGCGTTCCGCCGTACCCCGGCGAAGCTATGTTGATAATTTTTACATTCAAGCCAGGGTTCTGCTCATAAAACTTTTTTACAATGGCGTTTACATCCTCGCCGATTGTTTCTGCAAGGCAGGTAGTGCATACTCCAATCACTTCCGGGTTGTACAGATCGATCATGTTCCGCAAGCCTTTGAGCAAATTGGCTGCGCCGCCAAATACCGTTCCTTCTTCGGTTAAAGATGAGGAAGCGATGTCTATTGGTTCGTTGTAATGTGTTGCCATGTGTCTTCTTATATAAGTGGCGCAACCCTGCGAGCCGTGCAGAATTGGCATACAGCCTTTTATGCCCCACAATGCGCTGATCGATCCCATTGGCATACACATCTTGCAGGGATTTACATTCAGGTTGACCAAATTGCCGCTCATGCCGCGCCTTCTTTTACATATTTCCAAACAGGACTGTTGATTGATTTGTGAATCTCTTTTACAAAATTTTCTATTCCTTCAAAACCGGCAAGCGGATGTTTTCGTTCATGGTTGTGATCGCAGAACGCCATGCCCAGCTTGTAGGCGAGGGGGCGCTCCTTCACTCCGCCTACAAGAATGTCCGCCTTTTTTTCCTTCATAAATGTTTCAAGCTCCGCCGGGTTCGCATCATCAAGAACGACCGTGCCACTGTTCACCAGCGAGTTGATAACTTCGTATTCATCTTTCTTTCCGGTCTGCGTGCCAACAACGACCGCCTCCATGCCCAACTCGTTGAACTGGCGGATCAGCGAAATTGCTTTGAAGCCGCCGCCAACAAAAATCGCCGCGCGTTTTCCTTCCAAATGCGGTTTATATTGATTGATGATGGGTAATATTCGCGCTGTCCTCTCTGCGGAAAATTTTCTCGCACGTTCAGAGAGTTCCGGTTTGCCAAACATATCCGCTACACGGAGCAGGGAGTTGGTCGTATCTTCAATGCCAAAGAAACTGACACGGACACTCGGTATTCCAAACTCTGTTTCCATTCGCTCCGCAAGATACGCCGAAGAGCCGGCGCACTGCACAATGTTAAGCATGGCAGACGGAGCTTGAATCAGCGTTTTGTATGACGAGTCTCCGGTAATTGTAGAGATGACCGGAATGCCGATTTGTTCAAGATAGCCTTTGATGATCCACATCTCTCCGGCGAGGTTAAAGTCGCCGAGGATGTTTACGCCAAAACGTTTCGGCTGGTGCGCATGGGGAAGGATCAAATTCATGATCGCCTCGCACGCCAGTCTGTACCCTAAAGATTTCGTTCCCGAAAATCCCGGCGCTTTTACGGGGATGACACGAATGCCGTACTTGCGCTCAGCGGTACGGCACACTGCGTCAACATCATCGCCGATTACGCCGACTATACAGGTTGCGAAAACAAAAATCAGTTTCGGCGAGGGTTTGACGGTTTCCATAAGCTCATCAATCGCGGCGGTCAGTTTTTTCATGCCGCCGAAAACGATGTCCGTCTCGCGCAGGTCGGTGGAGAAGCTGTTGCGAAAAGTTTCCGCGCCGGAGGTGAGACTGCCTCGTATGTCCCACGTGTAACTTGCGCACCCAATGGGACCGTGAACGATGTGGTATGCGTCCGTGATCGGGTTAAGCACAACCCTCGCGCCGCAATACACGCACGCCCTCTGACTCACCGCGCCGGAAACACTTTCACGCTCACAGCTTATGCCGCTCTCACGCTTATCGGAGATTGATGACTTTCGTTCTTCCAAAACGCTATTAATCACAGCACTATCTCAAAATCTTCGTCCGCGCAATCGCGATCTAATCTGTCCAAAAGCGCATTGACAATTTTTTCTACCAAATACGCGCCGCCTGAATAACCAACTATGGGCTGTAACGGACCGCCGTATCTGTCCATTACCGGAAATCCGGCGCGGACAAACGGGATGTCTTCGGCTCTTGCGATCTGCTTGCCATAAGTTGAACCGATCATCAAATCAACTTTTTCGTTTTTTATCCATTGATGAAGTTCAAAAAGGTCAGCATTCGCCTTTGCTTTGCAGTCAGTTACTCCGTGCTGTTCAAACAACGCTTCAACCTTGCGTGTAAACTCATCTTTCGGCGTACCTGTGATAACATACTTGGGAATCATTCCCATTTCCAGCACTAGCGATGTAAGTCCAATCACAACATCAGGGTCGCCGAAGATCGCAACCTTCTTGCCATGCGAATACTGAGCGGAGTCCAGCAGAAGATCGACAAGCTGTCCGCGTTCCGCTTCCAGTTCTTCGGGGATTTCATTTTTGGATTCGCTTCGCAGAGCCATCACGTACTGGTCGGTGTATGCAACACCTACCGGTAGCGGCAGGAGAGTGAACGGCACTTTCCATTTCTTTTTAAGAAGCTCCGCAGGTTCTATGTTGATGATCTCGCCCAGCGCAATCAGTCCTTTGCTGTCGCCAAGTCCGCGGATTTCATCGATCTTAGTTCCGCCATTGGGGTACATCTCATACCTGCCGTTCATTGGAGCGTCCATTACTCCGCTCTGGTCAGGAAAGAAAACTGTTGGTACATTCAAAAACTTTGCAAGACGTTTGAGTTCCCGAATGTCGCCGGGATTTACCCAGCCGGGAAAAATTGCGGTCTTACCGTTTGATGTTCCTGTCTTTTGGGTCAGATAGTTCATAAAACCCATCATCATATTGAAGAAACCGTTGATGTGCGAACCGACATAGCTTGGAGTGTTGCAATGCACTACCAGTTTGTCTTTGGGAAGTTCTATGTCCATGATGAAAGAAGTCAAATCGTCGCCAATGGTTTCCGACAAACAAGTCGTATGTACGGCGATAACGTCAGGGTCATACATTTCAAAAATGTTTTTTACAGAGGTGTTGATGTTGCTCCTGCCGCCAAATACGGATGCGCCCTCAGTAAAGGACGAGGAGGCGGCGATTGCCGGTTCTTTGAAGTGGCGGGTCAATACCATACGGTGATATGAACAACATCCCTGCGAACCGTGACTGTGCGGCATACATCTTGCCACACCAAGAGCGGCGTACATTGCCCCAACAGGCTGACAAGTCTTACAGGGATTTATTCTTAAGGCGCTACGTTCTTTTATTTCTTTGGGAGTTAAGTCTAACATTATTGTTCCTCCTTTAATTGACCTGTGAGCATCGGTTTGTGTTTCCACGGCGGAGTGATCAGCGACCATGCGTTTGAAAAAATTGCCATACACACATCACGCCCGAAGTTTACCGCGCCCCGGAAACCGGAGTAAGGACCGGAGTAATCATACGAGTGAATCTGCCGTGAAGCTACGCCTGCTTTTTGTATCGAATACTTGTCTTTGATACCCGACAAAAAAATGTCCGGCTTCACAGACTTGATCAGTTCGTCTGTTTCAAAGTGGTTGTAATCGTCAACAACAACGTCGCCTTCGTTCATTTCCGGCATCATGCCGCCGTAGGTGTCCAGTTCTATACCGCCGTCTCCGCCTTTAAGTGCGGCAATTTGCTGTTCGGTGTAAGTCTCGCGGTAAAACTTTTCGTCCTTTGTAACGACAATGCTTTCAATATTTTTGTTGTCTGCGTCTTCTTTGATCTGCGGGATGATTTCCCGTCCTTCATAGTCATCACGGTGGGCGAACTCGTAGCCTGCGATTACCGTCTTCATTCCCAATTCTTCAAGCAGAACTTGATAATGGTGGGAACGTGAACCGCCCGAAAAGATACCTGCGGTTTTACCTGTCAGCTTTTTCTTGTAATGCTCCATGTCGTCCTTAACTGCCGCAGTCTCGTCCGCAATCACTTCTTCAACTCTTTTTGTAAGAGCGGGATCGTTGAAATACTTTGCGATCTCTCGCAGTGATTTACAAGTTCCGCTTACGCCGATAAAGTTGACCTTCAGCCAGTCTATGCCGTACTTTGCCTTCATCATCTCGGCAATGTAGTTAATGGAACGGTGGCACATTACCAGATTTAAATGCGCAAGGTGCGCACTTTTCAATCCTTCAAATGAAGCGTCGCCTGTGAACAGATTCAGCACTTCAATGCCGCACCTTTTGAGGATGCGCTCTTCTTCCCATCCGTCGCCGCCGATATTGTACTCGCCCAAAACGTTAATCGAAAACTTTGTTTTCGGTTTTTTGTCGCCAACGCCGATTACATAGCGCATCAGTCCGTTGTTAGCGATATGGTGTCCGCCGGATTGAGAGACGCCTTTGTAACCTTCGCACGAATAGCCAATTGCGGTTATGCCGTATTTCTCTTCTGTGCGCTTTGCGACTGCCTGCACATCGTCCCCGATAAGACCGATTGGACAAGTGGAACAGATCATGATGCACTTGGGACTGAACAACTCCATCGCTTCTTCAATAGCTTTTTCAAGTTTCTTTTCGCCGCCAAATACGATGTCCGGTTCCTGCACGTCTGTTGAGAAACAATAGGGAATAAAATTTTTGTCGGTGTTCTCGTCCGGCTTTGCTTTGTTGCGCCGTGTACCCCAACTGTAAAATCCGCAACCGATTGGTCCGTGTGTTATTACGCAGACATCTTTTAAAGGACCGACAACAACGCCCTTACATCCGGCATAACAACAGCCACGAGCCGTCATCACGCCGGGAATGGCGCGAGTGTTGGCGGCGATTGCAACGCTTTCGCCTTCAGGCGTTGGAGCAAGTTGCAAAATGTGTTCTTTGCGGTTTTTGTAAACCTTAGCGGAGTATTTATCAAGCAGTTTTTCTCTGTTGCTCATTGTCATGATGCTTTCTCCTTTAATCCGATATGCAAACCGCCATCCCCTGTCCTGACCGAATAGGTTTCAAGGATTGGCAAAACAAAAATTCTTCCGTCTCCGGGATTGCCGGTCTGATTGGCTTCGATTATTGTTTTAACCGCTTTATCCACATCATCGTCGTCAATGATAAGAGTGAAAAATCTTTTTGCGATAAGCCGTGTAGCCTCCGTTAGATTTTCACCAACCGGAGAAAGCGGCAGTTCGCCTGCCGCAAGTATGGTTTTAAGCATATCAGGGTCGATACTTTTTTTACCGCGCCCAAGACATCTGCAACAGGTAAAAGCGGGGAAGTCGTGTTCCGCCAGAGCTTTTTTTGTGTCGTTGACTTTGTTTGCGCGTATAAAGCACATAATTTCCCGCATAGTTCCCCCTATAACCCGGCTTCACCGGAACTGATTGTGTATGCGGATTCTACAGGCGAGATAAAGATACGCCCGTCGCCGTAATTACCTTCGCCTGTTCTTGCCATGCGGACAACTATTTTTACAATGTCGTCCTTGTCTTCATCGTTACAAACGATAACAAGCATTTCTTTTGGGATTTCATCATAGTGAACATCGCCAACGGTAATTCCTTTTTGCTTGCCTCGTCCGTATACATCCAGTTTTGTTACGCCGGGAAATCCCGCCGCCGCAAGCTCACTCATAACAGCCCCTGCTTTTTCGGGGCGGACAATTGCTCTTACCAATAACATTTAAAAACCTCCCTTAGTCCATCATTCCATGTTCCATCAAAATGGCTTCAAGCCTTTCGATGGGCATTGGTTTCGGTATTATGAACATATCGTTTCCGTCAATTTTTTTCGCAAGTGTGCGGTACTCGTCCGCCTGCGGTTCCTGCGGTGAAAAGTCGATAACTGTCTTCTTATTTATCTCCGCACGATGAACTGCGTTGTCACGGGGGACAAAGTGTATCATCTGCGTGCCGATTTCTTTCGCTACTGCCTGAACCAGTTCCGCCTCGCCGTCTACTTTGCGCGAATTGCAGATAAGTCCGCCAAGGCGCACGCCGCCTGTGTTGGCGTATTTGGAAATACCTTTGGCGATATTGTTCGCCGCATACAGCGCCATCATTTCGCCTGAACAGACAATGTAAATCTCCCGCGCTTTGCCCTCGCGGATTGGCATAGCAAAGCCGCCGCATACAACGTCGCCAAGAACGTCATAAAAGACGTAGTCAAGGTCGGCTTCATACGCTCCAAGTTTTTCAAGAAGCCCGATTGAAGTGATAATACCACGCCCGGCGCAACCTACTCCCGGCTCCGGACCGCCCGATTCTACGCCCTTAATCCCGGCGTAACCCACTTTCATTACCGTATCAAGCTCGATGTCATCGCCCTCTTCACGCAATGTGTCGAGTACGGTCTTCTGCGCCAGTCCGCCCAGCACCAAGCGGGTGGAGTCGGCTTTTGGATCACAGCCGACAATCATGATTTTCTTGCCCATCTCACCAAGCCCCGCCGTCAAGTTCTGCGTGGTGGTGGATTTCCCTATTCCGCCTTTTCCGTAAATCGCAACCTGTCTCATACGTTTCTCCTCAAAAAAAAGCGTGCGTCTGCCTATAGTCATCCAAAAGTGTTCTATAACAGAACAAATTGACAACCATAGGCAAACACACGCCTTTGTGTGTATTGCAGTCCAAATCCGGGCTGCTAAGTAAAAATAAAAAGGCGTCCATCGACAAACCGGCTCCTCAAGCCAATTTATCGATAAACGCCTTTGTTTACCTAACTCAACCCTAACAAAAAAACAAATTTTTGTCAAGCATTTTTTGAAAAAAAGTTGAAAAAATAGCCCTTTTTTGGGGGGGTATTTCCAGTATTCCAGCCCCCACTTATCACAATGATTTCCAGTTGACATAGCGTACACCGGAAAAAACCGGCTTTTCACTACCGTCATAAATGACCCGTCTTGATTGAACCTTCTGGGGCGGCGGCGGATTAAATTTCATCATATTTTTTATATATTCCTTGTTTGCTGTTTGGGATGATTTTATCTCGGTCAATTCGAGACCACGGAGGCTTTCCTCAAGAAGATCGATTTCTTTTTCTTTGTTGTCAGAATCCCGCCAGTAATACAACCTAGGTCTCTGCCCGGCGTTAAAGTGTTTTTTAACGATTTCTGAAATAACCGCCGCTTCAAAAATATGCCCCCTCATTCTGTGCAGTTTGAGTTCTTTTATGTGGGTAAAACCCAGCAGGGCGCAGAGGAGACCTGTATCATAAAAGTATAATTTAGGAGTCTTTATGTACCTCTTTCCCAGATTGTTGAAATAGGGAGGTAGGCGGAAAATAATATAGCTTTCCTCAAGAATCGAAAGCCATGAATTAACAGTTCTGGCATCAATAGATACTTCCGCGCCTAATTTGCTTAGGTTCACAGGGCTTCCTGTACTAGCCGCAGTGATACCAAGGAAACGCCTAAATTTATCAAGATCGTGGATTTTTGTTTCAAGCCTGATGTCACGCTCAACATAAGTTGCGATGTAAGACGGGAAAAAATCTTCTGTGGCAATTTTTGATGAAATGAGCCGGGGGTAGGCTCCATTAAACATCCATGCATCGGCTGTTTTCGGGAGCATATTTGCCGTTGCCAGCTCGGAAAGGGAAAAGGGCAAAAGTGAGAGGATTCCCACCCTGCCGGCAAGGGATTGGGAGATACTTCTCATCATAAGAAAATTCTGTGAACCGGACAGGATATACATTCCGGGGATTTCTTTCTTATCTACCCTTGTTTGAATATATGAAAATATATTCGGCACACGTTGCGCTTCGTCGATTATAACCTTGCCCTTGAAAGAGTTCAAAAACCCCCTTGGGTCGTTTAGTGCAAAATCCCGTGTGTCTTTTTCCTCCAGACTCACATATTCGTACTTTTCCTGAAAAAGGTTTTGAAGCAAAGTGCTTTTGCCGCTCTGCCTTGGTCCGGTAAGGAACACAACGGGGAATTTGGAAGCCATGTGTAAAACTCTGCCGGTTATGGTCCGTTTGATAAATTTCATGATACGTAAATTATACAATATGAGGGACGTAAATTCAACAATTTATAATACGTAAATTCGACAATTTGAGTAACGTAAATTCAACAATTTAAATGCCGTAAATTCGACATTAACATCTTAAATGGGCAGAACCAAGAGAGAAACCCCGCATACAAAGACGGCAAACCCAGCCAGAGCATGGGAATACTGCTCCAATGCGTTACTCCGTACAGTTCTAAAAATTATCGAGGATTTTTGACAGAGCTGAATTTGCCAATTTCAACAATTCATTTTTTAATTTTGAATATATCCCTAGTAGTCTGTAATATATAACTGTTATCGTTGCGTGTCCTGAGCTTCTTCTTTCTTCGTGCCTTCGTGTGAGCTTCTTTTTCCCCATATCCCCCGAAATTCGCCCAACTCACCCTAAAGAGTGATACCTTTTGCGCAAATTCACCCTAAAGTGTGATACGAATTTTGCAAAATCACTCCAAAGGGTGATTTTTTATTTCAGCGCTACAATATAAATTTTACTAATGAAAGATATTTTCAGCAATTTGAAAAATCGCTTTCCCGGTCCGCCACCAGTTGTGGACATACCCCCCCCCCCCTGTCAGCGACTTTGGCGACCAAAAACGGGGCATTACTCCTGAATTCATAAAAAAATACAATCTTTCTCACCGTCAGGCAGACGTAACGCAGACTCTGCTTTTGGGCAAGCACGACGTGGAGATCGCCGCTTTATTGGACATAAAGCTCAATACCGTAAAAACACATATTAAGAAAGTTTACCTAAAAACAGGCGCACGGGGCAGGTATGCGCTTATGGCTTTGGTCTGGGGAAATGAAAATAAAATTAGCGGAGAGTTAATTAAGGAAGAGAACTAAAAAAGGAGTTTCCTTTTTTAAATAAAGAAAGAGAAGTTTTAATAAGGAGGAATGAAGAATGAGGAAGGGTTCACACGAAGGCACTAAGGCACAAAGGTGAAGAAATGAAGGCTGAGCGTATTCTTCAAACTTTTCTTCAATAACAAAGAAAAGAATGGAAGGAGGCGCGCCTTTGACAAATTAAACGCCAATCTTTGTGCCTTCGTGCCTTTGTGTGAGGTTTTTGTCAATTAAACTTTCGTATGAAAGTTCAAATATTGTTAAGGAAAGAAAGGAGAGAAAAATGAAAAACAAAATTTTGGGAGTTATCGCTACAGTAGCGGCAATTGCGATTCTGGCGGCTTGCGCTTCAATGACGATTGTAAGCGTGGATTGGGATTCTCTGAAAGGACCCGCAAAGGTAAGGCAGTACTTCAGTGTCAGTACAACCGATGTTTCAGTCTATGCCAACTACAAAGACGACAGCAGAAAGGAAGTTACCTTTTTATCAACATCTCATGACAGAGACAGGATAGGTATGCAAACCGTAACTGTAACCGTACTTGGGCAGGGAACAGGCACTTTTCAAACTGAAGTGATGGAATTGCTGAGTATTCGAGTTGACAGACCGCCGACAAAAACAACTTACACTGTGGGCGAAAGAGCCGATTTGGCGGGGATTAAGGTGATGGGAAGCTGGAGAGATTT
>JAIRUQ010000061.1 GCA_031254315.1 Treponema sp.
CAATCGTCAAAAGTAACCGTTACATATGCCTTAGGCTTACCGCCGCCGGTCACTTTGCGGACCCTGATATCTGTAATTTCCATGTGTCATCTCCTTTTGACTTTCTGGCTAAAACTTAATGTGCATTCAAGACGCTTACCATTAAGCTCCGTTTCTTTTACACTATATACTATTTTGTCAAAAAAGGCAAGCAGAAATTTACTTTAATTATTAAAGTTTTAAACTTCTGCGCTTTTGACAAGGTTTTGCCAATGTTTATCGCTCACATTGCAAGTATTTGTCTCCCCCTATCGTCTGTTTATACTAAACTGTATTTGGTTGGAATTGAATGTCCCGCCAAGTTCATAGACGCCGCTTTCAAGATCCATTGCATAAACGTATGTAAGGTCTCCCGCAGAGAACTGTAGTCTTGCTCCCCTTTCTGTTTGAATGGTCCCGATAAACATAACTTCTACCCTGTAAAATCCGGGCGTAAGGAATACATCGTCTCTGGTAGCCCCGGCTGGAATTGTTTGATTCCCTATCATTACGGCTCCCTCTGTTGTTACATTCCTGCCGTCGATCTTTGTAACGCAAACGTTAGCGCCGCAGACAATCTGTACAGGCTGGGGCAATGCTCTCCCGTCATGATACCATTGGGAGGTTCTTATTTCATAAGCTCCGCTACGATACTCATTCGCGTTAAAAACTACATGGAAACTTCCCGGTAAGCCTTCTCTGCCGGAGAACTTTAAGCTTGCTTCTTGCGAAATGGTTATAACTGTTATGGGATTATTTGAAAACGCGCCTTCTTCAACGGTTTTTATGCTTGCCGGAATGACTACGGCAGTCAGTCTGTTGTTCGTAAAAGATGTGCGCCCTATTCTTTCAACGCCTTCTTCAAAATTTACTCTGCTGATATTGTTATCTGCAAACGCACTTTCCCCGATAGTTTTAACGCTTGCCGGAATGTTTACGCTGGTCAGCCTGTTGTTATAAAACGCACTGTCTTCAATAATTGTAACGCCGTCAAGAATAGTTACGCTGGTCATGTTATTGTTCCAAAAAGCGGAATGTCCTATTCTCGTAACGCTTCCCGGAATGGTTACACTCGTCAACCTGTTCTCATAAAACGCCCTTGTTCCGATGGTTTCAACGCCTTCTTGAATGGTTACGCTGGTCATCAATCTGTTGTTAAAAAACGCGTCGTCTCCGATGGTTGTAACATTTGACGGAATAACGATACTAACCAGGTTATTATCCGCAAACACGGCATTGCCAATGCTTGTTAAGCCGGATGATATAGTTAAGCTGGTCAGGCTGTTTTCCGCAAACGCGCTGTCTCCGATAGTCGTAACGCTGTCAGGAATTGTTACTCTGGTTAATTTGTTGTTAAAAAACGCGAATTGCCCGATAGTTGTAACACCTTCTTGCATGCTTACTCTGACCAATTGATTATTCCTGAACGCTGAACGCCCGATATTCGTAACGCTTGCCGGAATATCCACCTCGGTAAGCTGGTTGTCCATAAAAACATTGTTTCCTATGCTTCTTACGCCTTCGCGGAAAACTACGCTTGTCAGTTGATTATTTGAAAAAACAGCGTTCCCCATAGTTGTAACGCTTGATGGAATGGCAATGGTGGTAAGTTGATTATTATTGAACGCTTCATCCCCTATCGCACTAACGCTTGCGGGTATGTTCAAATTCGCAAGCATATTATCCTTAAACGCGCTTTTCCCGATAGTTCTGACGCCTTCGGCAATAAATACGCTTACCAGTTGATTACCGGCAAACGCGCTTTCTCCGACACCAACCACATTTGACATTATAAAAACGCTTGTCAGGTTGTTGGAAGAAAATGCTCCGGACTCGATAGAAGTAATAGTTGACGGAAGAACTATGCTGGTAAGGTTTTTCCTTCTAAAAGAATTGCTTCCGACAACCGTTACGGGTAATTTGTTAATTTGCGGAGGTATGCTAACCTCTCCGCCTGAGCCTCTATAACCGGTTATGGTAATGGTGCGGCTATCCCCTCTTCCGCTGGTTGAATAAGCAAATTCCAGCGGACTAGTATAGTCGTCGGGATTAAAATCACTGTCACCGGTCTTACCGGTAGTCGTACATGTTATACACAAGCACAACGCAACGACAAATATGGCAAAAAGAACCGCGTTTCTTTTCATATAAAGCTCCTTTTTTCAGAGATTAATATGGTATTTACGGATAATTATACTATAGAATTCACAAAAAAACCAAAAAAATGTGAGAATTTTATACTTAAATTATTCCCTTAAAAACAGCATTTTTGCCGGACTTTTGTCCGATGGCTTATAGCTCTTATAAGGACTGGCAAACTTCAACAAAATCCCAATCGCCGCACAGCGCCTGCGCGGCTGTTTGCGCGGCGGGCATTTCATTAAAAACCCCAAAACAGGCGGAACCTGCCCCGGAAAGGTTCGCGTATACCGCCCCCAACTCTTTTAGCCGCGAAATAATCTTATCATAAGCGGTTTTCTCCCTTCCCTCAAAAACAGGCAAAAAATCATTCTTAAAAGCATTTTTATCAAAGTCGATTTCAGCCCCTATTTGCGGCTCAGTGTCCTCTTTATAGGGCTTTTTTGACATTGCCCTGTACCTATCCAGCAAATTAAAAGCGGCGGCTGTCCCGCTTGGGAAGCCGGGGGCGGACAGTACCAGAAAAAGGGGCGGTATGTTTAAAGGGCGGATAAACTCACCGCGACCTGTCACCCAAGCGGCGGCGGTTTCGTGGAGAAAAAAGGGAACGTCACTGCCAAGGGAAAGAGCCATCTCAAGTAAGGTTTTCCGGTCGCAAGGGGAGCCTGCGAGCTTATTCAACGCCAAAAGAGCCACAGCCGCGTCGGAAGAGCCGCCTCCAAGACCGCCGCCCACAGGAATACGCTTCTCTACAGCTATTTCGATGCTCCGGTCAAAGCCGGTTTTGTCTTTGAACAGGGATAAAGCCCTAAAAATGATGTTTTTTTGGGGCGGAATGGGGGGATTGGTCCCCACCATGTCGATTTTTACCTCATTTTTGCCCTCAAAGAGCTGAAAATGCAGGGTATCGCCAAAATTAACGGCAAGAAAGAGGCTTTCTAGGTTGTGAAAACCGTCATTTCTCCTGTCTTTTACAGCCAAATGAAGGTTTACCTTTGCGGGCGCAAAAAGGGTCAATTTTTCCATATTCTAAGTATATATTACAAAATACCACATATTGTAATTTTTTTTCAAAACCAGTTGACAAATTTATATATCATAACTTATGTTTCTATTGTAAGGTATTTTTACCTTACTTATTCAATTTATATTCAAGAAAAGAGCATTTTCAAGGGAGAACATTATGGTTCTGAGCGGAGCTATACAACAGGAAGAGTTGACGCTGATGCCGGTAAACGACGGGTTAAACGCCGTTTACGAAGCTGGCGACAGCAAATTACCGGCTTTCATCCTCAGCGATGACGATGATATGGATGATGACGATTTTGAAGATGAAGACGACTACGAAGATGATGACAGCTACGAAGAGGAAGACGACGATCTGGACGACGATGATGACGACGAAGACGATGATGACGACTACGAAGAAGACGAAGATGACTTCGACGAAGACGATGATGACGACGACATGGACGATGACGAATAAAGTCTAAAAGACCGGTGTTTTAACGGGAGACGGCTGAAGGGACTTTCCAAAGTCTTTCCAGTTCGTAAAACTCCCGTACGCCGGAAGTCATCAAGTGGATAATTATCGAGCCAAGATCGAGCAAGCGCCATTCATTGTCAGCGTTCTTTCGGGAACTGCCGAAGATTTCAATTTCATTCTCGTAGCAATAGTCTTTTATGTGCCGTTCAAGACCGTCCATGTGCGCTTTGCTTGTTACGGTTGTAATTACGAAGAAGTCTGTCCAGTCGATAATTCCGCGAAGATCAAGTACGGAAACATCCTGTCCTTTATGCTCGCGCAGAAGTTCAGCCAATGCAAACGGCAGGGGCTCAGTTTCCGGTAACATATCTGCCATTAAAATCCCTTCCAATAAACAGGGTAATATCCGCTTTGTACTCAATATTAGCGCTGATGGGGTCGTCTTCGCTCTGCGGAACTGCTTCGCGCCGAATGTTCCTGCATCGAATTACATCGGCAAAACTTTCTACCATACTTTCATCTCCGGTGCGATTAACTATGTATGTACTATCGTAATTATTACGGTCGGCGTTTGCTATAGAAATTACGTCATAGCCAAAACTGCGAAGCATTTCCGCCGTCCTTCCCGCAAGCCCTGTAATTGCCGTCCCGTTTAAGACTTCAACAGTAAGGGCGCGTTCCAGTAAATGATCCTCAATTTCGCGGGTAAGTGTTCCCAATGTTTGGCGGACAATTTCTTTTATAAGATTTCCTTCCCAGTGCGGAATGGTCAGCAGTTGACCGGAAACTTCTCGCAGGTTTCCGCCTACAGACTGAATATTTGTTCTATCGGTGTTTATATGTGTAAATTCATTAAAGAGAAGCATTAATGTACGCTGGTTCATGCTTGTTCTGAAAAAAGAACTGTACATTTTTGACGTAGAAGGATTATTGAGCATTTCATTCATTTGTATCTGGCGGTTAAGAAGACCGAGGAAAAAGTGTTGTCTGCGGAACACTTCCATTTCGGTGCTTTCATGGGGAAGGCTGTAGGTCGCGTATAAACTTGCCTTATCTCCGTCAAGAACAGTCATGCCGGAAGGAAACAGAATAATTTTGTTCTCGTCCATGTACGAAACAGGCGAAGGGATAAAAATTTCGACCCCTTCCAGAATATCCACTATAGAAACCAGAGATTCCTTTGTAATAACAATATTAAAGCTAATATCTATTCCTAAAAGACTTTCAATTTCATTTTCATAACTGCCGACCCTTGACGGATCGTATACCCTGTCAATGCGATCAACGCGGTTGATCCTCGCTATTAAAAGACCGATGTCTCCCGGTATGTCAAAAATTGCGGCGCGTTTTGTCGCGGGATAGTACATAAGCACATAAGTGCTAAGCGGCATTTTATTTTCTTCAATTACAAACAACACATTGATAACGCGATTTGCAGAAAGAGCGTCTTCTACAGGGTTACTGCGGAATGTATGTATAGACAGAATAATTCCAAGGACGAGTAAAATTACTATTAACGCAAGAAGAAGAATAGATGCATCGCCTTTAATCGCTCTCAATTTTTCCTTTCCTTCATTTTGTTCAGCAGTTTTAACGTATCTGCCGATAAATCCATATCTTTCGCCCTCAGCTTAGAAACTGTTTTTTCCAGCACGGCAAAAAGTATGCTGTCTAAATCACCTTCCCTGCACAGCTTTCTTAAAGCAGGTTCGATATTCCTTGAAGCCTCAGTTTTATCGGCGATGTAGATGACCTTCGCAAGGGCGCACATATTCGCGCTCCCCGATGTATGCAGGGCAACCGCTGAAAGCACATCCTCATTATGAATGCAGAAACGCTCTCTTAGCAAGACTGCCGCCGCCCTTCCGTGAAGGAGATTTGGCTTGTCCTTTTCCAGCCGGGAAACCGCCTGTCCGTCAGATTTGACTATTTTAAGCAGTTGTTTGTTATCAAGCTGTTTTGCCAAATCGTGGGCTATTCCTGCAAGGTAGCCTGAGGCAGGATCAAGACCGAAGCGGCGGCAGAGATCGCTTGCGTGAAGAGCGGTGCTTCTTGAATGGAGGAAGCGTTCGATGTTTAGGGATTCCCGTGCTACAGTTTCAATTTTTTGAATGACAGCTTGGGTGCAATCTTCACTTGAATTTTGCGGTTCTTCCGTCTGAAAGCCGCCGAAACCGTAAAGCCGTCTGTCTTCGATAATCGCTCCTGCCCCGGACGGCACTAAAGAACGCCAATCGCTCCCCTCGCTTATCTTTTGCCGTACCGCCTGTGAAGAAATATCCATCACTTCGTTTTTAATAAGGGTATGCGCAAACGGGTATTTTACATCAGATGAGTTTATCCTGCGCGCTACAACAATATCCGCTAATTCTAAAATCTTTTCGCATTTGTGCCATTTGGGAAAATCACTCGCAAGGTCGTCGCCGATAATCAGAGACGGTTTTCCTTCGGGCATGTATCGCGCGATAATATCTTCAAGGGTATCTGCGGTGTATGAAACTCCTTCCCTTCTTATTTCGCAAATGTCAATCGCAAAACGGCTGTCGCCTGCGACTGCGCAAGAGAGCATTTCAAGTCTGTCGTTTGCGGTTTCTTGCACGCCGGCGTCAAGTTTGAAGGGAGAGCAATAAGCGGGAACAAAAACTACCCTATCCAGTTTTAATGTTGAGAGAACAGTATCAGCCAAAAAAATGTGTCCTGAGTGAACCGGGTTAAAACTGCCGCCCAAAATTCCTAGCTTCAATCTTCTTCTCCTATGTCTTCGATATCATCGATATTTTCAACGTCATCAATATTTTCGATATTTTCGTTCGTCTCAATTTCAGGCTCGCCCTCATCCTCGCTGTCGGCATTTTGCGTATCGTCTGTCAGGCGAAGGAAAGTATTGGAAAGCTCTTTTATGCCATCGCCTGAAAAAACCGAAATACCGAGAACTTCTTCCGACGGATATTTAGCCGTCAGTTCCGCGAGCCGCCCCGCCGTTTCTTCTAAGTCGGTTTTTGTCCCGACAAGCAGACGTTTCTTTTTTGTCAGCTCAGGCGAAAAAGAGCTAAGCTCATTTAACAGTATATCAAATGCGCAAAGATAATTATCGCCTGAAAGGTCGATAAGGAAAGCCAATGCTTGTGTCCGCGAAATATGTTTAAGAAAGCGAATGCCAAGCCCGGCTCCGCCTGAAGCCCCTTCAATAAGACCGGGAATATCAGCAATGATGATGTCCCTCTCATCCGCGGTTAAAACGCCAAGGTTTGGGATTTTTGTCGTGAAGGGATAAGCCGCTATCTTTGGTCTGGCGTTGGTAAAACGGTCAAGGAGACTGGACTTGCCGGCGTTTGGAAAGCCCACAAGACCGATGTCCGCCATTATTCGCAATTCAACTTTGATCGTTACGGATAGACCGGGCTTCCCGGGCAGAGCTTTACGCGGAGCCTGATTTACGGAGGATTTAAAATGGATATTGCCCCAGCCGCCGTTTCCGCCTTTAAGAAAGATAAAATTTTCATGGCTTTTTGAAAAATCTTTGATCAGCGCGCCTGTCTGCGAGTCGCGGATTAGCGAGCCGGGCGGCAGAGGGATTATCATGTCCTCGCCGTTGCGCCCATAGCAAGCCGAGTTTCCGCCGTCGCGTCCGTTTTCCGCCTTAAAAGTGTGTTTGTAGCGTAAGTGCGCGAGGGTACGCAAATTTCTGCGTATCGTGAAGACAATGTCCCCTCCCCTGCCGCCGTCTCCGCCTGACGGTCCGCCTTTTGGGACATACTTTTCCCTTCGGAACGCAATACAGCCGTTGCCGCCGCTCCCAGAAGAGACTTCGATTATCGCTTCATCTGCAAATTTTTCCACGCAAGCAAGGTGTTATTAACCTTCCTGAAGCACAGAGGCGAGTTTACGCCCTCGTCGTTGGCTAAAAGATACTTTTCCGTCAGCAGTGGCGAAAAGTGTGTAATCGCCGCCGCAACCGACATTTGCTCCCGGATGGATTTTTGTTCCGCGCTGACGGGCAATGATAGTTCCCGCTTTAACCAATGTGCCATCCGCAGATTTTACTCCCAAATACTGGGGGTTTGAGTCTCGTCCGTTTTTTGCTCCGCTTCCGCCGCGTTTTCGCGCCATATCAATTCCTCCGTTCAGTAATATTCAAAACACAATTTTTAGGGTACTCCTGCGCGACGGACTTTAAGCCGTCTATCAGAAAAACCCCGGTGGCAAAGAGGAAATCCTTCCCATTTGCCTCATAATCGGCTTCCAGCCACAATTCGCCTTTTGCCGGTGCGCCGCCTCGAATTGTAACGCCTTCCCGTCCTGAAAGGACGCTTAGAGCAGTCCTCATTAAGACCGAAACGGCGGCGCATACAATATCGCTCCCTGCCTTTCCCGCCTTAGCGTGACCTTCAGCCTTACAAGCCCTTAGAACTCCGTTACTATCCAGAACAGCGTCAATCTTGATCAGGCTGATATTTCCTCAACCTTGATTATTGAGTAATTCTGCCTGTGTCCCTGCTTGCGGCGGTAATCTTTCTTGGGTTTGTACTTAAAAACTATAATTTTTTCGTCTTTTCCGTGGGATTCTACCTTTGCGGACACTTTGGCGCCTTTTACATAGGGGTCGCCTACTTTTACCGAGTCTGCGGAAACCAGCAGTACCGTATCAATGTCAATCGCGGTTCCCGGCTCAGCGTCAATTAAGTCAACTTTGAGCATGGTTCCTTTTTCAGCCTTGTACTGTTTTCCCTTAAATTCAATCAGAGCGTACATTATTTTCTCCAAAATTCGTCAATTGGTATTTTATATCTAAAATGAGAGAAATAGTCAAGTGCTAATTATAGTTGGAAATGTCCAAGAATTAAGAATTTTACCACGGAGGACACGGAGAACACGGAGGGGGGAAGAAGCTTTTTCGAAAAAGACCTCACACGGAGGCACGAAGGCACAAAGGGGGGAAAGGGCGAAGAATGGCAAATCAGCCGGCAAGCATTCTGCCAACATTGTAAAGTTCCGGCATTTGGGAATAAACAGGGACTGTCTTTCCCGAGTCTTTTTTGTCCATATCGACCAAACTTACATATAACTCATTCAACAAATCCGAAAAAACCCTTAAATTAGAGGCAAAATTGCTTACTGCCATTTCCCGCAGTATTTTATCTCTGCTTTCCGGCAGGGTGCTAAGTTTGCTTTTAATTGTGGTTTTATTCCGGGCAATTTCAATGAAACGGGCGCAGGCGGCTATTTGCCTGTACAATTCGTCAAGATGGAAGCCCTGATAGCGGTACAATTCCATTTTTTCGGTAAGAACTTCGATTAAATCCCATGTATTTTTATCGATCTGTATCTGCAATAAGACGGGACGTAAAAACCGGTTGGAAATATTTGTCCGGTAATGTTCGCCAATTTGCTCAATTAACCTGATAATATGAGGGTCTTTTATCCTGTCCAACACCGCCTCTCCTAGGGTTATGTTATCACTCTATTAACAGATTGACAAGCATATACTGTGCAAAATACACTAATTTATGCATATTTTTAAGGCTTGTTGCGCCTTTTTACTTGCCGCTGTATTAATATCATGCGGTGGAAACAGGACAGCGCAAATATGGACAGACCGACCGGAAATGGCGCTTTACGGGGAATATTTTAACAGTGTACAAAACCAGTACAAAGTTAATGTTAAGTTTGTTGAATTTCCGGCTGTTGAATTGGGAAAGCAGGACAGACCGGATATCGTCGTTTCGAGCTGGCTTAAAAACGGTTCTACGGGATCGCATTTTAAGTCTTTGGATAATTTATTCGGAGGGAAAAAACTTTCCAGAGGCATTTTCTACCAGCGGCTTTTAGCCGCCGGCAGGGTAGATCGCACTCAGTATCTTTTACCCGTGTCGTTTAATATTCCCGCGCTGATTTTTTCAAAGGGCAGAGAGCAGAGCCTTTCCAGTCAATTTACAATTGATTTTGACGAGGTAAAGCGGCTAAGCAAAAACTACAATGTCTTAAGCGGCGGCGTATATACGCGAATGGGTTTTTCCCCACTATGGAATGATAATCTCCTTGTAACCATCGCTGTCTTGTCCGGCGCGGCGTTCAGGGAAGCAAACCCTTTAGTATGGGATTCTTCTGCGCTGGAAAAAGCGCTTGTTTTTATCAACAACTGGACACGGGAAATAAATACCAACAATCAGGCGGAAGAAGACTTTACATTTAAGTACTTTTTTGAGCCGCCGGAAAGACTGGTTCAATCCGGGCGGATTCTTTTTTCGTACATGGAAAGTAGTGATCTTTTTCTGTTGAGCGAAGAAAGCAAAAGCCATTTGGACTTCCGCTGGATCATTGACCAGAACAGGATTCCGGTTACAGAAGATTTGGTATATTTGGGTATTCCAAAAAGAGCGAAAGCGGCGCGGACATCAGATGCTTTTATCCGGTGGTTTTTCAAGCCGGAAACTCAGCGGCTGATTTTGGAGTATTCCAGAGCAAACAGGGTAAACGAAAGCATTTTTGGCATTTGCGGGGGGTTCTCCTCCCTTAGCCCGGTTAGCGAACAAATCTACCCCCTTTTCTATCCTGAGCTTTTGGGACGTATGCCGCCTTCCGAGCATTTTTCAATTCTTAATGTACTTCCTGCTAATTGGCTCGTTATAAAAGAGCGTGTAGTACTGCCCTATATTCGCCAGCGGGCGCGGGCGGAAAAAGCGGACGGAATCTACCCTCTGGAAAGACGCCTTTCCGACTGGGTAAAAATGAATAGATAATTTAGGGGAAGGAAACTTCAAAAAACTGAAGTTTCCTATCAACTCTAAAGTATAAAATTTATGTAGATTTTACCGATATTTATAATAGGAGTTTATTATGGATATCGGAGCAATTCCACATCAAACTTTCCCCAGTGTAGGCTACGCGATAAGCGCGGCAAGGGACGGCAGGGTCTCTCTTCCTGTCGCTCCGGGCATGTTAATTTATTCGCACTTAAAGCATGTTTCGGGAACTCCCGCCCCGGAAGGAACCGGCGGCGTAACTATTTCCAAGTTAAAAATCCTCGATACCCTGATTGACCAGTTAGAAAAAATGAAAACTCAGAGCGCCAAGGACTTTGGAACATTAGACGAAAATGATGAAAAACGCATTAATTACCTGATAGAGCAATATCAAAACCAGATAAGAGCCGCGCAAAATACAGCCATCTATACCCCGGCGGCTCCCGCTACCGGAGCGCTTTTTAACATAGCGGCATAAGAGAAACCTGTTAATTTACCACCTTCACCTTATCATTGGCGCTTTCTTAATATTTGCCGCGCTATTTTGGTCTCGTACTAGTGGTGCTGTATGCAATAGCGAAAGTACCGGTTCGGGGATTTTCTTCCCAAGGATGACGCTGAACCTTTACATAGACCGTGCCGTTAGAATCAGCAGTAAATGACTGTGGAGTAGTCCATCCAGTATGACTAACTTCCTCAGATTCAAAAACTGAAATCCAGTCACTGCTATAGGCGCTAACTGTTACACCTATCGTTTTCTTGCCATCACCTTCTCTAGTCCAATTTTTACCATCAGGGGAACTCCAAGTATCGTCATTCCACCAGACATGGTATGTTGCTCCTGCGGTAACAGGGAACGAATACCACCTTTCGCCGACAGAAGCAGTGATATCGCCATCTGTCCATTGACCGTTGGTAAGTGCGGTAGAGGGAGGAAATGGAACCTGTGGTCTAGTATTACTGGTGCTGTATACAATAGCGAAAGTACCGGTATAAGGGGGGGAGTAATTGTCGTAATTCGGCTCAACCCTTACATAGACCATACCGTTGGAAGTAGCAGTAAATTGGCATGGGGAATCCCATCCATCATCCCACCAAGAAACAAATATTTGATCCCCATTCTCATACCATGCAGTTACACTTGCATATAGCGTTTTTCTTAAACCAACACCTCTATAAGCGCTATTCCACCAGACATAGTAGTCTGTCCCTTCGGTAACAGTGAACGAATACCAAATCTCAGTGACAGAAGCAGTGATCTCGCCATCTTTCCATTCAGCGTTGGTAAGCGGAATAGGGCTGGCAGGCGGCAGATTCGGTATCCATACGGCATAAAGGGTATGAATAGAGTTAACTTCATAGGAATCACCGGCGTTGTAGATTTCAGAATAATGCTGACTGTATCTCCAGCCGCCAAATGTATAGCCGCTCCTTGAAAAGCCGCTCTCGCCGGGAAGTGTAATACTGTCGCCTTGACTGACCCACTGTGGAGACGGAGCAGTGCCGCTACCTCTGTTAATATTAAAGAAAACTGCAACTTTGCCATCCGGTGTTACGGCGGAAGAACTGATGCCAATAGCGAAACTTCCTGAGCGAGTTGCAGTAACCCTGATATAAGAAGTGCTAGTGTTATTGTTAGATAGGTAATACTTGCGATAATATGAATCCATTTCGGGATTCCCACTGGAATTAGACCCACTGACGGAATCGTCTATGAATTTTTTTTCCTCGTTATTAATAGGACTATAATAGATTCTTACCCTTATTTTCGCTGATTTAGTATCATCACCGTTATTACTGTCATTCGTCCAAAGGAAAAGGGAGCTGGAGGAGTAAGTAGTGAACGAATACCAGATATCATCGCCTGAGTTTATATAATTCTCTGTCCATCCGCCGCCCACTGTAAGGGGGATGTGATCTCCGGTAAACGTCCAGTCAGCGTTCTTAAATGAGTCGCATGCAGTCGTTAAGAACATTATCACCGTTATTGAAATGATGATTCCGGTAAGTTTAATTTTATCTTTCATAAAAACTCCTTTTTCGTGAGCGAAAATATTAAAAACTCCACCCCATTGCCAAGTCAGGTTTGAAAAAAGCGTTTACAGGGCTATCCGAATAACCAAAAGCCACGCCAATAAAACCGCCTAAACGAAAATATAAGCCGACGGCTGTTACAAATTTATATCCGATGTTTACACCTAATGAAAAAATGAACTCGTCAAAATAACCTTCTGTAGACCAAGGACCATCGGTAACTCGAGCATACCGTTGTTGATAAGTGCCCCCTAATCCTCCGCCCAAATAAAAGCCTCCAATCTTGCTGTGCCAAAAATAGTTGAAAGTGTATAATATTCCAAAACCTTTGTTTACACTGGAACCTATACCGCCTAATGCCGGAAAGATAAGATTTATTTCGGAGTTAAAGTTTCCCCTGCCAAATTCAAAGCAGAATGTTGTTCCCCCAAGTAAAGCGCCGCCCGGATTGCCGTTAAATGCCCAGTGAATCTTATCAGCATCCGTGTTTGCCTGTCCGGGTAGAAAGGCGTTTATAACTTCTGTTGTACCGTTTTCGTATCTTATACTCAGTACGTTGGCGGCGGGAATAACAACCGTAGGTCCGTCTAAATTGTCAAAGCGCTTGTACCTTATCTCCGTTGGGGATATTTCTGTAACTTTTGCCTCAATTACGTTGCTGTCTCTCATGATAATCAAATCGGCGCGAGCAGACCTATCGTTTTCATATATTATTGTAAGCACTCTGGCAAGGTAGACGGTCATTTCCGGTCCGTTTAAATTGTCAAAGGGTTTATATCTAACTTCCCGATAGTATACATTTCCCTCATTCTGTACTTCCGTAACTCTTGCTTCTATTATGTTACCGTCTCTCATGATGATTAGGTCTTGTGCGGCGGCGGAATATATTCCCGCGAATAAAAACACAGCCGCAAAAATGTACCATTGTTTCATAAATATCTCCTCATTTTTTCTCCCTGTGGGGAATCGTGTAGTTCTGAGACATGTAAAGGAGCCGCCACGAACATGGACGGCGTTTTTCGAGAAAAAAATTGACAATATAGAACAGTATTATGTGTAGGGGGGGCGTTGATATTTCTGCAATTTCTAAAAATAGTCATATTTTTTAAAACATCCCCTTGGGTTTATTTAGATATGTAAAAAACCATTTTTGTAAGTTTTTTACGCTTATTATAACATATATCGTAAAAACAAATTTTTGTCAAGGAAATTAATTTTTTTGTAATTATTTTAAGAGAGTTGCCAATATGCTCATTTTATAAAAACTTGGGTACGCCATATTGATACCCAAGTTTTTTACCGGTTTAAAAATGTAAGCCTGTAATACCTGTCTAGTTTAAAAAGAAAGTTGTTCAGAAACTGAAGTTTCCGAACAACCTATTAGAGCCTGTGTCTTAGTTAGCGCGGAAATTTGCCTCAATACTATAGGGTCCTACTTCATCGCTGTCATAACCTCTTACCTTAAAATAATAAGTCTGATTAGCGGAAGCAGGAATTGTTATTCTTGCATTATAACCTTGACCACCATCATCATCATCATCCAAATATTCACCATTGGCATCATAAGCGTACATACAAGTATCGACATCATTGCCTTTAGTTTCCACTGTCAATAAACCGTTTCTTGTAGGTCTGACGCTGTACCAATATTCTCCTCCGCTAGAAATTCTTCCTGAAACCGGAGTAGCAAAACTCAAAGCTGTTGCAGAGAAGCTATTTGCCACAATACGATAAGAACCTGTTTCACTGCTGTCATAACCTCTTACCTTAAAATAATAAGTTTGATTAGCAGAAACAGGAATTGTTATTCTTGCGTTAAGGTCGTCTTCTTCATCATCGCCGTCATCATTTTCAGCTATTATTTCTCTGTTGGCATTATAAGCGTACATATAAGTATCTACATCATCGCCCATTGTCCTTACTGTTACTAAACCGTTACTTGTGGCTCTGATGCTGTACCAATACTCTCCTCCGCTGGAAATTCTTCCGGAAACCGGAGTGCCAATACGTAATTCCTGTATATTCTGACCAAATAAGCCGCTCGAAACAAAAAGCAACATAAGCAAAATAAACAGTCCCTTGAAAGTCTTTCTAAACATAATATTCTCCTTTTATCGTTACCGCATGTGGTTATTCCACATCGTGCGGTACTAATTTATTCATCCGCACGCTTTCGCGTGCATACTTGGGCGGACGCCGTGTTAAATTTATCATCCGCACCGCTTGACGCGGTGCGTTTATTCGGCGGCGCAATACTAGAGTTAAAAAGTCTTTGAGGACTTCTTCCCATTGCTCATTACATCGCTATTCACCGGGCGCGCTACTCGGGCTAAAGCCCTCGCGCTTTTTTCATCGCGGTCACGTTTATTGTGCGCCACGCCGTGTTAAATTTATCATCCACACCGCTTAAACGCGGTGCGTTTATTCGGCGCCCCAGTTAGCGACTCCATTCTGCATAATTTGTCGAGCTATGTCGATTGTAACTTGATATAACGCTGAGTCTGAGCTTACTGATGTTTCTAATGCCATCGCTATTTGCCTGTTCATTTCAGCTTTGGGAATTGTGTACAGTACATAAGCTGTGTATTGATCTGAATAAACATCTTTGTTATCGGGATCGTAGCGTCTGCGAAGACTCCACCAGTCCGATTCGCGTTGTGCACCGGAATAACTCGCAGTTATAAGCGCATTGATGATACTTTCAATTTCCTGACTGTATGCACCGGAATTGCCGCCCTCGGCTCTTGCGGAAGACGCTCCGCCTGAAGACTGCGCCTGACCTTGAACTCTCGCCTGATATTCACTGGCAATGGTTGTGCGGATCATCGCGCCAATTCTTTGCTGTGCGCTGAAGTTGTCCGCCCATGCAGTAACAAACTGCAAGTTAACACCGGTCTCTTCACCGATTATGCAGTATCTGTCCCTAAACGCGCTCTGCGCCTGTACTCTGGAAACACCGTACTGAACATAGGTTGTTACCCAGTCAGGAGTTCTGACGTTCGTTAAACTTCCTTTGTTTTCCAGCTCAACGATTGTTACTTTTGGTTTTGAAGCGCAACCAATCAGCGCCATGAGTACAACTATGACGGAAAGCGCCGCCAACGCCTGTTTCGCAATTTTCATTTTTTATCTCCTCGCATTGTGCGGCTTCTGCCGCATTTTAATATACTCCCTGCAACGCAGGACGCGTGTACCGGATTAAAAGCCCGTATAATGCTTACAAAACCGTAAAACGCAAGTTTTCACTGTTTTTCTTCCAATATAATACCATATAACGCCTTTTTACTGAAATTTCCTTGTTTTTTAAAATTTCTTTGTGAATTTTCTCATAAATTTAGAACTATGTCAAGGTAGCTGTAACTTGCCGTTTTATCAACAAGAAAGTAAGATGTGGTATCTAAGGACTTAATTTCCGGCTTTTTTGGAGCGGATAATGCGGAGATATTCATGAGTACGCAAACATTGGAATTATTGGCTCCTGCCGGTTCGCCGGAAGCGCTTGATGCGGCTGTCGGCGAAGGCGCGGACGCTGTGTACCTCGGCTTAAAGGATTTTAACGCCCGGCAAAGAAGCGCCAATTTTACCTACGCTCAATTTGAAGCGGCTCTGCGTTCGTTGCGCCGCATGGGGAAAAAAGTCTATGTTACAGTCAACACAATTTTTGAACAGCGTGAAGCAGACAGAATGTACCAATTTTTAAAATATCTTTCTTCTCAGGGACCGGATGCGATCATTGTTCAGGACTTCGGTGTTGTCGCAATGGCAAGAGCGGAATTCCCTTCATTAAGGCTTCATGCCTCAACTCAGATGAATATAGCGTCGGCGAGGGGGGCGAACGCTCTTTCACGTCACGGCGTTTCGCGTGTGGTTCTTGCGCGGGAACTTTCCCTTGAAGAACTGCGAAGTATAAAAACTGAAACAAATCTTGAACTTGAAGTTTTCGTCCACGGAGCGCTCTGTATAAGCGTTTCCGGTATCTGTCTTTTTTCAAGTTTTCTTGGCGGTAAATCAGCTAACAGGGGCTTATGTACTCAGGCATGCAGAAGACTGTACCACAGAACGGATCGTTCCGAGGGCGAGAGCGGTTACTACTTTAGCCCCAACGATTTACAGCTTTTAGAGTACGTCCCCGATCTGTTTGCTGTAGGAATTAAAGCCCTGAAAATCGAAGGCAGAATGAAGAGCGCGTCTTATGTAGGAGCGGTCGTTTCCGCTTACCGTGTAGTTTTGGACGCTCTAGCTAATGGGGATGAAGATGAAATCAGGCAGAGCATTGAACAGGGACAGGAGATTTTGCGTAACGATTTCGCGCGTCCAAAAACGCAGTATCTTTTTTGCGGAGGGGCAGGCGTTTCCTCTAAGAATAACTCCGCCGTCATTGATTGGCTGATTCCCGAACAGGACGGCGGAACAGGCATCAGTCTTGGAACAATTCTAAAGGTGAAGGGAGCGGACGGCGAAAGACGCGCTCTTGTTACGCCGCCGCGGGGGCTTACGCTCTCAACACGGGATTCGGTGCGCATACACCGTGGTGACGATTCGGGAAGGATTTCGCATAAACTGATCTTTTCTGAAAAAGCCCATTCCGGCGGCGGCTATTGGATTTCTATTCCCGAAGGCTCACTCGGCGATCATGTCTACCTTATACAGACAAAAGAAATGCGTAAACGTTATGCGCCGGTCATTACAAAAGCCACGGGCGGCAAAGGACCGGGCAGGGATAAAGCCCCATTCCCGCAAATAACGCCGCCGCGCAGAGATGAGGCTGGCGGAAAGAAAAAGCCTGAGCCTTTCCCCGAAGGATTGTACGTTGCGGTATCACGTCCCGAAGATTTATACATCGTACAGTCTTTCCGCCCTCAGAGCGTAATGTTGGCACTGACACGAAAAAACGCTAAGTATTTGTTAGCTGACAACAAGCCTATTCTGCCGTTCAAGCCTTCGGAAGTAATTTTGACATTAGACCCGTGGTTTCCTCAGGGAATAGCGGGTTATGAAAATGATATAGTAGCGAAAGAAATTGAGCGGTTAATTGAAAAAGGTTATTACCGATTTATGGTAAATAATCCCGGACATTTTTCCCTGTTTAGGGACTTTGAAAAGATTAAGTTGATAGCGGGACCATGGCTTTATATGTTCAACTCATGGTCGCTTTCATTTATCGCGTCCAATGGCATTGCCGGTTTTGTCTCGCCTTTAGAAAATAACCGTCAAAATCTGGAGCGGACATTGGGTGTTGAAAGCCGTAAAGGTGAAAACAAAACCGGCAAGAAGCGACCGGGGCGAAACGCGTTACATTCAAAGTTTTTTATTACGGTCTTCGCCTTGCCAGCGTTATTCAACATAAGGGCAAATCTTGCCCCTGTTTTAAATTTTGATTCGTTCTCTGATAACAAAGACGAGGATTTTTTGCTCGTAACGTCACCTGAGGGTTCCCGTGTCTATCCCAAAAAATATTTTTCTATTACTGATAAAATCCCGTTCTTAAAAGAGGCAGGGTTCGGGCGTTTCATAATCGATCTTTGCGGCCCTGTTTTAAAGAAACAAAACTACAAGGAATTAATGCGTGCGGTTAAAGAAAACACCCCCCTGCCCCATTCCGGCAGATTTAACTGGAAAAATGGTTTTTACAGTAATTAGAACACCACCGGTTCCAATTGTTTGCTTATTGCCAAAACATTTTCTTCGTTTTCTTCTTCAGGATAATCATCGTACGGAACCGAAACGGCATCTCCCTGTTCAACAGGCTTCGTCTCCTTTTTGAATTCGGGACGAAATTCAACATGATCCGCCACGATGCTTACTTTTGAGTGCATCTTGCCGTCAGGACCATTCCAGCGATCCTGTTTCAAACGGCCAACGACACGCACACCGCGTCCCTTTTTTGCTTTCGCATAACATGTTTCTGCGAGACGCGACCATGTTTCCACTTCGAAAAAAGAAACTTCTTTTTCGTAGCCGGTTTCCTGTTTGTAGAAACGATTCGAAGCCAAGTGCAGAGTGCAAACCTGCGTTCCCTTTGGCGTGGATCGAAGCAGTGGGTCTTTCACCAGATTGCCTTCGATTAAGATTGAATTGAGGTTGTTCATACATCCTCCTCTGTCAAGATCCGGCAGCATAGACCGCCGGCTATAAATTTTCCAAAGGAAAATTTATAGATACCTTATATGGGTTCGAGAATGCCGT
>JAIRUQ010000070.1 GCA_031254315.1 Treponema sp.
CGGTTTGCTAGGTCATGGCTACGCCATTCCCACGCAAACCTCCACCCACAGTTTGCAAGCCCTGGTCTTTGCTTCGCAAAGCCCTTGTTCGGGCTTGCAAACCGTCTTCAACAACCGGAACGTTAGGCGAAATAAAAATTGAAAATTACTGAAAATGTGCCGCATCCATGCGGCACTAGTAAAAAATAGTAAAAATTTTAATTTTTTTGTGGTAAAATTTCTTTAAAAAACTTGTTGACAAAATAATGAAAATATAATTATATTGTATATATGAGATTTGTATGGGATGAAACTAAGAATCAAGATAATATTAGGGCTCATAAAGTCTCTTTTCAAGAAGCTGAAACAGTATTTTATGATCCAAATGGTAAAATAATACATGATCCGGATCATTCCCTCGAAGAAGATAGGTTTATAATTTTGGGATTAAGCAAAACGTTAAAATTATTGGTTGTATGCCACTGTTATAGAGAATATGATGAGGAAATAAGGATAATAACAGCCAGAAAAGCCACAAAAAAAGAAACAAAAGTATATGGAGGAAACTGAAATGAGAAGGGAATATGATTTTTCTAAATCGAAGCCGAATCCGTATGTAAAAAAATTACGGAAACAAATTTCTATAAGGATTGATATTGATACAATAGCTTTTTTCAAGAAAAGGGCTGAGGAAACAGGGATAGCCTATCAAAATTTAATAAATTTATATTTGTCGGATTGTGCTGTACATACAAAGAAAATAAATATAGCATGGGAATGAAAAAAAGAGACCGTCCACCGTCCATGTTGGGCGGCTAAGCTAAACCCCAATCGCATCCAAAATAAACTTCTTCTGTTCAATAAATTCTTTCGACACTGTAAAGCCAGCGTCTTTTGCGCTGTTCGGCTGAACCTCGCTCTTATGAGTTATTTTCCCGGGCTTACCGTTCATAATGTAAACCGTGTCGGATAAGATCAGCGCTTCTTCAACGTCGTGGGTTATGAACAAAGTAGAGAATTCCATCTGTGCGGCGATTTCAACATACCATGACTGCATAGCGCGGCGAGTGATTGCGTCTAACGCTGAAAAGGGTTCGTCCAGAAGGATAACAGGGTTACGCATCATGCAGGTACGGAGCAGAGCCGCACGCTGGCGCATACCCCCCGAAAGTTCATTCGGGTAATTTTTTTCATAGCCTGAAAGACCGAAGCGAGGAAAAAAACGAGCGGCGTACTGCCGGGCGTGGTTTTTCTTTTCTCCCCGAATGAGGAGCGGAAGGATCACATTGTCAAGAACGGTGCGGTATTCAAGGAGAAGGTCTTTTTGCAACATATAGCTGACCTTGCCTCTTATGTCGGCGCTCACTTCGCCGTTCAGATAGACATTGCCGCTGTCGGGTTTTTCAACGCCTGACAGGACATTAAAGAGGGTAGTCTTCCCCACACCTGAAGGTCCAAGAAGAGAGATACATCCATGCTTTGGGAGAAAGAGGCTTATGTCCTCTATAACAGGAATATTGTTAAAAGTTTTTGTTATATGTTCGCAGCTTAATGTATAAGGAGCGGAGAATAGGGAATCTTGTTCAATATCTGTTTTAGTCATAAATATACTACTTTATATAAAAATATACTAATATATTAACACTTTTTATGTTACCCATTCTTCGCTCCATGTCAGTTTTTACGGCAGATACTCATTGGTAAATCCGCCTTCACGGATGTCTTTTTCAAGTAATCCCTGTTCGTACATCCAGCGGTAAAAATTGCCCCACCTTTGCGGATCGATTTCTCCCCAGCGGCTTGCGTCATCCTGATAGCGAGTCCTTAAATACTCCTGACTCCTGACAACAAGCTCCCTGTCAAGTTCAGGCGCGTACTTTAATAAGATTTCAGCGGCTTCAACAGGATTGTTAATCGCGAAATTATATCCCCTGCTTGTTACAGAGAGAAACTTTTTCGCGGCTTGAGAATTAGCGTTTGCCCATTGCGTGCTTGTTACCAGCACAGGCGTATAGAAATCCAGTCTTGCGTCGATAGTTCCAAGGTCAAGATAATTTATATCAATACCGTTTACCTCGGCGGAAATTCCGTCCCATGCGTAATAAATCCAGATCGCGTCTATATCGGTTTGAAGAGCGGAAAAAGCGTCGGTGGCAAAATTGGGAATCATCCTAACAGCGTTAAAATCGCCGCCGTCATTTTGTACAATTTCGCGTACCACTGCCGTTACCAAAGGTGTCTCCCATGAAGCGAACCGCTTGCCAACCAAGTCGCGCGGAGAGTTAATTGTACTCCTCGCAAGCGACATAATTCCCGAAGTGTTGTGGCTGATTATTGCCGCCACTGCCGTTACAGGAAGAGCATCTCGATCTTTTGCGATAGCGGGTCCCAGAGATTCCTGAAAACTTACCGCGAACTCAGCCATTCCCGACGCAAGCAGGATTAACGCTTCATCTTCGGGCGGCTGTGTTATTGTAACATTAAGCCCCTCTTGCGCGTACCAGCCATTTTCAAGAGCGACAAACAAACCGGTGTGGTTTGTATTTGGCGTCCAGTCCAACAGTACACGGATTGTTCCTGTACTTTTTTTTGTACAGCCCGTAAAAATAACAGCGCACATGGCGAATAACACCAGTGCGGTTAAACCAATTCTTTTCATCATTTTTCCTCCAAAATATGTTTTTTTCTCCAAGGCATTGCCGCCTTTTCAATTAACGCTACAAGTTTTATCAATAAAATGCTTAACGCCGAAACAAGCAGAATGACAGCAAACATTTTATCGAATGAATAGGAACGCCTGACACGGATCATGTATACGCCAAGCCCCGCCTCTCCTCCAAGCCATTCCGCTACAACCGCCCCGATTATCGAATAAGAAGCCGCTATTTTTAATCCCGAAAAAAAAGCGGGAAGACCCTGCGGAATTTTTATAAAACGGTACAACTGCCATTTTTTCGCTCCCATAGATTGAAACAAACGTATGGTGTCATTGTCTGCGGAAGCGAACGCTCCAAGCAGTCCTATTGTTACAGGGAAAAAACAAGTAAGAAAAACCAAAGTGATCTTTGGCGCAAGACCGTACCCCATCCATAAAATTAAAAGAGGAGCGACAGCTATTACAGGCATGGTTTGGGTAAGAAGCAAAATAGGAGTTATAGACTCTTTTATTATTCGGTTTGAATCCATAATTATTGAAAGTACAAACGCCGCCATTACAGCGATAGCAAGACCTGCTGACGCTGACATCAATGTAAATAAAAGATGCTTCATCAACAAATTAAAATCCGCGATAAATACTTCGATTACTCGAAGAGGACCGGGAAGCATATAAGGCGGAATAATAGCGCTCATGCTTAACACCTGCCACAAAAGAAGCAAGGCGGCGATTGGGAGAAGCGGCAGAAGGTTACGCTTTTTAAATGTGCTTGGAGATTTTTTCATCGATTGACCATGTTCCGCCGTTTGGATTGTATGCGATTTTTATATAAGTTAAAAGATTTTCTGCTCCTTCCCTTATGCATATTAGCTGACATTCTTTCGCGATATCCATCAATTTATCAAACTCGCCTTCTATTACAGTTTCAAACGGACCTGTAACAGATTTAAGTCCCGTGCTTTTTATGTAGTTGATAACCTTGTCTACAATGCGAAGCATTTCGTCTCCGCCAGCCGAAAACGGCAGAACTTGAATTGCGATACTCGCCTGTGGTCTTGTCATAAACTCTCCTTCCCATATGGGAACTTCTAAAAACTTCAGTTTTTAGAAGTTTTCGTAACCCTAGGAGAAAATTGCATTTGCGTAATTCATTACACTATAAGGAATTAGCAATTTTCTCCGAGGAACCTCTGAAAACCCAACCGGGGTTTTCAGAGGTTCCCATGTATTTTTAGACAAAAAAAACGCCCTCACGGAAAACCGCGAAGGCGTTAATTCTGATCGATATAGTATCTTTCGATATAATATCTTCTATAACATAGATAGAATAAACGTTTCCCTCCGCCGGTATTATCCGGATCAGGTTCGCCCGACTTCCCGGTACTTGAATTTCAAGCATCAAGAGGTAAGGCAAGGGTTCCGGGCGTTATGACCGCCCAATCTCAGCCGAAACCGGTAAAACCAATTCAGCTCCCCAAGTTAGCTTCTATAGTATTGCATATTTTTTTAAGGATGTCAAGTATAGCAAAGAGCAGGTCCGGCGCTTCCATGCCATAAAAAAATCAAGATTTTTTCATTTTCAGGCAAGTGCCACGCATGCTCGCGCCATATATATATAACTTTTTCTTGTTGGGGGACAGTTCTGTTCCCTCACAAGCAGGGTTTGAACAAGTCAATTGTCAAAAAACCCTGAAGGGTAGTATACTGATATGTAGGAGCTAAATATGGAAGCGACACAAACAGCCAATCCCCCCAGTTTTGAGTCAGTCTGGGCAATTTTGCAGGAAGTTGGCGAAAAGCAAAAAGAAATCGCTAAACGGCAAGAGGAAGCTGTTCAGAAGACGGAAAAAGACAAAGAGGATTTCAATAGAAGGCTTGGGGAGTACATCAATCTTTTTGGCGATTTCACCGAATATATGATGGCTCCCATGCTGGGTGAGAAATTCAGGGAGTTTGGGCTTGATTTTCCCAAAGTAAATCGAAATACCGTTGTTAATGACAAAGTAAATAATATCTCTTTTGAGACAGACGTTATGCTGGAAAACGGCGATAAAGCCATGCTGGTTGAAGTAAAAACCAAACTTACCATTGAGCGTATAAATAATCATATAGCCCGCCTTGAAAAAATGCGTACGTATGCAAATTTACATGGCGATAAACGTACATTTTTAGGAGCGGTTGCAGGTGTTGTAGTAACTGACGAAGTAAAAGATTATGCATTAAGTCAAGGATTTTATCTGATTAAACCTTCCGGGGATAACTTTAACATTACCCCTCCAAACGGTCAGCCAAAAGAATGGTAAAAAGAGCAAGGGGGACGTAACGATAGCTGATACCTAAATGTTTCCGGAAACCGGTAAAACCAATTCAGCTCCCCAAGTTAGCTTCTATAGTATTGCATGTTTTTTAAGGATGTCAACATAAATTTGAATATTGTCAAAATAACCCTTGACAAGCCCCTGTTTTTATAGTACCATATTTCTTAATATTATCCAAAAAATCGGAGGAAATTACTATGAAAAAAATAGGTTTAATTTTGCTTGTGGCTTTGGTCTTGTTGCCCGGCTGTTCAAAAAAAGGGGAAACATTTGATCTTGCCCTTGTAACCGACCTTGGCACTATTGACGATAAGTCTTTTAATCAGGGGTCTTGGGAAGGATTGGTTCAATACGCGAACGAATATAAGATTTCTCATAAGTATTACCAGCCTGCGGAACAAAGCGATGACTCCTATCTGACAGCAGTTGATTTAGCGGTCAGAGGCGGAGCAAAAATTGTTGTTACCCCCGGTTTCCTTTTTGAAGTTCCTATTTTCCATGCGCAGGATCGATACCCGAATGTACATTTCATTCTGGTAGACGGCTCTCCGCATGATGCTTCATATTCCACTTTCAAGACAGGTCCGAATACGGTTGGAGTTCATTATGCCGAAGATCAGGCGGGATTCCTCGCAGGTTATGCGGCTGTTAAGGACGGTAGTAGAAGACTTGGGTTTATGGGCGGAATGGCGGTTCCTGCTGTAGTAAGATTTGGTTACGGTTTTGTTCAGGGAGCTGAATACGCCGCTAATGAATTAGGACTTGCGCCCGGTTCAATTACAATTAACTACCATTATACAGGCGCTTTTGCCGCAACACCTGAAGCGCAAACTATGGCGGCTTCTTGGTATAATTCCGGCATCGAAGTAATTTTTGCCTGTGGTGGCGCGGTCGGTAACTCGGTCATGGCGGCGGCAGAGCAGACAGGAAGAAAAGTAATCGGCGTTGACGTAGATCAGTCCGGTGAGTCGCCCTCCGTTATTACCTCGGCTATGAAGGAACTGCGATCTTCTGTTTATTCAATTATTTCGGCTTACTATGCAGGAAATTTTCCGGGTGGTGGAGATGCTGTTTTTTCCGCGGCTAATGACGGCGTTGGTCTTCCAATGGAAACTTCCAAATTTCAATCCTTCTCCAGAGCGGATTATGACGCGATCTTCGAAAAACTGGTAAGCGGCGCTATCCCCAGAATGATGGACAATCCTGAGGATAATGGAAGCCCAAGCGTTGTTCCTGTAAGAATAACGAGAGTTACAGAAGTAAGATAATTTCCTGCTAATTAGCGGAGGAGAGCATGGATTACGTTATTGAGATGAAGGGGATTACAAAGGTATTTCCCGGAATTATTGCCAATGATGATGTTACGCTTCAGCTTAAAAAAGGCGAAATCCATGCTCTGTTAGGTGAAAACGGGGCAGGTAAATCCACCCTTATGAGTGTCCTTTTCGGACTGTATCAGCCCGAAAAGGGTACTATCTTAAAAGAAGGGCAGGAAGTTAAAATTGACGGTCCCAATGACGCGACAAAACTTGGAATTGGGATGGTTCATCAGCATTTCAAGCTGGTGCATAATTTTACGGTTCTTGAAAATATTATACTTGGCGCGGAGACGGTCAATTACGGTATTCTAAAACTGGATAATGCCCGTAAACAGGTTGTTGAACTATCCAAACGCTACAAACTCGATATCGATCCCGACGCTCTTATTTCTGACATTACAGTTGGAATGCAACAGCGTGTTGAAATCCTTAAAATGCTCTACCGTGAAAACGAGATTTTAATTTTTGATGAGCCAACGGCGGTTTTAACGCCTCAGGAAATCGAAGAGTTAATGCACATAATGAGAAACCTTGTGGCGGAAGGCAAGTCGATTTTGTTCATCACGCACAAACTGGACGAAATCAAAGCTGTCGCTAACCGCTGTACTGTCCTGCGTAAAGGTAAATACATCGGGACTGTCGATGTTGAGCCTGTTTCAAAAGAAGAGATGTCTGAAATGATGGTAGGAAGGAAGGTAAGTCTTTCTGTTGAAAAGACTGAAAAACAGAGTGGCGAAGTTATCCTTAAAGTGGAAAATCTTACCGTTACAAGCAAAACACATGGGAAATCTCTTGTAAATAACGCGAGTTTTGAAGTGCGCGCAGGGGAGATTGTCTGCATAGCGGGAATAGACGGGAACGGTCAGCAGGAGCTGATACATGCGCTTGCCGGAATGTTGGAAATGGACAGCGGAAAGGTTTTCCTTGACGGAAAAGAAATTACACGTAACGATATTCGCTCCAGAGGCATGGCGCATATTCCCGAAGACAGGCATAAACACGGACTTGTCCTTGATTACAACCTTGCCTACAATTTAATTTTGCAAAATTATTTTGAAAACCGTTTCCAAAAATACGGTTTTCTTAAATTCGATGAAATTTATAAATTCGCGGATAAGTTAATTGAAAGTTTTGATATTCGTTGCGGGCAGGGAGCGCATACGCTTACACGCAGTATGTCGGGCGGCAATCAGCAGAAGGCGATTATCGCGCGTGAGATTTCCAGAGATTCGCGTCTTTTAATCGCAGTCCAACCGACAAGAGGACTTGATGTCGGCGCTATAGAATACATCCATAAACAGCTTGTTGCCGAGCGCGATAAAGGAAAGGGAGTGCTTTTAGTTTCTCTGGAACTTGACGAAGTAATGGATGTCAGCGACAGAATTTTAGTTATTTTTGAAGGAAAACTTGTCGCAGACGTTAAACCAAAAGAAGTTACTTACAAGGAACTTGGTCTTTATATGGCAGGTTCCGCGAAACAGGAAGTAGCATGAAATTACCCGTAATAAAACTAAATCTAAAACTTACAGATTCGACAATTAACGCTCTGTCTTCTGTTACGGCAATTTTAGTCGGTCTTCTCGCAGGGCTTATTATTCTGTTGGTGAGTAACGCTTCTGAGGCTTTCCAAGGGTTTGGAGCGATCCTTTCAAGCGGCTTTTCCAACATGAAAGAGCTGGGGGATGTTTTTTACTTTGCCACCCCAATTATTTTGACGGGGCTTTCAGTTGGTTTTGCGTTAAGGACAGGGCTTTTTAACATCGGGGCGGCAGGTCAGTTTATTGTCGGCGCTTATGCCGCAATTCTTATCGGAGTAAAATGCACTTTTATTCCGGGGCATTTGTTGTGGATTACCGCTCTTCTTGCGGCTATACTCGCGGGCGCTCTTTGGGGAGCTATTCCCGGCATATTCAAAGCCATTTTCAATGTGAACGAAGTAATCGCCTGTATAATGACAAATTATATCGGTACTTTATTGGTAAATTTTCTTATAACAAAAACAGTATTTGATTCCCTGCGGAATCAAAGTATGCGCGTAGCGGATAACGCGAATGTTCCCAAATTGGGAATGGATAATATCTTTAAGGATGGATACATCACTTCGAGCGCGAATGCAGGAATTTTTATCGCTATTATTTTCGCGATATTAATATATTTTATTTTAGAAAAAACAGCCTTTGGTTATGAACTTAAAGCCTGCGGTTTTAACCGCGAAGCGGCGCGTTATGCCGGTATCAATGAAAAGCGGAGCATTATTCTTTCAATGACAATCGCAGGCGCTTTAGCAGGGCTTGGCGGCGCGTTGTTATACCTCGCCGGTTCGGGCAAGGGCATTACAGTTGTTGACGTGCTTGCGTCGGAAGGATTTCTCGGCATTCCTGTCGCTCTTTTGGGGCTTAACAATCCGATTGGAATAATTTTTTCAGGTTTGTTAATCGCCTATCTAAGGGTCGGAGGATCTGAAATGCAGTTACACGGTTTTACCCCTCAGGTTATAGAAATTATTATCGCTGTCATTATTTATTTTAGCGCGTTTGCTCTTCTTGTTAAAAATTTCTTTAATTCGATTAAAAAACGACTGGAGGCAAAATGAGCATATTTTATTTTCTTGTTCAGCAGACAATGTTCTTTTCGATCCCATTATTGATTGTCGCTTTAGGAGGGATGTTTTCCGAACGCTCCGGCGTAATCAACATCGGTCTTGAGGGTACTATGATCCTCGGCGGATTTACAGGCATTTTATTTATCAGTTCTGTACAGCACGTTATTCCGGGGCAGGCAGTTCTGTTGCTGGCGGTAATTGTTTCCGCAGGTACGGGAATAGTAGTTTCCCTGCTTCACGCCTACGCTTCCATTAACATGAAAGCCGATCAGATAATAAGCGGCACGGCTATCAACATGCTGGCTCCCGCTCTTGCTATTTACATAGCGAGAATGATCCGCACCGTTCAGCAAATTCCGTTTGAAAATCAATTTCATATCAGTAAAGTTCCGTTGTTAGGCGACATTCCGGTTATCGGTCCCCTGTTTTTCTCAAACACATATCTTACCACCTACTTGGGTTTTCTTATTCTCGCGGGAGCCGCCTTTGTTCTTTACAAGACTCGCTTTGGACTTCGCCTTCGCTCCTGCGGCGAGCATCCTCAAGCGGCGGACTCTGCGGGAATCAATGTTTATGCGATGCGCTATGCAGGTGTAATGATTTCAGGGGCGCTTGCGGGTCTTGGCGGACTTGTATTCGTAATCCCGACATCCACTCAATTTAACGCCGAAGTCGCGGGGTATGGCTTCCTCGCCCTCGCGGTGTTGATTTTCGGACAATGGAAACCCCTGCTAATTCTTGCCGCGGCTTTTTTCTTCGGACTGATGAAAGCGGTTTCTTCTTCTTATTCGGGAATACCTATTTTCGCGTCAATTCCCATTCCTGCTTATGTGTACAAGATGATCCCCTACATAGCGACTCTAGTTGTTCTTGCTTTCAGTTCCAAAGCGTCGCAAGCCCCAAGAGCTGAAGGGATTCCTTATGATAAAGGGCGAAGGTAACTAATATGGAAAAGATGTATCATATTGATTTTGATGACAGCCACAAAGCGTTATACGCAATTCTTCCCGGCGATCCTGGCAGGGTAGAGAAGATAGCTTCTCACCTTGATAACCCTCGCTTTTTTCACCAAAACCGCGAATACACAACATGGCTTGGGGAATTATCAGGCAAGACAGTAATGGTTATCTCCACCGGAATGGGAGGACCATCGACGGCAATCGCAGTAGAGGAGTTATACCAAACCGGAGTGCGTAACTTTATCAGAGTCGGCACTTGCGGAGGAATGGCTCTTCCTGTAACAGGCGGAGATGTTGTAATCGCTACCGGAGCAATTCGCATGGAGGGAACAACAAAAGAGTACGTTCCCATTGAGTTCCCTGCCGTCGCCAATCTTGACGTAACGAACGCCCTTGTAGAAGCCGCGAAAAAACTGGGAAAAAAGTGGCACACCGGAATTGTTCAGTGCAAAGATTCTTTTTACGGACAGCACAGTCCCGACCGAATGCCCTCAGGCTACGAATTGAAAGACAAATGGGAAGCGTGGAAAAAAGCCGGCTGTCTTGCGTCAGAGATGGAAAGCTCCACGCTTTACATTGTGAGCCAAATACTCGGCGCTCGCGCCGGTTGCGTACTTAACGTAGTGTGGAATCAGGAGCGTGAAAAAGCCGGTATGAGCAACCCTCATTGCCATGACACAGAAGGCGCGATCAAGACATCCGTAGAAGCGATTCGTATTTTGATTCGTGGCGAGGGTTAATACCCCGCTCCTCTGGGGCGGTTATAAAGGTATTAACCCGAGTCCAATACCTCTTGAGAACAACATACCCCGTTGCTCTGCGGCGGGGTATGTTGATTGAGCAGGAATGATGAAGAGGATCAACGAATTACGCGAATTAGGCGAATTACACGAATAGAGAATTAGCGTAGATATGAATTTATAATACAAATCAAAAAAATATGTTGACATAATAGATTAATAGTGGTATAAAGACATCTGTTGGAGGATATTATGAAGAACATATTATTTGTTTTCATTGGTTTCTTTTTACTGGTTGGATGCGCGAGTGTTAAAAAGGAACAAACTTCTACAAGAAGATTTGAAGTACCCCGAAACTATTCTTTTGTGACTGAGGCTGATTTCAGAAGATATGAGGCTGATATTTTGGAATGTATAGATTATTTGGAAAGCGCGCCTGTTGATGATCTTTCAAATGATAGGAGAAGAATTAATACATTCTTTTTGGAGTGGTTAACAAATGTACCATACGTTCATATAATTATAGACGGTTCCGTTATTGAGCTATGTGATAAAAACGCGAATTTTTTAATAACATTCATGGGCGGATGGACAAAACATGTATTGTTACATCCAGATGATCAAAGTGAGATAAATGGTTATTTTGCGGGAATTGAATCTATTTTAGCCATTTACCGCAAAGGAAATGGTGTAAAATCCGATGAAAAAATAATGGGATTAATAAGAATCCAAGACGAAGGAAAATTAATGGATTGGGTTTTACGGCAAAGAAATCAAAATGGCACATAACTAGATAGTCGGCGTTAAATGGCAGATACCGTTATGTAAAATGCGTGAAACTACTTGCGCGGCAATTCAATGAGCCTTTTTGTTACTCACATACAACCGCGACATTAAAATAAAATTTGCTAAAAAAAACGGTTTTTTAGTAGTTTTTCGCATACTTGACATATTTTTATAAAAACTTTATACTCCCAATATGGTAATACAACGTAAAAACATGAAAACTGAAGTTAAGGAAAAGATGCGTGGCGGAGAAGGACACGCCGAATTAGTTCATTTTGTGGATTGCGAAAATGAAAAGAACGTCAGACTGCTGGCGGAACTGACTCTACAGCCGGGCTGTTCAATCGGGAAGCATAGCCATGAAACGGAAACCGAGTATTTTTTCATTCTTTCAGGTAGCGGTATGGTAAACGACAACGGAACCGAAACCCCTGTAAAAGCAGGAGATGCGATAATTACCGGAAATGGCGCGTCCCACAGTATCAGTAATACCGGCTCCGTTCCGCTTGTATTTCACGCTGTTATCGTAACTTATTAGATTTCTTGCCTCTCACATATTGTTCTTTTACGGTTCTCTGGTTTTGCAAATACAATTCCATCTATATCGTACTAAATTTTCAGAATGGCACTAATCAACTTTGAACTGTGAAACTTCCCGTATCAAATAATCAATGTTCTCTTTGTTTTCACCGCTTATCTCGTTGACATGGTTTACCGCCACGTTGATTTGCTCTGCCCCGACAGACATCTCGTTCATACCGCCTGATATTTCTTTCGTTACATTTTCAAGATTGTCGCTTTCTCTAATTACTCCTTTGACTTCTTCAAGCATCTTATCGGAGCTTCCGGTTACTTGCCGTGTTATCTCATTTACATTACCGATTCCTTCAAGAACTTGTTTACTTCCGGTCTCTTGTTCTTCCATCGCGTTACGGATGCTTTCTTCCTGAGCCGCTACGGTTCTTACGCCTGAATCAATTGCCTCGAATTTGCCAAGCACGTTTTCGGTAGATTGGGTAATTTTATCAATTGAATCCTTAATTTTTTTCAATACCGTACCAATGGTCTTTGACTGTTCCCCGGAACTTTCCGCAAGTTTGCGTATTTCATCGGCTACTACGGCAAACCCTTTGCCTGCATCTCCTGCGTGCGCCGCCTCGATAGCGGCGTTCATAGAAAGCAGATTCGTCTGACTTGCGATATTTTCCATTACAGAGTTAATCTCCAAAAGCCCTTCTGATTCGCGCTCTATTTCCTGTATATCCTGCGATACTTCTACTAATCCTGTACGACCTACTTCGGAAGAGCCCAAAAGCGCGTTTACATTTTCTTCGTTTTTAATAAGCGTAACAGTAACGGAGCGGATATTCGCTACCATTTCTTCAATGGCGGTTGATGCCTGAGCTACATTACTACTTTGATCATCAATATGATTGACAAGTTTTTTGATGTTGTCTGTAAGCTGTTCCATGGTCGAATGGGTTTGTGTAACGCTGGCGCTCTGATTTATAACACGACCCTTGATACTCTGAACATTGGCGGCAATCTCATTTACTGAGGCGGCAGTTTCGTTCATATTATTCGCAAGTTTATTACCTATATCATGAAGCGATTCTGCCCTTTTTTTGATGTTAATCACCATTTCTCTGATTTTGTCTAACGTCTGGTTGAAAGAGCGAATCATCATTCCGATTTCATCATTTCGCGTTACATATTTACCTAGCGTTTTGCTGTCTTCCTTACGCATTACAATATCTCCTGTCGTACCAACCTTTTCCATAAAGGCTGACAGCGGCAAAAGTGGTTTTACAATGTTCGATGTAATGGCTAATGTTAAAATAACGCTTGCAACTAATGCAATAACGATGAAGACTACAATAATGAATGTAAAGGTCATTCCAAAATTGTAAATTTCCTGTGTCTTATCATTTAGTAAAACTCCATACCTGTTATTCATGTTTTCCAAACAGGATATGACCTTCTGTGTTTCAGGCAAGATTTCATCCCTGAAAATCCTTCCTGATATATTCGCTTCACCATTTTTAAGATAATTTGTAATTTCACGCGCTTTATTATGAATAAAATCATGAGGCTTAGTGATCTGACTAAGAAGTGAAAGAACCTCAGGGTCTGTCACTTCTTTTACTTCATCGCTCTTAAGCCAATTACCCAAAGAACAGGCGGTAGAATCAAGCGAGCCGGTGAACGCCGCTCCGCTATAAACAGTCTCGGAAAGACCGTGCCTCCAATTATAATGCGAACTTAATATTGAAGAGATAGTTGATCTCGTCTCCGATAAACCAAGCATATCTTCAGATGAAATTGTGAATTTTTTACCACAGTAAAGCCCCATTACGCCAAGGAAAACCCCTATCACGGCAATAATAATAAAGCCCCCGAAAAGCTTTGTACGAACTTTCATAATTTTGTAAACCTCCTGTTCCTTTTTTAAGAATAAAAAAAATTGCGTATAAATTTGCTAAAAGAACAGCGCATTTTACAAGCCCATTTGTTTATAAAATAATGGTTTAGGTATAGTTTGTCAAGAAAAAGTTAATTTTAGAACAAAAATTAATATATAGGGTGATGAAATATTTTTATAATTTTATGAAGACAATCATATTTCTCAAAACATTCTCCTAAATTTCATTGATAGGTGAAAAAATTTTTCAGAATATTTTTTGTTCATTAAAAAATATATATCAAAAATAAATTTTGTTAATGTTTTTTGTATTTTTTTTGGACAGCAGTTTCTGCCCCTGCAAAAAAAATGCCAGGCAGGAAATACTGCCCGGCATTTTCAAGACTTGTTAGTTGCCTTAGTTCTAGAACAACACTTTGCCTTTTTTATACATTACCAAAATTTGGCGGCGGATTATATGAAGGTTGTTCAGAAACTGAAGGTTGCGAAGGACGATTTTCTCTTTTATTCCATTTATCCAGAGCTGAATCACCGGACTTTTGGAAATCGCAAATTATCGCGCCAATTTCACGGATAGCGCTTTCGGTTTCTTCTGTTGGGATAACTTCGGAAAACCCTGTTCCTTTCCTGCTAATATCAATCGGTTCTCTTTTTCCCGCTTTGTTCTTTATACTGATAATTAAATTAGGTCTGAAACAGAACAGGAACACACAAACAATGGTGGCAATAACCGATATGACGAACAGCCAGCCAAAGATGAAGATTCCGGTTGCTACTTTACATACTGTAAAACCAGCATTGCCAAAGATAAGAATAAATAGCTTAAGTCCGAATCTTTTATAAAGCACGAAGAAAAGTATTAATCCGCCAAATCCAAATATCAATCCTAATATTGTCAATGAAATTTGAGCAAAGACCCTACTATTAACTGTTTTTTTCTCAGCTTTTTTAGCGGTTTCGAATTCAGCGATAGCTGTTTTCTCTCCTTCTATAGCTTTATCTCTCTCCGGGATAGCCAAGTCTAAAATTGCCTGAGGGGTCAAATACCGTCTTCCATAAAGATAAGTTCGTGTTGGATTAGTAACGGCATTTCCTTCATATTCAGTTACTAAATTCTGAATTGCCTCTCTTGCTTCCATAGCTTTAACTGCGTTTTCTTCGGCTTTTTTTCTTTCTGAAATTGCCTTCTTTTCGTTATTATAAGCATTATACAGATGTCCCAAGATCAAAATTTCGGAATTAGTCCCCTCTAAATCAAGAATCTCAAGAACATCTTCCCCTTTTGAGCTTACCAGCGATGTAATGCCGGAAAAAGCAGACGGTCCGGAAGTTATAAAAGAAGCTAAGGCAATAATAATGATAGCGAATACTAAATACAAAAAGCTGAATTTATAATTTTTTCTAGCTTCAATGCCGCCAACCTCATTAATGTCATATTCATGCTGTAAGGTAGTTCTCCCTCCAACCGAGCGTCCGCTAGCGCGGAAAATTACGCGCTTATTGGTAACCTGCATACGTCCTTCGGCGCGTTCAAATTTAAGCAGAGTTCGCAAGACCGCGATATTGTACTGCTTAACCGGGGTTTCATTTTCAATCGCGCTGATACAATCGGGGGTGATTTTCATCCCGCGTTCATAGGTATCTGCCGCGTTTTGTTCAGGTGAACCCACACCCATTCTATTTTTCACCGAAGCGAAAAAATTTCCTGCTTTTGAGTCACTGCCAATTCGGCTTTTTATCGACTCAGCAAATTTCCCTGCTTTTTCTTTATTAATTGATTCCATCGTCAATTCCTCCTAGTTGATTTATATAAACATAATCACAATATTAAAAGAAAGTTACAAGTGGTTTGTATGAAAATTCAAAAAAATGTCTTTTTTGAGATTTTGGATTAGGTTATTAAATAACTTTCATGTAATGGGGGATGTTATAAAAAAGCGGGGAATATTTCTTCCAACGTTCGGGATAACTATCCTTATGACCAAATCTGTTTTTAAGTGATACAAAAACCGAAAAAAATGGGCGTATCAAATGACTTTGTAAAACTTACTGATATTTTTCAAAAAATGATTTTTAGGTTGTGATTGCCTCTCCTACTTAGCCCGATACGGGCTAAGTAGGCAACATCAGACTTTGAACCTGCCCAAATTACAGCGAATTAGAAAGTTCCTGAAGAGCATCGGCGGCGCTGTTTCGGTGCCGGCTGTTTTCAAAAGGTACACTATCCATCAAAAGCTGTTTTACGACTTTCCTTGCCCCTAAGTCGTTCAGATTTTTTTGAAGATCGGGGATAACCAATTGCGTATTCGGATAGATTCTATCCGCGTTCTGAATTACGGATTTGTTTGCCGACAAAATCACAGGGTAGTAAAAGGCGTTATTGTAGAATTGCTTGGCGATATCCGCCAAAGTGCTTCCCTTTGTCACCGTGTAATTACTCGCGCCGTCAAGAATAAGGGTAGTCCTTTCAGGTGTTGGCTGGGGAGTGCTCTGTTGTACCGGTTGAGCTACCGGCTGAGGCGCAGGCTCTGGAGCAGGAGCGGGAGCGGGTGTCCCTCCGCAAGCTATGAAAGAAAACCCGATTGCCGCAACAACGGCAATCCCGAACAATTTAGTGATGTTTTTCATAATAAATCTCCTTAATTGAGTTGTTTTTCTATCGTAAAAAACCCCATTTTCTGCAAGTTTTTTACCACTTATTATGAAATATAGGTAAAAAACACCCCCCCGGCAAGGAAAAAAGCTTTTTGGTATTGTTTGAAACTCTGTTAATGACCTGTCCAAAAAATGACTTGCCAATAAACTTTTTATGAATTATTGTTGTTTAGTGAGGATATTCAAGGACCCTTGGTTCGCCCGGTTTGCTTCCAAAGAGGGTATACAAGACAGCGAACTGAAGGAAATAGTGAATACCGTCCTTGCGACAGGACAGGCTAATGCCGACTTAGGCGGCGGTGTTTACAAGGTACGGATAGCCCGTCCGGGCGGAGGTAAATCAGGTGGTTACCGGGTGCTAGTGTTTTACAAGATTAAGGAACGGACATTTTTCCGTTATGGTTTTGCCAAATCTGATAGGGGCAACATAAGCAAGGGAGAGTTAAATTTTATGAAAAAACAAGCGAAGGAGTACCTTGCCCAGTCCGATGAACAGATAAATATGCAAGTGGCAAAGGGTAGATTGTTGGAGATAATATAAGGGAGAGAATATGGAATACGATATGGAATGGAAAGGCAAATACAAAAGCGAACTATTAATGGTCATACATGATGGCGCACAGGGTATGTATGAAGTTGGCGCAATAAGCGAAAAAGACATGAAGGAATACGACCGTGGCTGTCTAGTTTCCCCTCCCCGAAAAGCCTGTAGAAGTAAAGGCGTTGCCGCCCCAAAAAGACCTAAAGCGGCAAAAAGCAGAAAAAAGACATTAAAACCCGCCTTATCCCCAAAGTCAAGATAACCCGTTGCGGAACAACAGGTTATCTTGTTCTCATAAGGTGGTTGGACTCGGGTTTAATATCTTTATAACCGCCCCGAAAGGCGGGATAATAAACCCTCGCCACGAATAATTTTTTGCAAATTTTTTTCAAAACCTATTGACGTTTTTTTTTAATTTTGATAAATTCTGAACTCGACCCTTTTTCTTGAGGGGTTTTAGAAGCGAGTCCGATCTATGTGCGGACAAAACTGAGGAGTTTTTGACGAATGCCTACTATTAACCAATTGGTTCGTTTTGGACGGCAAAAAATCACTTCCAAGACGAAATCCCCGGCTCTAAAGTCATGCCCGCAAAAGCGGGGGGTTTGTACCCGTGTCATGACTGTAACACCTAAAAAGCCCAATTCGGCGTTGAGGAAAGTAGCCCGTGTGCGCCTTTCCCACGGTACGGAAGTTACCGCTTATATCCCCGGAATTGGTCATAATCTGCAGGAACACTCAGTGGTTTTGGTCAGGGGCGGACGTGTAAAAGACCTTCCCGGCGTACGCTACCATATTATTCGCGGCGCTAAAGATACTTTGGGCGTTACCGACCGTAAACGCGGACGGTCAAAATACGGCGCGAAAAGACCAAAGGCTTAGGTATATATATGGGAAGAAAGAAAAAAACGATAGATCGGGGGATTTTACCCGATCCAAAATACAACAGCGTTGTCGTTTCCAAATTCGTCAACAGGATGATGTGGGAAGGCAAACGCTCACTTGGACTGCGTATCATCCATGACGCGCTTGAAACTCTTCAGACAAAAACCGACAAAGAACCACTTGAAGTTTTCTTAAAAGCTTTAGATAATGTAAAACCGGTCATCGAAGTTAAGTCCCGGCGTGTAGGCGGTGCGACTTATCAGGTTCCCGTAGAGATTCGGGAAACAAGGCGCGAAGCTCTTGGAATGCGGTGGATTATAAACGCGGCAAGAGCGCGTTCCGGTAAAGGCATGGGAGACCGTCTAGCCGCGGAACTCTTAGATGCGTATAATAATACGGGTACTGCCTTCAAAAAGAAGGAAGACACCCATAAAATGGCAGAGGCAAATAAAGCCTTCGCTCATTATAGATGGTAGGTGCCGGGCAGGTTTCCAAACCGATCATTGGCGGCTATTGTTAGCCGTAAAATGAGACAGGTGGAACGAATGTGGATATTGCGTAACGCGCTTGACGTTAAACCGCTGATTTTCCGCTTTTAATCGTTTCCCACTCATGTTTAGTTTTTATGTACGGTAAGTACGAAGAAAATATTAGTGTTCATAAGGAGGACACAAATGGCAAAGGATAAATTTAATAGAACCAAGATCCACATGAATGTTGGAACGATTGGTCACGTCGATCACGGCAAGACCACTCTTTCTGCGGCTATTACCATGCACTGCGCGAGGAAATTCGGCGACAAGGTAATGAATTATGATGAAATTGACAATGCCCCGGAGGAAAAAGCGCGTGGTATCACCATTAATACACGCCACCTTGAGTATCAGTCAGACAAACGCCATTATGCACACATTGACTGTCCGGGACACGCCGACTATATCAAAAACATGATCACAGGAGCCGCCCAGATGGACGGCGCTATTCTTGTTGTGTCGGCTCCTGACTCAGTTATGCCCCAGACCCGCGAGCATATCATTCTTGCCCGTCAGGTAGGCGTTCCCAACATGATGGTATTTCTTAACAAGATCGATCTTCTTGATGATCCCGATCTCGTTGAGCTTGTCGAAGAAGAAGTAAAAGATGTTCTTACAGCTAACGGCTTCCCCGGCGACAAAATCCCCATCATCAAAGGTTCAGCGTTCAAAGCTATGTCAGAACCGGACAATGCCGAAGCTACAAAATGTATCGATGAACTTTTAAAAGCGATGGACACATATTTCCCCGATCCTCAGCGTGATTCGGACAAACCCTTCATCATGCCGATTGAAGACGTCTTCACCATTCAGGGAAGAGGAACCGTTGTTACCGGAAAGGTAGAGCGCGGTGTTCTTAAACTTAACGAAGAAGTTGAAATTGTCGGTATTAAGCCCACAAAGAAAACTGTTATTACCGGTATTGAAATGTTCAATAAACTGCTTGACGAAGCGCAAGCCGGCGATAACGTCGGTACTCTTCTTCGCGGTATTGATAAAAAAGATGTTGAGCGTGGTCAGGTACTGGCAAAACCCGGTACTATTACACCTCACAGCAAATTCAAAGGTCAGATTTATTGTCTGTCCAAAGAAGAGGGCGGACGTCACAGCCCGTTCTTTACAGGTTACAGACCCCAGTTCTATTTCCGCACCACCGATATTACCGGTACTGTAAAACTCCCCGAAGGAAAAGAAATGGTTATGCCCGGCGACAATTCAGAAATCATCGGCGAACTGATTCATCCAATCGCTATGGAGAAAGGTCTTCGTTTTGCTATCCGCGAGGGCGGCAAGACAGTAGCCTCTGGTCAGGTTGTTGAGATTATTGAATGACGATACCCCGCCGCAGAGCGGCGTGGTATCGTCGTTCTGATAGGTATGGATTGTATGCTGGTTTAATACCAGTATTACATATTTATAATATAGATAAACCGCCCCGTAGGGGCGGGGTATTAAACCAGCGGGCAGAATAAGGGGGAAATGACCGCTTCGTAAGGTCGGCATTGTCGCGCCAAGCGAAGTGGTCAGATTAACGGAGGAATGATGGCAAAGGAAGGAATTCGCGTAAGACTGCGCGGCTTCGATGTAGAATTAATTGATCAGAGCGCGAAATCAATCGCAACGGCAGTAAGAAAAGCCGGTGCGAAAGTTACAGGTCCTATTCCGCTTCCGGTCCGAATCAATAAGGTGACGGTATTACGTTCACCACATGTTAATAAAAAGAGCCGCGAACAGTTTGAAATGCGGACTCATAAGAGGTTGATCGATATTGTCAATCCTTCCGCGGAAGTTATGGATTCTTTAATGAAACTTGAACTTCCTGCCGGTGTGGATGTAGAGATCAAGCAATAAGCAGAAACTTAGTTTCTGAAGTAAACGTAGACGGTTTTGGGGCTGTGTGCCTCTGAATAACGTGCGTAAAACGGAGTACAACAATGTTAGGGCTATATGCCAGAAAAGTTGGAATGACTCAGGTTTTTGATGACTCAGGGAACCTTCTGCCGGTATCGGTATTAAGGATAGATCCAAATGTTGTCATTGCCACAAAAACAAAGGAAACGGACGGTTACGCCGCTGTAGTTGTCGGTATAGACGACGCAAAGAAAAATCGCGTAACAAAAGCCTGTGCGGGTCAGTTTCCTGAAACCATTCCGCCAAAGAAAAAAATCCGCGAATTGCGCGATTTTGAAAAAGAAGTTGCCGTAGGTGATTCGCTTGGCTTGGAAGTGCTGGAAGGCGTCAGATATGTTGATGTTTCGGGCGTTTCCAAAGGTAAGGGGTTTCAGGGTGTTGTTAAGCGCTATGGTTTTGGCGGCGGACGAAAGACGCACGGTTCTAAATTCCACCGTGAACCCGGTTCTACAGGACAGAATACCTATCCGGCAAAAACCTTCAAAAATAGAAAATTGCCCGGACGTATGGGACGTGAGGGCGTTACGGTGCTAAGCCTTAGAGTTGTAAAAACTGATACTGAAAAGCACCTTATTATGGTTCGCGGCGCTATTCCGGGTATAAATAAAGGTCTTGTGTTTGTCCGCGCCGCGGTAAAGAAGGGACGGTAGACATGAACTGTAAAGTGTATTCAAAAGAAGGCAAAGAACTGCGAACGATGGTTCTTGATGATAATGTTTTTGGTCTGCCTGTCAACGACGATTTGATCTGGTACGCGATTAACAACGAACTCGCGAACAAACGTCAGGGGAACGCTAACACAAAGGGACGCGCGGAAGTGCATGGCTCAAACGCCAAGCCGTATAAGCAGAAAGGAACCGGTCGCGCCCGTCGTGGAGATAAAAAGTCGCCCATCCTTGTTGGAGGTGGTATAATTTTTGGACCGAAACCGAGGGATTTTTCCTATTCAATTCCAAAAAAAGCGAAGAGACTCGCGCTTAAAACAATTCTTAGTTTGAAAGCGCAAAGCGATACATTAAAAATAGTAGAAGATTTTTCTATTGATTCAGGCAAAACAAAAGATTTGGCAAAACTACTTGATAATTTTGAACCCGGATTACGCACAGTGTTAATTCTTAAAGATGATGATCCAATGATCAAACGAGCCGCCGCGAATATCCCGTGGGTTAAATATCTTTCTTATAACCGTCTGGAAGCCCATGAATTGTTTTATGGTCGTCAGGTGCTTATGTTGGAAACTGCCGCTAAAAATCTTAATGAGTTTTACGGGGCTAAGGAGGCACAGCAATGATTCAATATGAAGATATTTTAATTGAACCTGTACTTTCAGAAAAAGCAAATCATCTGCGTGAAGAAGGAAAGTATGTTTTTAAGGTAGCCCAGTCGGCTACAAAACCCCAGATTAAGGAAGCGGTAAGCAAATTGTTTAATGTGCATCCCATTTCCTGTACAACAATGGTGGTAGGCGGTAAGCCAAAAAGGCAACGCTACCGTAAAGGATACACTTCCACTTGGAAGAAAGCTATTGTCCGTCTCGCGAAAGATGAAAAAATAGCAATCTTTGAGGGCGTGTAAGGTAACAGAGGAATAATATGGCTATTAAGACATACAAACCAATAACGCCGGGAATGCGCCAGTACACAAGTCTGGACTTTTCAGATTTGACCAAAGGCGCGAAACCGGAAAAAACGCTGACAAAGGGCAGAGGCGAAAGAGCCGGACGTGATTCATTCGGACGGATCAGCGTGCGCCACAAAGGCGGCGGACACAAGCGCAAATACCGCGACATTGATTTTAAGCGCGACAAAACCGGCATTCCCGGTAAAGTCGCTTCTATAGAATACGATCCGAACCGTAGCGCGAACATTGCCCTAATTTTTTACAAAGACGGCGAAAAGCGTTACATCATCGCGCCCAAAGAATTAAAAGTAGGCGCTAATGTTTTAAGCGGTCCGGACTCTCCCATTGAGCAGGGAAACGCTCTTCCGCTGGAAAATATTCCGCTGGGCTTTACCGTTTACAACATTGAATTAACGCTCGGAAAGGGCGGACAGATGGCGCGCTCCGCAGGGGCTGGCGCTTTAATTGTCGCGAAGGAAGGCGATTATGTTACGCTAAAACTTCCTTCCGGCGAAATGAGAATGGTGTTCAAAAAATGTTATGCGACAATAGGAAGCGTAGGTAACGAAGACCACATGAATACAACGCTGGGTAAGGCAGGTCGCAAGCGCTGGCTGGGCGTGCGCCCGACAGTTCGCGGTATGTCAATGAACCCGGTAGACCATCCGCACGGCGGAGGCGAAGGAAAGAACAAGGGTATTCACCCTGTAACACCTTGGGGGCAACCAACCAAGGGATACAAGACCCGCAAAAAGCATAAACCTTCTTCAAGGTTTATTGTCAGCCGGGGCAAAAAGAAGTAGGAAGGGAGTATGTCAAGATCCGTAAAAAAGGGTCCTTTTATTGAAAAGAGCCTGTATAAAAAGGTGCTGGATTTGAGCAAATCCGGGGAAAGGAAAATGATTAAAACCTATTCCCGTTGTTCAACTATTATTCCCGAAATGGTAGGCGGAACCATCTCTGTTTACAACGGTAAAACATGGGTTCCCGTTTATATTACGGAAAACCTTGTTGGTCATAAACTTGGCGAGTTCGCTCCTACACGGATTTTCCGTGGACATTCGGGCTCCGATAAAAAAGCGGCGGCAAAATAGGCGGAATTATGAAAGATACTAAAACAGGTTATAAAGCTATCAGTAAATTCCTTATCGGTTCTCCTTTCAAGATTAGACCGGTTGCCGACCTTGTGCGCCGAAGAACTTATCCTGAAGCGATTTCCATTTTGGAGAACATGCCTCACAAAGGAGCGCGGCTCATCCGTAAGACGGTAAAATCCGCCGCTTCAAACGCGCTTTCGGGTAACAAAAAACTTGATGAGGATATGCTGTATGTACGGGAAATTTATATTGACGAGGGACCGCGTCTTAAAAGGGTTTGGTTTCGCGGCAGAGGACGTGCGGATATGCAGGTAAAGCGAATGTGTCACATAACTGTAGTGATCGATGAAAGTACGGCTCCGGTCGATAGCGCGGCAGGTGATAAACCTTCCAAAAAGGCGGAAAAATAATGGGACAGAAAGTAAATCCTACAGGGCTTAGAATCGGAATTAATAAAACTTGGGGTTCACGCTGGTATGTCGATCCTAAAGAGTATGTTGACGCGCTTCATGAAGATTTGTATCTGCGTAAACTTATTATGGATATGCCTGAAACCAAAGGGGCGGATATCGCGGAACTGGAAATAATCCGTCATCCGCAAAGAATCACCATTACAATCCATACAGCCCGCCCCGGTGTAATCATCGGAGTTAAAGGCGCGAATATCGAAAAGATCGGCAACGATTTACAGAAAAAGATCAACAAAAAAGTGCAGATCAAAATAAAGGAAGTGCGAAACGCCGACAACAACGCTCAAATTGTCGCTCAGAATATCGCGCGTCAGCTTTTAGCGCGCTCCTCATTCAGGCGCACAATGAAGCAGGCGATTACAAACGCTATAAAGAAAGGCAACGCCCAGGGCGTGAAAGTTCGTCTTTCAGGAAGGCTCGGAGGAGCGGAAATGTCCCGCACCGAAGAAGCGAAAGAAGGACGCATACCTCTTCACACATTACGGGCGGACATAGATTACGGTTTTGCCGAAGCGCATACCCCATTTGGTTCAATTGGCGTAAAGGTTTGGGTTTATAACGGCATGAAGTACGGTAAAGAACAGAAAGAAGACGCAGGCGCTCTTGTCCGCAAAAGACGGGACAGGGCTCCTGCCAGGAGTTAGATATGCAAAGTCCAAAACGTGTAAAGCGCCGCAAGGTGCAGAGGGGCAGTATGCCCGGAAACGCCACAAGGTGCAACAATGTTGTGTTTGGCGATTACGCACTTGTCGCTTTGGACAGGATGTGGATCACAAACCGGCAAATAGAAGCGGCTCGTGTCGCTATTAACCGCCATGTAAAGCGCGGCGGTAAAATGTGGATTCGCATTTTTTGTGATAAACCCTTTTCAAAGAAACCTGCGGAAACCCGCATGGGTAAGGGAAAAGGCGCTCCCGAATACTGGGTAGCGGTAGTAAAACCGGGAACGGTTATGTTTGAGCTTGGCGGCGGAATTAACCGCAATCTCGCGGAAGAAGCAATGACATTGGCAGGATCAAAACTGCCGATTAAAACAAAATTTGTTTCCCGTTCTGAAATGGAACTAGGGGCTTAGGAGGCAGGATGAAACATTCGTTTAAAAACTTATCATATCCTGAATTGAAAGCCAAACGGGATGAGCTTAAAAAGAAGTACATGGAATTTCGTTTTAAGACCGTTATTGGTCGTGTAGAGAATCCTCTGCAAAAGCGGACAATGCGCCGGCAGATTGCAAGGCTTAACACATTGATTCACGCGCACGATCTTGCGAACAAGAAAGCGGCGGAGGCTAAATGATGTCAGAACAAACTCAGGCTGTCAAAAGCGGTAAAAAAGAATTTATCGGGACGGTAAAGAGCAACAAGATGGAAAAGACAATCGTAGTTTCTATTGAAACTCTGACCCTCCATCCGCTTTACAAAAAATATATTAAACGGGCAAAAAAAGTGAAAGCTCATGACGAGAAGAACGAGGCGAAGATCGGCGATCGTGTTCGCGTGATCGAATGCAGGCCTATCAGCAAAGAAAAATGCTGGAAGCTTGTAGAAATTATTGAGCATGCCAAATAAGGGGAGAAGAAGATGGTTCAAGTGGAAAGCTTCCTGAATGTGGCAGATAATTCAGGCGCTAAACTGGTTCAGTGCATAAAGGTACTGGGCGGCACTCGCAGAAGATATGCCGGGATTGGCGACATTGTTGTAGTAGCGGTAAAAGAAGCCCTGCCCACATCAGCTATAAAAAAAGGCGTTGTGGAAAAAGCGGTTGTTGTACGCACACACAAGGAGTATCGCCGCCCGGATGGGACATATATCAGGTTTGATGATAATGCGTGCGTCATTATTGACGCGGCGTTAAACCCAAAGGGCAAGCGAATTTTCGGGCCTGTAGCCCGTGAATTGAGGGAAAAAAGTGAGTTTATGAAAATTGTTTCCCTCGCTCCAGAGGTATTGTAGGAGAAAGTTATGGCTGAAGCAGTACATAAATTTAAACTTAAAAAAGAAGATACGGTCGAAGTTATCGCCGGAAAAGACAAGGGGAAACGTGGCAGAATATTGAAGATTCTGCGCGATCAAGACCGCATTGTCGTTGAAGGAGTGAACCTCGTCAAGAAAGCGAAGAAGCGCAGAAAACAGCAGGATCGCGGCGGCATTATCGAAATCGAAGCCGCTCTTCATTCTTCTAACTTGATGATTGTCTGTAAAAAGTGCGGACCGGTTAGAAGCGGTTACAAACTTGACGGAGATAAAAAGATCAGGTTTTGCAAAAAATGCGGGGAGGCGCTGTAATGGATAAGAACTATGTGCCCCGGCTTAAAAAGATTTACAAGGAGCAAATCGCGCCGGAACTTTTTAAGGAATTTAGCTACAAAACCAATATGCAAATACCCAAGCTGGAAAAAGTCATAGTAAGCATGGGGGTAGGGGAGGCTTTGCAGAATAAAAAGCTCTTGGATGCGGCTATCGATACATTGACTCAGATTACAGGACAGAAAGCCGTTAAAACCAAGGCAAAGAAGAGCATTGCGAATTTCAAGATCAGAGCCGGTCAGGAAATTGGCGCGAAAGTTACGCTTCGCGGAAATATGATGTACGAGTTTTTTGACAGACTCGTCAATGTCGCTCTTCCCCGCGTTAAAGACTTCCATGGAATAAATCAAAACGCTTTTGACGGACATGGAAATTATTCGCTGGGAATTCAAGAGCAGATCATCTTCCCGGAGATTGACTTTGATAAAATAGAAAAGATTGCCGGATTAAATGTTGTTATTGTTACATCGGCAAAAACAGATGCAGAAGCAAAAGCATTCCTTGCGAAGTTTGGAATGCCTTTTAGGAAATAGGGGGTAGAATGGCACGTAAAGCGATGATTATTAAGGCGCAGAGGACACCTAAGTACAAGACGCGAAAGGTAAACCGCTGCAGGATTTGTGGAAGGGCAAGAGGCTTTTTACGCAAATATGAAATGTGCCGCCTTTGCTTTAGAAAACTCGCGAGCGAAGGGCTTATTCCCGGCGTTACAAAATCTAGCTGGTAGGAGACAAGGATGAGCGTATCAGATCCCGTTGCAGACATGCTGACAAAGATACGGAATGCCGGCATGGCAAGACATGAAAAAGTAGATATTCCCACCTCCAGGCTTAAACTTGAAATAGTCAAGATATTGAAGACCGAAGGGTATATTAAGAATTTTAAGAAGGCGAATCAGGAAGGCTCGAATGTCATCCGGGTTTTCCTTAAGTATGACGACAATACGTCGCCTATTATTCACGGCATTGAAAAGGTTTCAAGTCCCGGTCGCCGTGTTTACATGGGCTATAAGAGCATGCCGAGAGTATTGAACGGCTACGGAACCCTGATCGTTTCCACGTCACAGGGTGTAACAACAGGCAAAAAAGCCGCTGAGAAAAAAGTCGGCGGCGAAGTTATCTGTACAGTGTGGTAAGAGGGGTATATGTCGAGAATCGGAAAAATACCGGTTAAGGTTCCAAGCGGAGTGAAAGTAACTTTTCAAAACGAAGAGATGCTTGTCGAAGGTCCGAAGGGAAAACTTAAACAAAAGTACCATCCCGTTATTACTTTTGAGAATAAGGGAAGCGAAATAGTTGTTGGCAGAACAAGCGAGGAAAAGCAGGTAAAGTCATTTCATGGCTTGTACCGTAATCTCCTCAATAATATGGTAATCGGAGTTTCTTCCGGTTTCAGTAAATCGCTTGTTATTAACGGAGTAGGCTACCGCGCGGAAGTGCAGGGCAAACTCCTCGCGATGAGCCTTGGGTATTCAAACGACATTTATGTCGCTGTCCCTGACGGTCTCGCTGTCGCTGTTGATCAAAGCGGCAAGTTAACGATAAGCGGAATTGACAAACAGAGAGTAGGCGAGTTTGCGGCTCAGGTTCGCAAATTAAGAGGTCCCGAACCTTACAAGGGCAAGGGAATCCGTTATGAAGATGAAGTCATCAAGCGGAAAGTTGGTAAATCAGGCGTTAAGTAGGTAAAAGTATGTTACAGAAAATGCTGGAAAAAGCCAGAAAACGGCTTAGACGAAAGATTCACATTCGCAAAAGAATTTACGGAACCGCGGAACGTCCGCGGATGACCGTTACAAAAAGCAACCGCAGTCTTTCTGTTCAGGTAATTGATGACGCGAAGGGGCATACCCTTGTTTCCGCTTCATCTCTGGAAAAAGACCTCAAGGCTGTAAAAGCTACAGTCGCGGGTGCGGGACAGCTTGGTGAAATTATCGGGAAACGTCTGTTGGAAAGGAATATCAAGACGGTTGTTTTTGATCGTAACGGATATTTATATCACGGAATTGTTAAGGCTTTGGCTGACGGAACCCGGAAAGTCGGGATAGTTTTCTAGGGGGCATAATGGCAAAAGATGTTGAAGATGTAGTTGAAGATAAAGAAACAGACGCGGAAGTTGATGTTGTCGAGACTCAAGCGGAAGAACCCCGTTCTGAAGGAAGGGGCAGGGGCGAAGGACGCAGAGGACGGCGTGATCGAGGAGATCGAGAGCCTGTTGAAAAAGAATTTATTGAAAAGCTGGTAAAACTTAACAGAACCGCGAAGGTTGTAAAAGGCGGACGGCGTTTTTCATTCTCCGCTCTTACAGTAATTGGCGACCGCAAGGGAAAAGTTGGTTTTGGTTTTGGCAAGGCAAATGATGTTTCAGAGGCTATCCGAAAAAGTATCGACAAAGCGAAACGGAACATGATTCACCTTCCGGTAAAAAACGGAACTATTCCCCATGAAGTAACAGGTCTTTTTAAGGCTTCACGCGTTCTTCTTAAGCCCGCGTGTTCAGGAACAGGTATTATCGCGGGAGGTCCTGTACGCGCGATTATGGAAGCAGGCGGCGTTACCGATGTGCTTTCAAAATCTATAGGATCATCCAGTCAATATAACGTGGTCAAGGCGACATTTGATTGTATCAACAAGATGATGGACGCAAAGACAATATCAAGAAACAGGGGTAAATCCCTGAATGAGCTGTGGGGTTGATATGGCAAAAATAAAAATCAGCTTAGTACGCAGTACCATAGGCGCTCTTCCCAGACACCGCGCGACAGTCCGCTCGCTGGGCTTAAGAAAAATAGGCTCAAGTTCAGTGCAGGAAGCAAGCCCGGCTATTCTGGGAATGGTCAGAGCGGTTTCTCATTTAGTAAAAGTAGAGGAAAATAAATAATGGCGCACGATTTTAATTTGCACGCCCCAGCCGGCGCGAATAAGCGTAAAAAGATTCTTGGACGCGGACAAGGTTCAGGACACGGAACAACTTCCGGTAAGGGAAACAAGGGGCAGAACGCCCGTTCAGGCGGCAAGACCTATGTCGGTTTTGAAGGCGGACAGATGCCTCTGTACCGCAGACTCGCGCACAGAGGTTTTTCAAATTATCCCTTCAAACAAGAATGGCAAATCGTCAATTTAGGTGAAATTGAAAAACGCTATGAAGCTGGCGAGACAGTTGACCTTGCGTCCCTCTTAAAGAAAGGATTTGTAAAAGGCGCGGAGCCTGTAAAAATTCTTGCCAACGGAGAGCTGACAAAAAAGCTGAGCTTCAAAGTTGACGGGGTTTCCGCTTCTGCCAAAGAAAAAATTGAAAAGGCGGGGGGCGATGTTACTGTTATTCCTCCCCCCGAAAAAGCGCGACCTAGAAATAAAAGCAAAGCCGCGCAAGCAGGTGGTAAAAAATAAATGGCGAATCCCATAATTGGAATGTTTAGAATAAAAGAGCTTCGCGAGCGTATTCTCTTTACGCTTGGAATGCTTTTAGTATTCCGAATTGGCGCTGTATTTCCCATACCGGGAATCAATGTAACAGTATTATCTCATTACTTCAGTGATCAGCTTAATACAGGCAACCCGATAGTTGACTATCTGGACTTCTTTGCCGGCGGCGCGTTCTCAAACTTCTCGGTATTCATGCTTGGGATTATGCCATACATTTCAATGTCGATTATCATGCAACTCTTGCTGATTGTTTTCCCCACTTTAAAGAAAATTTCACAGGAAGACGGCGGCAAAAAAAGAATACAAAAGTGGCAACGTTACGGAACCGTAGTGGTCTGCCTTATCCAGTCTTACGCTGTTACTCAGTATGCGCAGGTTATTTCACGCAGTGTGGAAAACCTTCTATTTATAGGAATGTTGCCCTTTACATTGATCGCGATGTTGACCGTTACCACGGGGACTATGTTCCTCATGTGGATGGGCGAGCAGATCACCAAACGGGGCGTCGGAAACGGAATATCGCTTTTGATCTATGCAGGTATCGTAGCCCGTCTTCCTCAAGCTGTTTATCAATTATTTACTATGATGAGAAACGGTACCTTAAATCCTGTCTTTGTAATCATTGTTCTTGTAATGTTTGTCGCGGTAGTAACCTTGGTTGTCTATGAACAGCAGGGACAGCGCAAGATTCCTGTAAATTATGCGAAGCGTGTTGTAGGAAGAAAGATGTACGGGGCGCAGAATACATACATTCCCTTTAAGATTAACCCTTCGGGAGTTATTCCGGTCATCTTCGCCTCTTCAATTTTAATGTTCCCCTTGCAGATTGCACAAACAGTAGGCGGCAATGTTGCATGGCTTGCGGCGGCAGGGCGAATGTTAAGTCCTCAAGGTGTGCTATACAATGTTCTATATATACTACTTATTATTTTCTTCGCTTATTTCTATACGCAGGTTACGCTTAACCCGATAGAAATAGCAAAACAGATTAGGGAAAACGGCGGTTCCATTCCCGGGATTAGGAGTGAGCGTATAGAAGAATACCTTACCAAAATCCTGAACCGTATTGTGCTTCCCGGCTCTTTGTACCTTGCACTGATAGCGGTTATCCCGAACATTATAACGGCGATTTTTAAGTTCCCCACGTCAATTTCATACTTGATGGGCGGTACATCGTTGCTCATTATGGTAGGCGTAGGGCTCGACACAATGAGCCAGATTGAGGCATTATTGAAAATGCACCACCATGAAGGTTTGGTCAAGCGCGGTAAATTGCGCGGGCGGAACTTGTAAAGATTGTGGATTTAGGAGATTATTAAGGATGAAAGTTAGAACCAGCGTGAAACCCATTTGCGATAAATGCAAAGTTATTAAGCGTAATGGGATTGTTCGCATTATTTGCCAAAATCCCAAGCATAAGCAGAAGCAGGGCTAGGAAGGAGTTATAGCTATATGGCGCGTCTTGTGGGAGTTGACCTCCCGAATAAACATTTGAATATCGCATTGACCTACATTTTCGGTATTGGAAGGTCAAGCGCGGATGCTATTGTCGCAAAGGCAAAGCTCGATCCAATGCGGCAGATGAACGATCTGTCTCAGGAAGAACTTAACGAACTTAGGACTATCATCGAAAGCGATTACAAGGTAGAAGGTCGCCTGCGCACAGAAGTCGCGCTGAATATCAAGCGGCTTATGGATATTGGCTGTTACCGGGGGCTTCGTCATCGTAAGGGACTGCCTCTGCGCGGTCAGCGTACAAGGACGAATGCCCGTACACGCAAGGGTAAAAAGAAAACCGTTGCCGGTAAGAAGAAGTAGGATGGAGGAATAAGTGGCAACAGCTACAAAGAAGAAGAAAGAGAAAAAGTCAGTATATGAAGGTAATGTCTTTATTCAGGCAACCTTCAATAATACTATTGTTACAATTACCGATCTTATGGGAAACACTGTTTCTTGGGCAAGCTCCGGTATGCTTCAATTTAGGGGAGCGAAAAAATCAACTCCCTTTGCCGCCCAGTCGGTTACAGAGACTGCCGCTCAAAAAGCGTTGCAGGCAGGTTTACGGGAAGTGCATGTATTTATTAAGGGACCGGGTATCGGCAGAGAATCGGCTATCCGGCAGTTGGGAGTGATGGGCATTAAGGTTAAGTCGATTAGCGACGTTACCCCCATTCCACATAACGGCTGTAGGTCAAGAAAAACTCGTCGCATATAGCGGTCGATTACAGGAGAAGGAATATGGCTAGATACACAGGCCCTGTTTGCAGAATGTGCCGTGTAGAACAAAAAAAGTTAATGCTCAAAGGAAACCGTTGCAAGAGCGACAAGTGTCCGATGAATAAAAAGCGCCCGGCTCCGGGAAAAGACCCGAAAGCCCGTCCCGGCAAAAGATCGGATTACGGTGTTCAGCTTAGGGAAAAGCAGAAACTTAAAAGAATTTACGGAATGTTGGAAAAGCAGTTTAGGCTTTTCTTTGAGCGCGCCCATCGTATGCCCGGCATCACAGGTGAAAACCTTTTTGCGTTACTTGAAAGGCGGCTTGATAATGTTGTTTATCGTCTGCGTTTTGCTTCTTCAAGAAGTCAGGCGCGTCAGCTTGTATTGCATGGTCATGTTATGGTTGACGGTAAAAAAATCACAATTCCTTCCTACATTGTAAAGAGCGAGAATGAAATTAGCATCGTGGAAGGTAGCAGAAATATGACTGTGATTAAAGATGCTCTAAGAGAGTATGGCAAGTCCGGCGTTATGCCGTGGCTTAGTCTCGATCCTGATGCGATGAAAGGAAAGTTCCTTGCTTCTCCGCGCCGCAGTGACATTACTGACCTCGGTGATATTAAGGAACAGATGATCATCGAATTATATTCTAAGTAAGGAGTACTCATGGCACGTAAGAACCTTATGCAAGGATTCAAACGCCCCAAAAGTTTTACATTTGAGCATGGCGAACTTAGTCAAAATTATGGCAAGTTCATAGCTTCTCCGTTTGAGCCGGGTTTTGGAACAACGCTTGGCAATACTTTGCGCAGAGTTTTGCTCTCCTCGATTCAAGGGTATGCGATTACTGCGGTAAAGGTTGAATCCATTGACGCGAACGGAACCACTCATAACGTATCGAGTGAATTTGAAACGATTCCGAACATTGTTGAAGATACGCTTGAAGTTATAAACAACCTCAAGCAGATTCGCCTGAAATTACCGGACGATGCCGAACAGGATGTTTTGCTTTATGAATGGTCAGGCAGGCATGAAATAAAGAGCGATGATTTCGCCCGTATGGGACAGGTAGAAGTGCTTTCTACAGGTCAGCACATAATGACATTGATGGACAATGCCAATATCAGGTTTGAAATTCAGATCGATCTTGGCAGAGGTTATGTGCCATCCGAAGTCAATGAACGTTATATCGAAGTTATTAATACTATTCCTGTGGATGCGATTTTTTCTCCTGTAAAAAAGGTGAAGTTCAATGTCGAGTCCGCGCGGGTAGGTCAGCGCAATGACTTTGACAAGCTGGTTTTAGAAATATGGACAGATGGAACAATAAGACCCGAAGACGCTCTTGCGGAAGCGGCGAAAATATCAAAGGATCATTTTTCTGTTTTTATCAATTTTGACGAGAACAACCTCGGTCTTGACGATGATATTGATGACGAAAATGATAACATCAGAAAGATTTTAACAACTCCGGTTGAAGAGTTGGAACTTTCTGTTCGTTCTTCTAATTGTTTGAAGAACGCTAACATTAAAACAATCGGAGAACTTACTCGCAAAACCGAAGACGATATCGCGCGGACGCGCAATTTCGGAAAAAAGTCTCTGCAGGAAATTAAGGAAAAACTTAAAGAATGGAATTTGAGCCTTGGTATAACCGACTTAAATGTTCTGAAGAACGTCCGTATAGAAACCAAAGTAAAGGATGATACAGAAGATGAAGCATAGAAGAGGATTTAACCCGCTACAGAGGATGGCGGCGCACCGCAAAGCGCTTCGCAGAAACATGGTAACATCTCTGTTCAGGCAGGAGAGGATTAAAACAACCAAGTCAAAGGCGTTAGAAATTCGCAGAGCGGCGGAAAAGATGATAACACGCGCCAAGGAAGATTCGGTTCATAACAGGCGCATTGTTTCGAGCCGCCTTTTTGATGACGGCGTTGTCGCCAAACTTTTTACAAATATCGCTCCCAGAATGAAAGACAGAAACGGCGGTTATACCCGTATAATAAAACTTGGCGAGCGCAAAGGCGACGCGGCGGAAATTGTAATTTTAGAACTGGTTGATTATAAACTTGACACCAGCGAAAAAAAGAAATCAAAAAAAGGTGAAGAAAAGTCCAAGGGCGAGAAGGGGAAATAGATGTCTAAAGCACACAGAGGCAAAGGAATTCGTGAACAATTCGCCCACGGTCGCGGCGTTTGTCCGGTTTGTGAGAGAAGCAATGTAAAAGTTCTCTACGAGCAGGAAGCCGCAGGGCAAAAATTTAAAATATGCAAAGTATGCAGAGCTTCGATTAAAAACGGAAAGGCGAGCCTGCCCGTAACAGATGCTCCTGTCGCAGAAGAGCCAAAAGCTGAAGCGACTGCGGCAGTTACAGCGGAACCTGCGGCGGCGGCTGAGCCTGCGGCTACGGAAACTGCGTCTGCTGAAGCGTAATGTAATTTTATCCCTAAAATCTCACCAAGGCACGGAGTAAAAGGCACAAAGAGGTAGAGTTTGAAATAGGCTTTTCACTTTTCCATAAACAAGAAAAAAGAGTAAAGAATAAAATATGGTTGAATATAAATTAGGTTCTATAAAAAATCTTGATCAAATTACAATTGACGAGCAAAAGGAGTATAAGATATGGGTCAATGATTTATCGGGTGAAAGTGAATCAGGATTTGATGAAAGTTCAATTCGACCATTATTAGAATGTGATAAAATAACTAAAACACTGATTGGGGATTTCTTTTTGGTATACATATTAGTTAAAATTGTAGATACTGAAATATACGGTTCCGCAATTGTTAGCGAAGCTGGTAATTTAGAAACAATCGCAATTTGGTATGAAAATTCTTGGAAAGAAATAGAAGATATCTATAGTAATGATAAAAAAATTTATTTGGAAAATTTAGTTCCGATATTTGATGAAAATAATTGTGTTTTTGAATATGAATACGGAAAAGGAAGATGTAATGCTTATAGAAAGCATTAATGAATAAAAGGATTGTGCATTATAATCCTTGTATTAAGCCTATTTGTTACAGAATAAAAAAAGTTCATTGTCAATCCTGCGCCTGAATTTTTAAGAGCGTGATTTTCCAGCAGTTCTTCCGTGTATGAATATAATGGGTAAATTTTTGTGTTTCTTAAGTTTCTGTCAAAATGACATATTACGGGAATCATCCCATGGTCGGAAATGGAAAGCGCGCCTGAAGAGGCGTCTCTTGTAAATGTTATGACAGCAATGCCGCCGATTATTCTTTCTCTCTCCCTTTGATGAGAGGCAAAGTTTCCAAGTGAATAAAAGCATAGAGTTTTTCTTCCATCGGGGAGGGTAATTGTTTCTGTCTTTTGAAGTACATGGGGATGATGCCCGATGATTAAATCTACATTGTGTTCAGCGAGAAACGTGGCAAGACTGGTTTGTTCCCTATTTGGTTCAAGTTGATATTCATCCCCCCAATGCATGGAAACAATAAGAAAATCACATAACGGTCTTAAAGCGTTTATTTCCTGTTCCATTTTGTTTCTGTCAATCATGGAAACAAGGTTGGGATTGTCTCTTGGAAGCGGAATCCCGTTCAAGCTGAAAGTATAGGATAAAAGCCCGAGTTTTATGTTATTTTTTGTTACAATACGCGCGCTGTCTCCGCTCCTTCTCGCTCCTATTACCGTTATCTCCAGCGTATCTAAAAAATCCAATGTCGCGTAAAGCCCCGACGCTCCCTTATCCATAGCGTGATTGTTCGCGAGGTTAAAGATATCAAAGCCCGCATCTACAAGATTTCGCGCGAGAGACTGAGGCGTGTTAAAAGCAGGGTAGCCGGAATAGCCGAAACGCTCGCCCGCCATTACCGTTTCCTGATTTATAAAGGCAATGTCGGCGTTCTGCGCTATGCTTTTTATTTCTGTATATATAGGAGAGAAATCATAAACGCCGTCCGTTAATGACGAGATCAATACTGTTTCGTGAAATAAATTGTCGCCTGCCGCGATCAGGGTAAGGGTGTCATTTTGTACTGTGTTGCTTGTTTCGTTTTCAGGTTTATCTTTTTCTGAAGGTATAGGCAGGGACTGACATGAAAATATATAAAATATTGAGGCGGCTAAAAAAATGAGACTATTTTTCATACGCACCCACAATTACCCTTTGCGCTCCTGAAAGGTCATTATATAATTGTAAACCATTAAACCCTTTTTTTTCAAGTAAATTTTTTATATTGTCCATCTGACGTGGGTCGGCTTCCATCAGCAACATTCCGCCATTTTTAAGATATTCAGGCGCTTTGTCTATGATACGCTTGATTATTTCCAGTCCTGAGGGTCCGCCGTCAAGGGCGATGCGCGGCTCATTTTGCACTTCGATTGCCAGCGTCTTTATTTCATCTGAGGGAATGTAAGGAGGGTTGCTGATAATCAATGAAAAGCCGGTTGGCAGAGGAAAGCCGTTAGCGCAAATAGCGTTAAATAAATCGCCGAGGTAAAATTGAATGTTACTGTTTGGAAGAAGAAGATCGGCGTTTGACTTCGCTGTCTCAAGAGCTTTTTCGCAAATATCGCAGGCGCATACTTCAATCTGCGGCACTTCGTTTTTTAGTGAAATAGCGACTGCTCCTGAGCCTGTACATAGATCAAGTACGCTAATATTGGGCTCGCTCTCCTTCGCTCTGTGTTTAATCATCTCTGCTAATTTTTCAATAGCTGTTTCAACAAGAGTTTCCGTATCTGGTCTCGGTACTAATACCGATTTATTCACGGCGAAATCAAACCCTCTGAATTCCTTTCTGCCAACAATATAGGCGACACATTCACCATCCAGTCTTCTTTTTATAAGCGAGTTAAACGCCATGAGGGCTTCTTCACAAAGAGGCTTCTCTCCTTGCGCGATAAGGGCAGAGCGTGTGGTGTTTAAGACATGAGCGAGTAAAAGCGAGGCGTCAAGGGTAGGGGAGTCAATTTCGGCTTTTTTTAATTTAACGCTCTCCTGCGCAAGAGCAGAACGGATGGAAAGGGATTCTTTCATGTGGCTTAAGAAGCGGCGGCTTCTGTGCCTGCGTCGCTTTGTAAAAATTCTTCTTTGGCGGATAGTTTTAGCGCGTCAAAAAGTTCCGCTGTATCACCCTGCATTATAAGGTCAAGTTTGTAAAGCGTAATATTGATGCGGTGATCTGTCAGGCGGTTCTGCGGAAAATTGTAGGTTCTGATCCTTTGAGAGCGGTCGCCGGAACCCACTTGGCTCTTCCTCTCCTGCGCTCTAAGAGCTGAGGCTTTTGCTTCTTCAAACTCGTAAATACGCGCACGTAATATGCGCATAGCTTTTGCCTTGTTTTTAATCTGGCTCTTCTCGTCCTGACAGTGAACGGTAAGCCCTGTCGGCAGATGTGTTATGCGCACAGCGGAATCGGTAGTGTTTACGCACTGTCCGCCCGGACCTCCCGCGCGCATTACATCAATGCGCAAATCTTCCTGTTTTATGTCAATTTCAGTCTCGTCGGCTTCGGGCAGAACAGCTACCGTTACAGCGGAAGTGTGAATCCTCCCCGACGCTTCCGTCTCAGGAACTCTCTGCACCCTGTGGACTCCCGACTCATAACGCAGATTTTCGTACACGTTATTTCCGCTTATCGAAAAAACAATTTCCTTTATGCCGCCAAGCTCAGTTTCGCTGGAATTCATTATTTCAAACTTCCAGCCCTTTGTTTCGGCAAAGCGTGAGTACATACGGTAAAGGTCGGAAGCGAAAAGCGCGGCTTCCTCTCCGCCCGTTCCCGCTCTTATTTCCATGATAATGTTTTTTTCGTCCAGAGGGTCTTTTGGAATGAGCAGAAATTTCAATTTATCCCTTTCTGCGGCAAGTTTGCTTTCAAGCTCCTTTAGCTCCTCTTTCGCAAGCTCCTTCATCTCCTGATCTTTTTCTTCCTGAACAAGAGTTTTAGTTTGCGCCGCCTGTTTTTCCAATTCTTCTATAGCGGCATTCAACCGCGCGATTTCGCTTAAGTGGGAATGTTCCTTCATTACATCCCTGTAACGGTTTTGATTTTTTACCAGAGAAGGGTCTTGAATTAACAGCGTTAGTTCATCATATCTTTTTAGAAGGGAAGTCAGTCTTTCGTTCATATTGCCTTACTTTTCATCAAAATACGGGCAGGAATATATTACCAGCTCCATTGAAGTATCTTCGCCGGACAACGCGCCCAGCGTCTTTTTTAACGTTTCGTGAACATTGCAATTTTCGGCGGCTGAGCAAAAAGGGCAAGCCCCATTTCCCCGTACATTCAATTCAATTTGCATAGTTTATCTTAGCAGAAATATCCGTTAAAAACAAGGTTTTCAATAAGATATATTTATGATATAATATGGGTGAGGGGAAATGTCAAAATTTATTGAGTTTATTCAGAATTGGTTTCATAAACTGACTCCTGAGCAGAAGCGGCGGCTTGCCCTTGTCTCGACTGCCGTTTTTTCGCTGATTCTTACCATTTCCGTTATTGTGTCTGTAAAAGGTTCCGGCGGCGAGAAAAAACCTGAGGGACCGGGAAGATTGACAATTTCCGCCCCAATTCCGGCTGAGGATTTGTTTTTGCCGGATGAGCCTGACTATATTCCCGGCGTGCTTCTTGAACGGGAACAGCGGACGGTTTGGACAGAAGAGGATGCCGCCGAGCATTGGCAGGACCCTCTAAAGTTTGGCGAAGGGCAGTGGCGTGATAAAATTGAAGAGGCGATAGATGAATTATTGGAGCGTGTTCCATGAAAAAATTGACTTTAATTCTTTTAACATTGTTTTTAATTTTGGCGATTTCATGCGCGAGTAAGCAGGAAACAGAAGAGGAGACGGTACAATCTGTTGAAGATCAGGCGCAGGAGGGAGCGGACGTAGATGAACTTGTTGATGTTGAAATTGACGAGTCAACTGAACCTGAGCTTGAAATCGCGGAGATGTCTGAAGATACGGAACTGACACCTATTGATGAAGAAGTAGCGGCTGTCGAAGAAGAGACCGAAGTCGCTGTCATTGAGCGTATAGTGCCGCCGCCTCTTCCTCCTGTAGTTCAGCCACCGCAAACGCTTCCGCCGCCACCAGTTCAACCGCAAGAGCCTCCCCTTGTTCAAACACCGCCGCAAGACCCTCAACAGCAGACTACGCCTGATGTGTCTGCCGAAGAACCAACTGATACGGACGCTCTTGCTTCTACACGCAGAGACCCGTTACGTGATTATCCGTCCTCGCCCGCCGTAAGAGTTGAGCCATTGCCTCAAATGGGAGCCGTGCCGCAGGGGGACATTGTTTTTTCGAGAGTAGTCCGCGCCACAGTCGGGCAGATAATAGAGATTCCATTCCGTGGAACCGGCTGGGTGTATTTGGGAGAACTCGCGTCCAAGCGCGGCATTGTTTACAATTCGCGGCGCAATGATACTGACGGGCAGACTTTTATTTTTACAACAGAAGAAGCAGGAACTTACTCGCTGAAATTTTTTAAGGAAGATTTTATCAGAGATTATATTATAAATGATCATGTTCAAGTAATCGTAGGAGAAGCGCAAGCGGCAGGAGCGGGTTGGTTTAATCCGCCATACGATCGCGGCAGGATAACCGCAGAGCCCCGCTGGCCTTCGGCGATTGAAGAAGCGCAGATACGAAACGGAACTTTCCCCGGTACAAGACCTGCCGAGCCGCAAAGTACGGCAACTCCTCCTGCGCAGACTCCTTCAACTCCCCCCTCCTCAGTTTATCCTCCGAGAGGAACTACGCCTGCTCAAACTCCGCCGCAGGTAAGTACGCCGCCGCAAGTAACTACACCGCCACAGGAAACTGTTACAGTTCAGCCGCCTGTTTCCGCGGCAGTTACTCCGCAGATTACAGAAGAGCCGTCCGAATCTCTTTCGCAAACGCAAGCTCCCCCTGTCATAGAAAAACTGCCGCCTGAAGTTATACTGCAAAGAGCGCAGGAAACATTTGAAGGTGAAAATGTGGCAGGAGCTATAGCGTTACTCGATCAATTCATGGAGTATTATCCCGGCGGCTCAGACGAGCTTTATTGGATGTACGGTCAGTTCTACGAGGCAAACAGTCCGAGCAGGAACATACTTTTATCTTTGGATTATTACCGCCGCCTTGTGAATGAATATCCGCAGAGCAGACGTTTCAATGACGCGCGCAGAAGAATTGCGTACTTGGAGAGGTTCTATATTAACATACAGTAGGAAATGAAAAATGAGTATTGGCTCTTTATCGCAGGACGCTGTATTTTTATCCATTATTGTACCCTGTTATAACGAAGAAAAAGCTGTCTCTGTTTTTTTTGAAGAAGTGATGAAAACAGGCGTGTCATTGAACGTACAATTTGAGCTTATCTTTGTTGATGACGGTTCAAAAGACGATACACTTAAAATACTGCGTGAGATTGCGGAGCGTGAAGAAAGAGCGCATTACATTTCCTTTTCACGTAACTTTGGAAAAGAAGCCGCTATACTCGCGGGGTTACAAGCCGCGAGGGGAGAGTACATTGTAACATTGGATGTGGACGGGCAGGACCCGTTGTTTCTTATTCCTGAGATGCTGAAAGCTGTCGCTGGTGGCGAATGTGATTGCGCAGGGGCGAGGAGGGTAGATCGCGTAGGAGAGCCGCCAATTCGCTCTTTTTTCGCTAGACGCTTTTATAAACTCATGAAAAGGTTTGCCGACATTGATGTTGTAGACGGAGCGAGAGATTTTCGCCTAATGAGCAGAAAATGCCTTGACGCTCTTTTATCATTGCCTGAGAGAAACAGGTTTTCAAAGGGGATTTTGCCGTGGATAGGTTTTAAAACTAAATGGTTTGAGTATAAAAATATTGAAAGACTTTCCGGTAAAACAAAATGGTCATTTTGGAAACTTTTTCTGTACGCCCTTGACGGCATGATAGCCTTTTCTTCAAAACCTCTCGCTATAGCGTCTGTTCTTGGCTTTTTTTTGTTTATTATCGCGCTCGCGCTGATTATTTTTATCGTTATCCGCAAATTAACTTTTGGCGATCCCGTTGACGGATGGGCGTCAACAGTTTGTATTATACTTTTGTGTTCGGGGATTCAGCTTTTTACAACCGGCATTCTTGGACAGTACATAGCGAAAACATATACGGAAGTAAAACAGCGTCCCCATTTTATAATTAAGGAGGCGAAATGAAAAAGTTATATCAAATTTTAATAATTGCCGCCGTATGTGTAATTGTTTTAGGAGTTCATACATACTGGCTTTCCCAGAAAAACGGTTTTCATGTTGATGAGGGGATGACTTTAGCCCTTGCTTTCTACAATGATTATGTTATTAGAAAAAATTATGATTTTGACAGGGAATACACCGGAAAGGAATTAAAAGAAGAGAGTTTTGTCAACAATTCCGGCTTTAAGGAAACCCTTAAAGATATTAAAAGTTTGTGGAAGGATAACCGTGATTCTCCGCATACCAATCTGTACTATTCGCTCCTGCGTATTTCCATGATTGGGCTAAAGTCAAGTGATATAAAGCCAATTATTTTTAGAGGCGCAATTTTAAATTTAATACTTTTAATGGTATCATTCATTTTCTTTTTCCTGCTGATAAAATCGCTGTTTCCCGATTCTTTCCTACTACAGCTTTTTGCCGTGCTTTGCGCATTTTTATCGACTGCGGCAATTTCCAACACGCTTTTTATCCGTCCGTATCAAATACAAGAAACGATGTTTATTATATTCTGTTATTATTTCATAAAAACAATTAACACAAAAAACTTTATATTAGATAGAAAACAGTTAATCGGGAAAATACCCGTCCTTCTTTTATTCTCGTTAATTACAGGCGTTACTCTTTTAACAGGATATTACGCTGTTATTTTTATCGGATTATTCGGGCTTTATGTTATTTACGTTAATTGTAAAGAAAAAACTTATAAAGAAATCATTTTTTATTTTGCTGTTCTTTGTTTTGGCGTATTGATCGCCCTTGCCCTTTATCCCAAATACTTTGAAGGATTTACCTCATACAGAGGCGTTCAAACAAAATATACGCTAACCATGAATTTTATAGGGAATATTAAATCTTCAATAATTACCGGCGTAACATTGTTATGGAAACATTTTTTTACCCTTCCCGTTTTACTTGTTTGTATAGCAAGTTCGGTATTTTTGTTTATCCGTAAACAAAAACTTGTTATTCAAAAACAGGGATTATACATTTTTATTGTAGCCTTAGTATATTTATTTATAACTTTAATAATAGCCCCATATAAAGTTTTACGTTACGGAATGCCTGTTTTTCCATTCTTCATAATCTTACCTGCCATGATTCTCAATTCAATGAGAGAAAAAACACAAAAAGTTTCTATTGCCGCCATGTCAGTATTATGTTTATGTTTCCTCGTGGGAACCGTAAATCAAAACAACATTGAAAATATTTTCCGCAATAAAGCTAATGAGTACATTTTTTCTAAAGATAAGGATGTTCCCGTTTATGTTATAACGCACAAATATTCGGCGTGGAAATACGGCAACCTAACGCCTTACTTTAATGACGAGCAAAAATATTATTTCTTTGAAAACTACGATGATATTTTTGAAAAAGACAACAGCGTTTTTTATCTTGTTATTGAAAAATTCCCCGGATTTACAGATATTAGCGATGAGAGGTTTGAAATACTGGATAAATTTTCAATGACAGGAGGAGAGCCTGAGACAATGGATGATTATTATATAGGAGCTAAAGTAAGCACGCGAAAGCGTGCGGATGAATAAGTCTACACGGCGTGGCGCTAAATTAAGGTAACTAAGATGAATAATGCGCGAAGGCTTTAGCCTGAGTAGTGCGCCGCGAAGGTGCGGTTGGTCAAAGAATAGATCAGCGAATTACGAAAATGGACACGAATTAAGACGAATGAATGCGAATGAAAGTATGCAACTAGTAGACAAAAATAGTTTATGGAGACATAATAATATATGAGGGTAGTTTTAGAGAAAAAGGTGGTAAAATACCTTGAGCGGTTAAACGAACCAATGAAAGGTCGAATTATTAGAGCTTTAATCAGGTTAGCTAATGAACCGCCGCAAGGCGACATAAAGAAACTACAAGGTCAAGAGGCTGCTTACAGAGTAAGGATTGGAGATTACAGGATACTTTTCAAAGATAAAATATCCTGTATAGCCGTATATGAAATTGGTCCAAGAGGACAGATTTACAAGGAGAATTAAATATGAACGGAAGCGCTTTAGCTATTAGGAAAGAATTACACAGCCTTATTGATAATATGCCGGAACGTAAGTTAAACGCTTTGCGTCCATTGTTTGACGTACTTGTTGACGATGAAGTGATCATTGAAACCGATTTAACCGATGAAGAACGAGCTATTATTGAAAAAGGTGATAGGCACTATAAAGAGCATCCAGAAGATTTTGTGCCTCTTGAAAGTGTTTTAAAGTAATTTCTCATAACCAAACCTATTCCGCAATGCTTGAGTATTTATACCGTCTCAACCGTACCCCTAACCGCGCCTCAAGGTTTATTAAATTTGCTGTGTAAGCAGTTGCGCTCTTACCATTCCTCGCTCAACGAATTACGCGAATAGGGAAAATGCGGATTGCCAGATACTAAAAAGTGTTATATAATATTTTGATAATATAGACGTAGATAAGGAGGACAAAAGGATGAAAAAACAAATAATCACTATTATTTTGTTGTTGTCTCTCGTAGCAGTTTCCTTTTGCCAAGATAATTATTATGCGAATAGGAATGAAGTATTGTATAAAGAGTACAATCCAATGTATGGTCAGATTGGAAGAATTAATAAGGGAGAACAAGTTTTTATTGTTGAATGTCCCGTAAATCCTGGAGATGGTGTTTATAGGAAAGAAGTGCAAACAGAAGACGGAAAAATAGGGTGGCTTGCTCTTGATGCCATTTCTGTTGTCGATTCTGAGGTTTTACCTGACGAGATAACCAACAATGAGTGGGCACACAGTTATTATCTTGATGTTTTGAATAGCGGAAATAGAGAAACCCTGTTTGCGTACGAACCCTTCTGGCGTGATAATTATTATAAATATAAGGACATGGATGCCATGTACCCCGGAGATGAAAAAATGTGGTATGAAAGTGCAGAATATCCAACTGCTTTTGATTTTAAAACTATTTATAACAGAGTACGGGATCTTTCTAATAAAAATTTTTATGTTTTAATTAATGGAAAAATATCTGAGAGTAACGGGGTATTTTTTTGTACGATTATTTGTACTCACAAACGGGTTACTTTTGAAGAAACATCTTTAGAAAGACATTTCCCCATAAATGAGAAAGGCACTATGGCATTAAGACTTGACGGCGACTATTTGGATGTTTTCATAAACGAGAATAAGATGTTTACGCTGATTAAGCTTAATGAAGATATAAGAAACCAATATAGAAGTCTCATGAGGAATAATATCTGTGATTTAACCGGTATTGTCTTGCCTCGCCGTGCAGATGGCAGTACCGGCGATTTTTCCCCTATTGATATGACAAGCTACTCAGCCTTTCGCCGCACTCTTGAAGAAATTCATCCTCCTCTTCTTGATGCCGACAATACCGCTGTTGGAGTAAGCCAAACAGACGAACTTGTTCCAAACAACAGAGACTCACAATCCCTACCGTTGTGGGCGTTAATTGCGATTATCGGTGGGGCGGTTGTGGTGGCTGGCGGCGTGGTGCTGTTTATTGTAAAGCGGAGAAAGTAATGGGGAGCGTAACAAGGTATAGCGTAGCTATGTGGATGAATACGCCATCGCCGTCAAATTATAGTACAGCGGCGATTTCTTTTTGTACTATTTTACTAATAACCTGAGCCGGAGTCTGGTTGGTAGCCTCTGCCCTTGTTATAATATAATTTGCGGTAACCTTGTCGAGAACTTCAAGTAAGGCTCGCTGACGGGCAAAAATACCGGGGCGGGCAAAGTTTACTTTTGGTGGTGTTTTTGTCCAACGCTCATCAAGTGCGTCATATTCTTCATCGGTCATATCTGCCATAATAACCCCATTTCTTCCAACTTTTTATAAAAGTGTTTCTGACATTTCATTGCATGAAACACTTTTATTGTTTGCTCATCTATATAATTATACATTATTTCCAGCAAATTTCCTGTTTTATCAAATCCGACAGATAAATATTTTGCCTCATCATCTTCTTCAATTAGACCGTCAGCAAGGTGGTTCAACAGAACCCAACGTATATTCTCTTCAGAAATATCATGCTTAAATGCCGACGGAACAAACACTATCTCCAGACTCATCAATTAATTTTAAGAAAAACTTGAGAAAATTACAAGCCCAATTACCGCCGAATTACGGTATGCCAGCCTATTCCGCAATTTCAGAAATAAAGCAAATATTTCTAAAGAGCGAAGTCATTGTCTACCACTCGCTGACTAAATACTCAGCCTCTGCACATGCTTATACGCCTCAGCCCTTAATTGTTTTACCCCTGCGTCCACAAGATAGTCGTCAAACTGCATCATGCGGTCGATATAACGCTCACCTTTTTCTTCCTGCGGTAGAATTTCTATGACGCGGTTAGCGATTGAATTGATAAATTCATGATCGTGCGAGTTAAAGAGAATAACTCCGTTAAAAGCGGTAAGCCCGTCATTAAGAGCTGTGATTGCTTCAAGGTCGAGGTGGTTTGTCGGCTCATCAAGGATAAGAACATTCGCTCCCGAGAGCATCATCTTAGCGAGCAGACAGCGGACTTTCTCGCCGCCGGACAGGACATTTACGGGCTTTAGAGCCTCATCGCCTGAAAAGAGCATTCGTCCAAGAAAACTGCGGACATAGGTTTCATCCTGATCCGGCGAATACTGCCTGAGCCAGTCTGTTATTGAAAGGTCTGAACTAAAATAGGAAGAGTTTTCTTTTGGAAAATAGGAAAAAGAAGTCGTCTGCCCCCAATAGCAGTCTCCGCTTTCGGCTTTTTTTTCGCCAGAAATAATGTCAAATAACGCGGTCTTGGAAGAATGTTCAAGACCGACAAATGCTATTTTTTCATTTTTGTTTACAGTTATAGAAAAATCTTTTAATATAGCCGTGCCTTCAAAAGTAAAATTTAACTTTTCTGCGCGAAGGACATTGTTGCCTATTTCCCGTTCGCTCTTAAAACCTACATAGGGGAACTTTCGGCTTGTTACCGGAATATTTTCAAGGTCGAGTTTTTCAAGCACTTTTTTTCTGCTTGTCGCCTGACGAGCTTTACTTGCGTTAGATGAAAACCGTTGTATAAACTCTTTTAACTCCTTTGCTTTATCTTCCCGTTTTTTTAACTGATCACGCGCCTGACGCTGGAGAATCTGGCTCATCTGATACCAGAAATCGTAATTGCCTGAATACGGAGTGATTTTGCCGTAGTCGATGTCGCATACATTGGTGCAGACAGCGTTTAAGAAGTGGCGGTCGTGGGAGACAACAATAACTGTATTTGGAAAATCAATTAAAAAATCTTCAAGCCACGAGATTGATTCAAGGTCTAAACCGTTTGTAGGCTCGTCAAGGAGCAGAATGTCGGGATTGCCGAAAAGCGCCTGCGCAAGAAGCACGCGAACTTTTTTTGATTCATCCAACTCTGCCATTAGTTTGCCGTGATCTTCCTCATCAAGACCAAGACCCGAAAGCAATTGCCCGGCTTGCGCTTCGGCTTCCCATCCGCCAAGTTCGCCAAAATCAGCTTCGAGCTCACTTGCGCGAAGACCGTCCTCTTCGGTAAAGTCTTCCTTTGCGTAGATCGCCTCACGCTCTTTTTGCACAGCGTAAAGTTTCGGGTAACCCATGATTACTGTCTCAAGGGCAGGATATTCTTCAAACGCGAAGTGATCCTGCTTAAGAACAGCGATGCGCTGATTTTTAGCGAAGGAAATTTCTCCCTTGTCATGCTCAATCTCACCTGAAAGAATTTTTAGAAAAGTTGATTTTCCCGCTCCGTTCGCGCCGATTATCCCGTAACAGTTGCCGGGAGTGAATTTAAGATTTACGTCTTTGAAAAGTATCCGCTCTCCAAAGACAAGGCTTAAGTCTGTAATAGTTATCATTTTTTTCTGAATAGTCCTATAAGTTTAGAAATCAATCCCTTTTTAACGGGAGCGGCTTCTTGTTGAACTTGGTTTGCGGCTTGCTCAATCACAGGCTTTTGTTCACTTCGGTTTTGTTTCTGTCGCCTGCCGTGTTTTTGTTCCGTTCCAGCGTACTTTTTCTTGTACACAGCCATCCGCTCTTCCATAGAAAGGCGCGAAATATCATGCTCCCTGTTTTTTGTATGTTCGGCAGGTTTTTTTCTGTAACCTGAAGAAGGCGAGCCCCTTTCTTTACGATTATCTGCGGATTGCGGCTTTCTTTTATCAAAACGCTTTGCGCCTGATCTTCCTTCTTTACGTGGAGGACGATCGCCATAAAAATCAGAGTGTATTCTAACGCCCGCGCTTTTATCATCCTCATAAAGTTCCTGCGTCGCTATTTCTGAAGGAATTTTTTTACCGATGTAACGCTCAATGGCAGGTAACTCATAAACATCCTGTTCGCTGGAAAGTGTAACCGCCTTTCCTGTTTTCCCGGCGCGCGCCGTTCTGCCTATTCTGTGAACATAATTTTCAGCTTCGACAGGCACATCGTAATTTATAACCATCGCAAGGCTTTCAATATCAAGCCCGCGCGCCGCGACATCGGTCGCTATAAGCATTTTAATTTTTCCGGCTTTTATATCGTCAATTATTTTGAGACGTTTCACCTGCGGCAAATCGCCAATGATAAATTCACATGTATAGCCGTTCATTCTTAGCCGCTTTGCCACAACTTCGGTATGTTTTTTTGTATTACAAAAAATAATCGCGCTCTCAGGTTGTTCACGTTTTAGAATACCAAGCAGGAGAGTCATTTTATCTTCCGACGGAACATGGTAGAGAATCTGCGTAATTTCCTCGACAGTAACAACTTCAGGTTTTATTTCAATTTCAAAAGGAGACTTTGTATATTCCCAAGCAAGATTTTTTACCCAAGCGTTCAGAGTCGCGCTAAAAAGCATTGTCTGCCTTCTGCTTGAAGGAGAAACTACTTTTATGAGTTTTCGTAAATCGGGATAGAAGCCCATGTCAAAAAGACGGTCGGCTTCATCAATGACAAGAAACGAAATGTCCATTAAATTCATCAGCCCCGATTTGTTCAAATCGAGTACCCGTCCCGGAGTGCCAATGAGAATTTTCGCGTTTTCCCTGAGCAGTTTTTCCTGCTGAGTATAACCTACGCCGCCGTAAAAAGCCCCGGTTTTGAACGGCAGATACTTGCCGAGCATTTTCGCTTCTTCTTCAATTTGAACCGCCAACTCTCTTGTCGGGGCGATTATAAGCGCCTTCCGCTGAAACAGGGCTTCGTCGGTGAGCATCCTCTGGAAAATTACGACTAAAAAAGCCGCTGTTTTTCCGGTTCCTGTCTGGGATTGAACGTACAGGTCTTTTCCGTCAAAAGCATTTGACATTACCTGTTCCTGAACGGGCATACACTCAAAATATTCGGCTTCATCGATACCTTTTTGCAGATCGGGATGCAGATTAAAGTTTTTGAATTCCATATATTGAGCTAAGTGTAACGATTTCTATGCGAATAAGCAATGTCCCGTCTTGACTTCCTTCCCAAAATATAGGAACATATCTTATAAAAACCAATTGGAGGACGGATATGAGTTTAATTGAACATGTGGAGGCTCGTGAAATACTCGATTCACGGGGAAATCCCACTGTAGAAGTTGATGTTATTCTTGAGGATGGTTCATTTGGCAGGGCGGCAGTGCCTTCGGGAGCGTCTACAGGCGCTTATGAAGCGGTCGAGCTGAGGGACGGAGACAAGGGTCGCTATCTGGGCAGAGGCGTATTAAAAGCGGTTGAAAATGTAAACAACATAATCGCCCCTGAACTGCTTGGACTTGACGCTTTGGAACAAGTTGATATTGACAAGACAATGATCGAGATGGACGGAACAGAGAACAAGGGGAAACTGGGAGCTAACGCGATACTTGGCGTATCTATGGCGACAGCAAGAGCCGCCGCGGAATACCTTGGCGTGCCTCTGTACAAGTACCTTGGAGCGTTCCACTCGAACCTTTTGCCTGTTCCCATGGCAAATATCATAAACGGAGGCAAACACTCCGACAACCAGATTGACTTTCAGGAATTTATGGTAATGCCGGTCGGAGCCGATTCAATGAAGGAAGCGGTTCGCTGGACAGCCGAAGTTTTTCACAGTTTAAAGAAAATTCTCCATGATGCCGGCAAAAGCACTGCAGTCGGAGATGAGGGCGGTTTCGCGCCGGACATCGGAAACGACGACGCTCTTGACTACATAATGAAAGCAATTGAAAAAGCAGGGTACAAACCCGGCGAACAGATGATGATCGCCCTTGACTGCGCCAGCTCAGAACTGTTTGACGAAGGCGGCAAGAAAGGCTACAAATTCTGGAAATCCAATCCTAGCAAACTTTTTTCAGCGGACGAAATGATCGAAATTTACACCAAGTGGGTAAACAAGTACCCGATTATTTCGATTGAAGACCCGCTCGATCAGGATGACTGGGATGGTTATGTGAAATTGACAAAGAGCCTCGGTTCAAAGGTGCAAATTGTCGGCGACGATTTCTTTGTTACCAATACCAAGCGTCTTGAGAAGGGAATTAAAATGGGAGCGTGTAACTCAATTTTGATTAAAGTAAACCAAATTGGCTCCCTTACCGAAACCTACGAAGCTGTTGAGATGGCGAAGAAAGCGGGATATACCGCGATCATTTCGCACCGCTCAGGTGAAACAGAAGACAGCTTTATCGCAGACCTTGTTGTCGCCCTTGAGACCGGACAGATCAAGACCGGTTCAATGAGCAGAACAGATCGTGTCTGCAAATACAACCAGCTTTTGAGAATTGAAGACGAACTGCAGGGTATTTGTGAATACGCCGGCAAAAAAGCGTTCTACAGCATCAAAGGCTAATTGCGCACAAGGCACGGGGAGAATCTCTCCGTGCCTCTGTGTTTGTGAGTTATTGTAAAATATGTCAGATCAAAGCGTTATACCAATAGATCAACTTTTACCCAACAAATTACCGTTAGTGGCTCTTCTGGGTCGCCCGATATTTCCCGGAATTTTTACGCCCATTATGATTGGCAATCCTACAGACGTTAAAGTCGTAGAGGACGCAAACTCAGGCGACGCTCTTATCGGTTTTGTTATGCTACAGCACGAAACTGACACGCCCGCTATCACAGATTTATACACAGTGGGAACCGTCGCTAAAATTGTTAAGAAGATAAATCTGCCTGACGGCGGAGTTAACATATTTATTTCTACATTAAAACGTTTTAAGATAAAAAAAACACTTCATCCTTCAAACCCGATTGTAGCCGCAGTTGAGTATCTTGAAGAAGAAGAGGACAACACAAGCGAAGTAAAGGCTCTTACACGCGCGTTAATTTCCGAGATGAAACAGATAAGCGAAAATAATCCGCTGTTTTCCGAAGAAATGCGCCTTAACATGATCAATATTGATCATCCGGGAAAAATTGCCGATTTTATAGCGAGCATACTTAACATTGACAAGGCGGAACAGCAGAAAATTCTTGAAGTGCTGAATGTGCGAAAGCGCATGGAGCAGGTGCTGGTGTTCATAAAAAAAGAACAGGAACTTTTACGGATTCAGAAAAAAATTCAAAGGGAAATAAACGAAAAGATTGAAAAGTCTCAGAGAGATTATTTTTTGAAGGAAGAGCTTAAGGCGATAAAAACCGAACTTGGCATGACGACAGACGCAAAAAGCTCAGACCATCAGCGTTTTAAGGAAAAGTTTGAATCGTTTAAGTTTGAAGGCGAAGTGAAAGAAGCAGTGGAGCAGGAGCTTGAAAAACTGAACCTCATGGAGCCGAACACGGCGGAATTTATTGTTACTCGCAACTATCTTGACGTGATTGCCGCTCTTCCGTGGAATGATCCTGAGCCTGAAATCTTTGAATTAAAGAACGCGCAGGGAATCCTTGAAACCGACCATTATGGTCTTAAGGACGTAAAGACAAGGATTGTTGAATATTTGGCAGTTCGCAAATTGCGCAAGGACACAAAAGGCTCGATAGTGTGCCTTGTAGGTCCGCCGGGAGTGGGGAAGACCTCTGTTGGCAAGTCAATCGCCAGGGCGCTTGGAAAGCAATTTTTCCGTTTTTCTGTCGGCGGAATGAGGGATGAGGCTGAAATAAAGGGACACAGGCGCACATATATCGGAGCGATGCCGGGGAAGATCATTCAGGGACTGAAAATCGTTAAAACAAAAGCGCCCGTTTTTATGATTGATGAAATCGACAAGATGGGAGCCAGTTTTCAGGGCGATCCGGCAAGCGCTCTTCTTGAAGTGCTTGATCCTGAGCAGAATAACGCTTTCCGCGATCACTATCTCGATCTGCCCTTTGATGTTTCCCATGTGTTTTTCATCGTTACAGCTAACACACTCGATACCATTCCGCCTCCGCTTTTGGATCGCATGGAAATTATCCAGCTTCCCGGTTACATCGACACCGAAAAACTTGAAATAGCGAAACGTTATCTTTTGCCAAAGAGTCTTGAAAAAAACGGTCTTAAAAAGAATCAGGTTAAATACACAAAGGACAGTCTTTTACACATAGCGAACTCTTACGCGCGAGAAGCAGGCGTGCGTAATTTTGAAAAAAACCTTGACAAGATTCACCGCAAACTCGCGAAGCAAATTGTAGAGGCGGAAGAAAAAAATGATCCTCAGGCTGAAAGCGCTCCAAAACCGGCGCGTTTTAATGTTGACAAGAGGTTTGTAGAAAAGCAGTTAGGTAAACCGCTCTTCCGAGAGAACGACATTAAAACCGCAGACAAGCCGGGAATGTCTGTCGGTCTTGCGTGGACAAGTATGGGCGGCGACACTCTTGTAATTGAAGCCACTTCTCTTCCCGGCAAAGAGGGGCTGACTCTCACAGGCAAAATGGGCGATACAATGAAGGAGAGCGCGGAGATAGCGATGACTGTCGCGCGCAAACTCGCTGTTGAACAATTCGGCGTTGACAAAGAATGGTTTGAAAAGAACCACATTCATCTGCACATTCCCGAAGGCGCGACACCCAAAGACGGTCCTTCTGCGGGGATTACGATGGCGACTGCCTTACTTTCCCTTATGCGCGACAAAATCATCACCCCACGCCTTGTGATGACAGGCGAGCTTTCCCTCACAGGGCAAGTTCTGCCGATTGGCGGTCTTAAAGAAAAGACAATCGCCGCCCGTAGAAATAAAGCGAAGCACATCGTCTTCCCAAAACAGAACGAACGCGACTTAGACGAAATCCCCGATCATGTAAAAAAAGGCATTGAGTTCCACTCCGTTGAAAGGTTTGAAGAAGTGCTGGAACTTGCGATGCAATGATCAATGGAAGAGAAGATGGAAGAGATCAACGAATTACACGAATAAAGACGAATGAACAGAGGGTAGTTTGTTGTTAGTTGTCAAGGTGTGAAAACCCGAGTCCATTCTTGTGCGTGTTGACCCTCTTCTCTTCTCCCTCCGTGTACTAGTGGTTAATTCTTTCTCTTAATTCGCGTTCATTCGCGCAATTCGTTGATCTTCTTCTCTTAAATTTCTTAGCGTAATTCGCTGACAAAAAAAAGAGCCGCCCCTCAGGACGGCTCTTTTCTTAAACAACAAAAATCTTACTTGAACTCGCCTTCGAAGCTCATGGATTTTTTCAGTATGTCTGTGATTAACTTAGCGGCATGTTTTGCGTCAGATTCAGGAACTTTCCTTTGTCTGTTAAGTGTTTCTGTAAAGAAAGCTGAAATTGACTCATACACATCCGGTAATTGATAAAACACGACTGAGAAATTAATACCTGTGGGCTTGAGGATGGTGAAAGAACCGTATGATTCAATAGGGTCTTTTGCTACCATTATTTTTGATTGATTCCTTGCGGTTATTATTTCTAATTCGCTGAACCGTTTTGGAATTTTCTCTCCTTCCGCTCTGCTGACAGGCTCTTGGAACTTGATCTGATATGTATCAGGCTCAAGTAAGATGTACAATTTTTTACCGCCGGTAATAAATTGCAGACCTGTTTCAGTCATGAAGATTTCTTTTACGCCGGCATAGGAAACAACTTCATAAATTGAATAATTTGAAGTTGGACTAAAGAACGAAGAAACAATATACCCGTGAGCAAAAGGAAGTTTCCCCTGAGCATAAGCGTCGAACAAGTTGCGGAATTTAACATCAGTCTTTTCGACCGGAGCTTTTGCCACTGGTTTTTTCGCCGCTGGTTTTGCGGCAGGTTTCTTAGCCGCTGGCTTTTTTGCCGCCGGTTTCTTAGCCGCTGATTTTGCGGCAGGTTTCTTAGCCGCGGTTTTCTTCGCTACCGGTTTTTTAGCGGCAGGCTTTTTAGCCGCCGGTTTCTTAGCCGCAGTTTTTTTTGCCGCCGGTTTTTTCGCCGCAGGCTTCTTAGCCGCGGGCTTTTTTGCCGCCGGCTTTTTTATTGTTGCCATTTTTTCCCCCTTAAAGATTCTATGGTTTATAATAGTTATCTAATTATAAACCTGTATTCATTAATTTATCAACTACTTTCTTTATTTAACACGCGATAATGTAACGGCACAAGTTGTTACAATGTCATCTACGGAAGCCCCCCTGGATAGATCGCTGATTGGCTTTGCGAACCCCTGTAAAAACGGACCATAAGCCTGAGCTTTGCCTAGGCGTTGAACCAGCTTATAGCCGATATTGCCCGCCCCTAAATCAGGGAAAACCAGTACATTGACCTTACCGCGTACAGGACTGCCGGGCGATTTTTTATCCAATACCGATGGAACAAGAGCGGCATCGGCTTGTAATTCACCGTCAAAAACGAACTTGACGTTTCTTTTTTCCAGTATTTCGACAGTATTTTGTATTTTTGTAACATCATCATGCTTGGCGGAGCCTTTTGTTGAGAAGGACAGAAGGGCGGCGACAGGCTCTGTATGCAGGAATTCATGGCAGGACTGGGCGGCACATTCTGTAATATCCGCAAGTTGCTCCGGTAACGGTTTGGGGACAACCGCGCAATCGGAGAAAATCATTGCCCCCTCTTTTCCGTATTGGGTGTCCATTCCTGCCATTACAAAGCAGGAAGACGCAGTTTTAATGCCGGGCGCTGTCCCAATAATAGAAAGCCCGGCGCGCAGTACATCCCCCGTTGTATTCACGGCTCCTGCGACCATCGCGTCCGCGTCTCCCAGATGAACCATCATTGCGCCCCAGCGCAGGTTATCTTCCATATCAATTTTTGCCTGTTCAGGTGTCATTCCTTTGTTTTTTCGTAATTCATAATACTGTTCGGCGTATTTGTCCAGATGATTGTCTATCGTGGGGTGAATAATATCGATATCGTCAAGGTTAATGCCCTCAGAGAGCGCTAATTCCTGAATATCCGCTGAATTGCCTAAAAGCGTAACGCTCGCGGCAATTTTTTCATCCATTAAGATTCTAGCCGTTCTTATAATCCGCTCTTCCGTGCCTTCCGGTAATACCAGCCTCTTTGGCGCGGACACGGCTCTTGCCTTCATTTCTGATACAAAATCCATGGTCCCTCCTTAATTCAAGATATAATAATACCCTTTTTTTTAATTTTGTGCAAGAGTTAATAGAAGGCTTCACAAAGTATTGGCGTTTTGTTATACTATGGAAACCTTTGCAGGTAAACGTACCGGGCGCAGGTTAATACGGAGGCTCTGTGACAGAAGTATTCAGTGATTTTCTTGAGGATGCGGATTTTGATACAATTCTGTCTCCTGATATTGATTTTACGGGGACATTGCGCTTTGAAAAGCCGTTCCTTATAAGGGGAAAGGTTTCAGGGGAAATTAACGCTACGGGACTCTTAGTTATAGACGAAAGTGCTGTAGTAAACGCCAATATTAACGCCTTGCGGGTTCTTATCCGGGGGCAGGTAAAGGGTGATGTTACAGCTGTTGAAAAAGTAGAAGTTACCATATCCGGCTCGCTGTCAGGAAATGTGACGGCTCCCGAAATATACATGGAAACCGGATGTGTATTTAACGGAAGATGTACAATGGTGAGGAAGAACTAATATGAAAACATCAAAAAAAATCTTTTTTGCCGGTATTTTTTTAATTTTCACTTTTAGCGTTTATGCGCAGGATCGCCCTCCCGATGCTCTGGCGGAGTACCGTAACGGTAATTTTGAACGTGCGATCATTATTTGCCGTGAAGAAATAACCGAAAACCCCAATAATCTGGAAGCGCATGTTGTGCTCTGCTGGACACTTATCAGACTTAGCCGTTTTGAAGAGGCTATGCGTTACGCGAGAGCCGCCAGAACATTAAACCGTTTTGACGCGAGGGTTACCCAGATTTTGGGAGAAATCAGCTATTATCAGGGCAGAAACAACGAAGCCCTGCAGTATTTTCAGGAATATGCCGCCGCAGTTCCAGAAGGACAGCGGATCGATCAGGTGTACTATTTTATGGGGGAGATATTTATCCGTCAGGGAAAATTCCGCCATGCCGATATTGCCCTTTCTACTGCCGTTTACTGGGTTCCAAATAACGCGGCTTGGTGGGTCAGGCTTGCCTATACCCGTGAAAACGCCGGGGATTTAAGTAGCGCGATAGAAGCGTACGACCGCGCACTTTCTCTCAATTCACAGTTGATGGACGCCCAGCGCGGAATTGAGCGAATCAGGCGTACGATGAGCGGTCAGTAAACGCGCGACGTGCCGTCATTTTTTATTCAGACACTTGGCTGTAAACTCAATCAGCTTGAAAGCGAAGCGATTACAGACGCTTTTTCACAAGCCGGTTTTGTCTTGTCCAGCCAAGCTGATTCTTCTCCTTCCGTAATAGTTATAAATACCTGTACCGTAACATCAAAGGCTGACCAAAAAGCCAGACGTGTTATAAGAAAAGCCCTGCATGATTACCCTGATTCCCGCGTCCTCGTTACCGGCTGTTACGCGCAGTTAGCCCAAGACGAACTTTATAAACTGGAAACAGACGGTAAAAAACGGCTCTTTGTTCTAAAAGGAATAAATAAAGACGACATTCTCAATCTACCTAAATATCTTGATAATAGCGATATTAACGGCGCGTTAAAAAAATTGACACAGACGCAAAAAGCAGAGGGTAAAGAGCGAAACGGCATTTTTCAATTTAATCCGTCGCGCTTTTCAGGGCACACAAGGAGTTTTCTTAAAATACAGGACGGTTGTAACGAACACTGTACATATTGCAGAATTCGTTTGGCGCGGGGAGCGAGCGTCAGTCTTGATGCGGAAGAAGTTTTGTCCCGTCTTCGTATTCTCGAACAGAACCATGCCGAGGCGGTGCTTACAGGCGTAAATATTTCCCAGTATAACGGCGCAGGCATTAACGGCAATTCGGCTTTCAATCTTGCTCAACTTTTGGAGTATCTCTTATCCGGGACAGAAAAAATAGCTATACGTTTATCCAGTCTCGCGCCGGATCGCATTGATGAAAGCCTCGCAAAAATCCTCTCCCATAAGCGCATACGCCCTCATTTCCATTTGTCGGTGCAGTCCGGCAGTAAAAAAATTCTTGAAAAGATGAACCGCTCTTACAACGGTGAAACCATAGAAAAAGCTGTTTCCCTTTTGCGCCGCGCAAAGGACGACCCGTTTTTAGCTTGCGACATTATTACAGGCTTTCCCGGCGAAACAACCGCCGACTTTGAGGAAACTTTCAATCTGTGTAAAAAAATAAATTTTTCATGGATTCATGTATTTCCCTATTCAAGAAGACCCGGTACTCCTGCCTATTTATTTACGGACAATGTTCATTCAGCGAAAGTTACAAAACGTGTTCAGCTTTTCACAGATTTAGCCCGTCAGGGCAGAGCGGATTATGTCCGCAGATGGCTTGGGCGCGAAGTTGATGTCCTAATAGAGAAGGCAAAGACCGAAAAATTTTCCTGCAGAGGAATTTCAGAAAATTATCTGAAGACGCTTGTCCGCTGTAACGGGGAAACCTTGCCGCCCGGTACGGTTGTCCGCTGTAATTTGCTAGAAGAGGGAAATTTTGAAGATTTTGATGTTGTCGCGGTTGGCGGTTGATAATGTCCATACGCCTCATCGGGAAAACGGCATAATTAGGATTTAAATTCCCTCAAAAATAATTTTAAAAATATTTTTTGGTCTATCATTCTATGACAGACCAACGTGATACATATAAAGCATGAAAATGATTATTCCAGCTTTAAAGGCAAAATTGTCTCCTGCGGAGGAATCATCAGGAAATGACATATCAATCAAAGATATGAACATTTTGGATCATATCGAGAAAGTCATCGAAATTTCTGAAAGATACGATATCGACAAATGCCTGATAAAGGGGGAAAATCATCTTAACTACCTTTCCGCTAAACTCGGTATAAGCCCGATACAGGCGGCGCTGTTTTCGCATTTTATGGAAAAAAGCGATGATAATAATATAAAGCTTTCAGAAATCGCCAATTCTGTCAAATGCAGTAAGATCAGAATGATCAAATATTCCGGTGAATGTGAAGCACTTGAAAAGAAAAAACTGATCCGTATAAAAAGAGATGATGATATTTCTTACCGTGTACCCGCTAGTGTTTGCAAGTCCATCAGACTGCACAATGAATTCAAACCGGAAAATATTGAAAACCTGACTATTGATCAACTTTTCTCTGCTCTTGAACGAAAATTTGAGGAAAGAGAAAATAAAGAATTAACTTATAACGACATGAAATTAGAGATTTTGGATCTCATCAACATGAATAAGCACCTCTTATTTTGCAGTAAAATAATGAGTTACACCGAACTTGATGAAGATGAAATGGTGCTTCTCGTCTGTTTCTGTCATCTTTTTGCCAATAACAATGACAATAATATCAGAACCTGTGACATCAAGTTTTTATATGAAGAGAATTCTGAATACCAGAAAATAAAAAAAGAGCTTTCGCACGATGACCATTGGCTTTTTACTTTTGATTATATCAGTAATAACAACTCCAATGGCTTTGTGGATTCAGAATCATGGAGATTATCTGATAAGACAAAAAAAGAGTTGCTATCTGAACTTACTGTCAAAGGAAACCGGAACTACAAAAAGAACCTTATTCTGCATGAGAAAATAAAATCCAAAAAAATGTTTTACAATTCGCGGGAAACAGGTGAAATCGAAAAACTCGTTTCCCTCTTGCAGGAAGAAAACTACCGCAAAATTGTAGACAGGCTTGACGGAAAAGGAATGAGAAAAGGATTCGCCTGTTTATTTTCCGGCGGACCGGGTACAGGAAAAACCGAGACAGCTTATCAAATAGCCCGTGAAACAAAACGCAATATTATGATGGTGGACATATCAGAAACAAAGAGCATGTGGTACGGCGAAAGTGAAAAAAAGATAAAAGAAATTTTCGATACCTACAGAACCGCAGTTGAAAATTCGGAAATCGCTCCCATTTTGCTGTTCAACGAAGCCGATGCCGTTATCGGCAAACGAAAGGAATTTGATTTTTCCAACGGGTCAATCGCTCAAACCGAAAACACAATCCAGAACATCATCCTGCAAGAGATGGAAAATCTTTCTGGCATACTTATCGCCACAACCAACTTGACTCAAAACATGGACAAGGCATTCGAGCGCCGTTTCCTTTACAAAATCAACTTTGACAAACCAAGCAAAGAAAGCAGGAGAGGGATATGGAACGCGCTGTTGCCGGATTTACATGAAGACAAATC
>JAIRUQ010000080.1 GCA_031254315.1 Treponema sp.
CTTTTTCGGGGGTAATGATTTTTATGAGGCTACGGCGTTTTGACTTATTCGGGGGAACGCCCCTACGGGCGCAGGCTTTGCCGCCTGCCGCTCTTGCTAAAGCAAGAGCGCCATTTTCGGGGGTAATGATTTTTATGAGGCTACGGCGTTTTGACTTATTCGGGGGACGCCCTTACGGGCGCAGGCTTTGCCGCCTGCTGGTCTTGCTAAAGCAAGCCCGCCTTTTTCGGGGGTATTAATTTTTTTGAGGCTACGGCGTTTTGACTTATTCGGGGGAACGCCCCTACGGGCGCAGGCTTTGCCGCCTGCCGCTCTTGCTAAAGCAAGACCGCCATTTTCGGGGGTAATGATTTTTATGAGGCTACGGCGTTTTGACTTATTCGGGGGACGCCCTTACGGGCGCAGGCTTTGCCGCCGTTCCGACTTTTTCTGTCCCTGCCGCTTTTTTGCCTGTAGTCGCTTTTCTTTCGCGGCTTTGCTTGGCTTTGTGGGATGACGGTATTTTGGGAGCCTTGCGGCGGCGGCGATTAGTGCCTCCATGCGAAAATATGCCCTCTCCAGATTGATCCGTTGGGAGCGTTCTTCGTCCGAAGTGAGTACAATTTCGCCGCCCCCCGAAATGCGGTTGGCAAGGAGCGTTTTTACCCTTTCCAGCTCCGTTTCAGAGAGACCGTCTAATTCGCCGGGATTTAACTTCAATGTTACTTTTGTGTTCACTTTGTTCACGTTCTGACCGCCCGGTCCCCCTGAGCGTGAAAAGGCGGCGACAGCTTTAACGTGAATTGATTTTCGCAGTAATTCTATGTCCATATTGAAACCCGAAATAGGCGGCGAATACAGATTTTCATCAGCTTTGTTTTTTCGCTTTTACTAAGCTCCACAACTTTCTCAGCAAGCCGATCTTGCCAAAGAAGAGCCAGAAACAGAGTACAAGCAAAGCGGCTAAAGGAATACCGTAAATTACGATGTAAAGAATGGTAACCAGCACGCCGGAAAGGAAGCCGCCAAATCCGCTAAACAGCCGCTTAATTTCCTCACCGAGAGTCATGCCCTGTTTTTGCACCGTTGCCGCAGGACCAAGCAAACTTAAATCAATTGTGGCATAATCTATTTTATTTGCAAGGTTGCGAAATTGAATTCCGGTTCCTTCGATATCGTATTGAAGTTCCGAAATTCGCCTTTCTACCGAGAGAATTTCTTCGATGTTGTTCGCTCTTCTTAAATACGATTGAAAAGTGCCAAGAAGTTCTTTCTTTGTCGCAAGCCGCCCTTCAAGGTCATAGTAGCGAAGCGTTACATCTTCGGTAGCTTCATGGCGTTGCAGAAGCCGCCCCATGCCGTCAATCCCGGCGAGAAAAACATCGTAATACTGAGACGGAATACGAAGTGAATAATAGTGAGAGTTTTTCTCGATATTTGTTGATGCCGAGTACCCGCTGTATTCTTCAAGTAAAGCGGAGATTGAAGCAGACGCCGCTGAAAGATTTTCAACCCTTATTCTGACATTTGCCCTTTTTACCAATTTCCGTTCATCAGAGGGAAAATTAGCCTCCTCTGATTCAGAGGAGGTATATTCCATGTCTCTGAAGCGAGGAGAAACTTGACCTTCAACCCCTGCGAGTCCTTCGGGCATAGCCATCTCGCCATAAAGATTGCTCATATCTTTAAATCCTGCTAGTGTTGCACTTCGTGCTAGAGAAGGAGAAGGAGAATCATACTGTCTGGAAACTTCAGCTTCTTTACTGCAACCAAAAATCAGAAACAGCGCCGCTATTAAAGTTAGTGTAATTAATTTCATTTTCATAAAATAATTATATCGCATTTTTTTTCTTTTCACCATGTTTTTAGAATGAAACGAAATACCTATACTGGTGTTAAGGTGGGTATGGTTTTATCATTTGCCGATGTCTCAAGTCCAATTAAGTAAAGAAACTCGTGGCAAGCTGTGAGGTTCTTCGTTGGAGCAGATTATATGATCTCAAGCAATCCGTAATCATTTTTTTCCAATCCTATAATAGCCGACTTGGTTTGCAATAGTATTTCGCCCATTGTTTTTCTGTCTATGTTTCCTACACGCAATAGTACAATCCGCGGAGGGAAGCCTCTTGACTCAAAAAGACTTAAAAAATCAGAATCCTGAGTTACTATGGTATATCCATTTACGGCGGCATAATCCCATATTTCTGTATCTTTTGCGGGTTTCGGAAGTTCTGTCTTGTTTACATGGATACACTCGCCGAAATGCTCTGATAGCAAAGCCGTTAAACGCCAAGATAAATTTGCGTCAAGCAACAGTTTCATGTACAACTACTTTGGTCATTGCGTCTCGTTCCGCCGCAAAAGCCAATGCCGCTTTTATGTGGGTTTCATGCAGTTCGGGATAATCTTCTATTATCTCCTGTTCGGTCATTCCTCCTGAAAGCCACTGTAGAATGTCTCCAACAGTTATGCGGGTTCCTTTTATACATGGCTTGCCAAATCTAACTTCAGGATCAATGACTATATGTGTCCGTAACTCGTTCATACTCATAGGTTAACCTAAGCATAAAATTTGAGCAAGATATAATAAGCGATTTGGGTATCAAGCCCCGTAGGGGCTTGGCTCTTTTAAGGTACGGATTAATTGTCCGTTATCGTTGAACTTAAGTTCATTGACGGACGGGTCAGCTACCGTTGCGTCATTCGTATGAAGCGATTGACGTAGAAATTCAAACAAAAAAATAGAGACGCTGGTGTGTTAGCCCCCGGCAAACTTTTTGGCTTGCCAAGAAACCCCTCGAAAGCGCCCCTTGTTATAAATATATATCATACGGAGAATAAAATCAAGATTTAAGTAAAAAAAGCCCGAAGTCGGAGAAGTTCTAAAAAGTCCCCTACTTTCTCCGCTTCACGACAAACACCGCTACGCCGCCAGCCAACATAACCGCACCGCCGATAATCGCAAGCAACGCCTGCAACGGTAGGGATTGTGATTTTTTTCCGCCTTGAATAGGTTCATCTGTTTGGCTTGCTTCGGCGGCGGTATCATCGGTATTTAGAAGCGGAGGGGTTTCCTCAATAGTTCGGCTGGTAGGAAACGAGTAGCCACTGCCGTCTGCACGCCGAGGCAATGAAGTAATCCCTGATAAATCACAAGTGTTTGTCCTTAATAAAGTATTTAACATATCTACAACATCTTTATTGACTTTGACAAATGTCGCTAAATGGTTTTCCGGCGTATCTAAATACATTTCTATGTAATCGTTATCCCGTATAAGCAATAAATCATATGACCTTCTGTCGTCTGGGAATGGTATTGGATTGTAAAAATACGAATTACCTCTGGAATATATTTGCCCAAAGCTGAGATCAAAAACAGTAACCTTATAACCACTATTGATATTTATAATGTTTGTGATCCAAAAGGCTCTCATTACAAAACCACCGGCAAGCAAGTTAATTTGATTTATTTCAAAGCATGTAGAAACATTTGTAACTTCATACCATTCTTCAAGTATATACATATTAGCGTTTTTTAAGATATTGTAGCTATCAATATAGTCCCGTTCAACATTATAGAATGTATCTCTGTTTCTTGAACCCAATACATCCAGATAACCGGCTTGTATCCAATATTCGCCCTCTGTGGTTATCCATGAATCATCAAAGAAACTGTTTGTCTCAGCAGGAACAAGTTTATCTGATTGCATCTCATATTCTCGATTGTTATACATTATTACGCTCATTAAGTATTCTCTCCCATCTATAGTGTCTTTAACAGAACGTATCATTCTACCCCTAACTATTTCATCTTTTCCTATTACTATCCTTGCATTTTCTCTTGTTTTTGTACTGCTATGAGGATAATTCCATGCCGGGGCATCCTCAATTACCCGAAACAATAAGTCTTGACCTGCCATAAATTGGACAGGGATAAGAAGGATGATAATAAGCCATATCTTTTTCATTTTTAGGTTTTCTCTTAAACCCATTATACCATATCTATTACTTCTATACCGTGTTTTTTGGTTTTCAGGCAAGCGCCACGCATATGTACGCCATATATATGTGGAGGTACAAATGAATGTTAACAACAAATTTAGAAGTGAAAATGTAGAGAGAAAATCAAATAATGAGATAGTTACTTGTATAATAAAAAAGCTGGAAACTGAGGCAGTCATTATGGATTTATGGGAGTTTTCAAGAGAGGAATATCGTGAAGTTTTTCCACAGGGGACGGTAAAAACTCCTATTGGGGAGGTAAAAATTGGTAAAAACCAGTTTGAAAAAATGGCTGAGAAAGACAATGGTAAACGACGGGGACTTATTGGGGCTATGAGGCAAACTTTGGCTGATCCTATAGTTATTGTTCAGGAAGAAAAAGACGGCAAAGAAGCGTATGTTTTTATAAAGTCATTCAAAAATACAAATGATTTCCAAAAACCGGATTTTGTTATGTCGGTGGTTGTAACGATTCAGGATACCAAAGTAGCTATTTCGACATACAAAAGGAAACGAAGGGAAATTTTAAGTAAAATAAAAAAAGCTGGTGTCATAGTCTATGAAAAGGACTATGGGACCAGCCAGACGAACGGGAATATAACCCGCCACTAATAAGTATCGTCCCAAATCTCATTTTTGTCAAGCGACTAAGTAAAAAAAAGCCCGAAGTCGGAGAAGTTCTAATGCTACTAAAAAGTCCCCTAGAACTTACGCCCAAAGCGACTCTCCGCATGACGGGTTATCTAAAGCATTGCCCGAAACAGACGAAAAGTCAAGCAATGCGTAATTCTCTCCCTGTTACTTTCTCCTCTTCACGATAAACACCGCCACGCCGCCAGCCACCACAACCGCACCGCCTATAATAGCAATTAACGCCCACAACGGCAGGGATTGTGAATTTTTGTCCCTTTGAATAAAATCGTCTGCTTGGCTTAATCCAGCGGCGGTATTATCGGTATTCAGAGGAGGCGCTTCCTCAATGGTACTGGGGGCGGGAAGAGAGTAGTCTGTACTGCCGTCCGCACGACGAGGCAACTGTACTCTTGATAAATCGCAAGTGTTTGTTCTTATAAGGCTTTGATATTGCCTGATAAACTCACGCCCTACTTTTACAAATCTTCCCAAGAGCATATCTCTGCCGTCAACATAAATATCCAAGTAATCGCCGTCAAGGTACAGAAATAACGTCATCGCATCTCCCGGCTTATACCTGCTCCAAAATTGGCTGTCTAAGAAACTGCTGTAAGAATATCTGTCATCCCAAGTTGATTCAATGCAATCTACTCTGTAACCATACTCCGTCTTTATAATATTTTTTACCGCAAAATGAGTGCCTACGCCTAATTTTATAACGGCATTATAAAACATTGCCCTTCCATTCTGTATATCCGCTTGAGTGGTTTCATACCAATAAGTTGTATCCCCATTTGGAGAATCGGTTAAGTAATTCAAACCTCGATGTATTTCAACAAGTTTGTTACGGTTTTTCCCTATCAAAACATCGCAATAATAAGCGGGAACCCACATCTCGTTAACATCACCAATAGCTATGGCTGGACCTATTAAGTTGTTGTTTATTGAAGCTTCACTATCCATAGGATAATCAATAAATATATCATTGCCGAAGGTATCTTCGGTATTTATCGGGCGGAAATCTCTGGCAAGAGTCCTATATTCCCTATCTGATTCTTGATAAAGTATCATTATATGGTATTCATCTGAATCTCTGTCCGTAAGAAATTGCCCAACTTTTCCATTCGTAGTAATACGATCGCCGACATTGAGAACAATATTTTCTCCTCTTCCCCAATTATGAGCCGTAGTAGCTCTTTCGACAACATAGGTTAATGATTCCTGCGCAAACAAAATACCGGAAATAAAAATGCCTAAAAGAAATAAAATTGTTATTCTTCTGTTATCTCTCATAAAAAATATCCTCCTGTAAATGAATATCTTAAACCCATTATACCATATCAATTACTTCTATACCGTGTTTTTTGGCGGCTATTCTTAAGCCTCTGTCTAAGGTGCAAAGGACGGCTTTTTTTCGAGCCGCTAGTTCCAAATAGGCGGCGTCATAAGAGTTGAGTTTGTATTTATCACACAAAAGAAATATTTTTGTTGAATAGTTAATGCCGTTTTCAAAATCTGTTGTTAAACGGATGGCGGATAAACATGGTAATAAATTATAAACATTTTCATGACTGTAACGCCTGCGCCTCAGCAGGTGCATAAAGATATTGGTCATTTCATACCACAATAATTGAGGAGTAAAAATTTCATCGCTTTCACTTACCGCTCTGTGTAATTTGTCAATCTTGGGATTTTTTTCATCAGGAATAATCAGAGCCGAGACAAACGATGAATCATAAACATAGACCATTACCGCCTGCCTTCTTCAATCGCTTTACGGACATTGAATGAGCTACTTTCGCCCCGATAGTTCTTCCTTAATTCGATCATTTTTTCTACCGCTTCTTTGCGTGTCATTTGCTTTTCCTGCTCAATAGGGATGATCTTCGCCACGGGTTCTCCTCGATTTGTAATAATAAAATCAGCGCCATTTTTTACTTTTTCGATGATTTGCGATAAATGAGTTTTAGCTTCAAATATTCCGATCTGTTGAGATGGCATATTTTCTCCTTCTAACCAGTTTATCTAACTAGTTAGATAGTGTCAAGATTAGTATGACAAATCTACAGTTCTAAATGACGGTTTTGACGGCGCAGAAAGGCAATATATCGAATTCTTCAATATAAACAGGTGTTCAATATACACTTTTTTATAGTATAATATATTTGATTTGCGGAAAGGAGCGTCCATGAAGAAATTTCTGATAGAATTAACCAAGCTGGAAACACAGTCAACGCATTGGTCAAAAAACCGCAAAGTTCGCATGGAGTTCCATATAAACCGTGATGTCCGTCATGAGTTTCACTTGAATGACAGCCTTTTTGCGCTGACAGGAAATGTTGTCCTCGCCGACCTAAAACAATGCAGAGATTTAGCCGCCAGATTCAATCTAAGGCAGGACCCGGCTCATCCTGAGCGTTTTATAAAAGCCGGTGAGCTTTACGCAATGGGGCTAATCGATGAAATTCTTCACTATGTGGTTTCGCTCTACCGTGAGGAAGTTCAGTCCGATGTTTTTGAAACTGCGCTGGACAGGCTGGAAACAAATCTTGGCGAGGATCAGACGGGAGGGATGTTAAACGCTTTTTCCAATCAGTTTCCGCCACGCTCTGTGTATAAGGGCGAAAAAAATGTTGCTGAATACCTGAAAAGCAAAGAGGACGGCGAAAGTTGTCGAGCCATTTCTATCGAAGAAACAATGCTCCTTTCACTGGCGAACCTCAACCCGGCGTTTAACCCTTTCAAATTTTTATTTGATGATAAAGACCTTTCCAAAAACACCGTCTACCCTGACGCAATCGAAGAATTAAAAGCGCACTTTAAGGATTTGCCGCCGTTTGGTCCCGACGGAATGAACCTTTGGGATTTCCTGCGCTCCCCTGCCCTCGCCCACCCCGACTCTCTTCTGGCACAGCTTGAGTATATGCGAAAACATTGGGGGCTTCTCATTTCAAAATTTATGGCTCGCCTCTTGATGAGCCTTGATGTTATAAACGAAGAAAACAAACCCAGCTTTTTTGGTCCCGGTCCAAGTGAAGTTTTAACTTTTGCGGGGCTTGATGAATATGAGCGTTTCAGTCCCGATCAGGACTGGATGCCAAAGACAGTGTTAATCGCAAAAAGTACGCTTGTCTGGCTCTTTCAGATTTCGCAAAAATACGGCAGAGAAATTACACGCCTTGATCAAATTCCCGATGAAGAGCTTGATATTTTAGCACGGCGTGGTTTTACGGGGCTTTGGCTTATTGGCGTGTGGGAACGAAGTCAGGCAAGCAAGACGATAAAACAATGGACGGGCAACCCCGAAGCGGCGGCTTCTGCTTACAGTTTATACGATTACGATATAGCGGGCGAGCTGGGTGGTTGGGGAGCGCTTTGCAATTTGCGTGAACGCTGTATGCAACGTGGTATTCGTCTTGGCTCTGATATGGTTCCCAATCACACAGGTATCGACAGTAAATGGATGGTCGAACATCCTGACCGTTTTCTTCAGTTGCCTTATCCGCCCTTCCCGACATACAACTACAACTGCGGAAACCTTTCAGGGCGTGATGATATAACAGTTCAAATTGAAGAGCACTATTTTTCACGAAGCGACGCCGCTGTCGTTTTTAAACGGATCGATAACCGCAACGGAGAGACTCGCTACATCTACCACGGCAATGACGGAACTTCCATGCCGTGGAACGACACAGCGCAGATCGATTTTCTCAATCCCGAAGCGAGAGAAGCCGTTATCCGCACAATTATCGGCGTGTGCCAGCAGTTCTCTATCGTGCGCTTTGATGCCGCAATGACGTTGGCGAAAAGGCACATTCAGCGGCTCTGGTTTCCCGCGCCGGGGAGCGGCGGAGCAATCGCAAGCCGCGCTGAACACTCAATCACTACCGATGAATTTAACCGCCGTATACCAAATGAGTTTTGGCGCGAAGTAGTTGACCGTTGCGCGGTTGAAGCGCCGAACACATTGCTCCTCGCCGAGGCTTTTTGGATGATGGAAGGCTACTTTGTCCGCACTTTGGGAATGCACCGAGTCTACAACTCGGCGTTTATGAACATGCTCAAAAACGAAGAAAACGACAAGTACCGTGCCACCATTAAAAACACGATGGAGTTTGATCCCGAAATTCTTAAACGCTTTGTCAATTTTATGAACAACCCCGATGAAGAAACGGCGGTCGCTCAGTTTGGCAAGGGCGATAAATATTTCGGTATCTGTACATTGCTTGTAACGATGCCGGGCTTGCCGATGTTCGGGCACGGTCAGATCGAAGGCTTTGAAGAAAAATACGGAATGGAGTACCGCCGTTCATACCGTGATGAACAGCCCGACGGCTATTTGGTTGACCGCCACGAACACGAGATTTTCCCGTTAATGAAACGCCGCTCTCTTTTTTCGGGAAGCGCCATGTTCAGGATTTATGACCTGTACTGTTCAGGCGGCTCTGTAAATGAAAACGTGTTTGCTTACTCTAACCGTGCTTGGATAAATGGTCGTGATGAAAGGGCGCTCATTTTCTTTAACAACTCCTACTATGAAACTTCGGGCTGGATCAAAGCAAGCGATCCTCCCGTTCCGCAGGAAGGCGGCGGCACTCGCAGGGACAGCCTCAGCGAAGCTCTCGCTGTCCACGGGGAAGGGCATTATTTCACTTTGTTGCGTGAACAAAAATCGAATCTGTGGTTTATCCGCTCTTCCAAAGCAGTCAGCGAAGACGGTTTTTTCGTAAACCTTAAAGGATACGAAACTCAGGTCTTCCTCGATATTTATGAAGTTGAAGATGACGTAAAAGGTCGCTGGGCAAGACTGAACAACGACTTAAACGGCGGCGGCGTTGTTGAGCCACAAGCCGCCATTAAAGATATTTTCCTTGGCGATCTTTATTACCGTTTTACAGAACTCATGAAATCTGAAATTGTGGTTAATTTGAAAGATTCAGTCGGCAAAAGTTCCTTTGTTGACTCATTCAAAGAGCCTGTATCAGCGTTTATTAAAACAGCGACTCATTTTATTTCCGGGGCGAACGGCACTTATGACGAATGGAGCGCGAAAGACGCCAATGGCGTTAACCGTAAATTTACGGCGGTTAACAAGGATATAATTTGGAAAGAGTTCTCGGCGTTTATCGGCAGGTTAAAAGAAGTTTTTGACATACTGAAAAGCTCAAAATCACCTCTGCTTGTTCGTATTACAAATTGTATTACAAAGAGCCAATTACTTTTCTCTGTCATTCTAAGTTACGGCATTATATCTCTCCTGCGCTCAATAATTGGCAAGGAAGCTGACGGACGTGATGCGGCAAATCTCGCTTTTGATCACTGGGATTTAGGGCGCAAGTTAAGGCAAATCTATTCAACCTTTGGCGCAGATTCCGCAGAAACGTGGCGGATCACCGACATTGCCAAAGCCGCCCTGAGCAGAACAAGCGTCCCGCACGGCTGGAAAGACGGAGCGAAATTATCGCCCCCCGATTTAGTCGCGCTAATTATCGAAGAAAATTACATTAGCGAAGATTTCAGGCGCATTTTGGGAATTAATTTCTTTAACGATGTTCCGTGGTTTAACAAAGAAGGCTTTGAAGACGCGCTGTTCTATTCATCGCTGTTCTTTATGGTAGAAGGCACGATAAAAATGCCCATCGAAGAAAAGATTGAGCGCATTTCCAACATTTACGATGTGCTGGCAAAAGCAGAAGAAAAGTCTGAATACCGTTTTGATAACCTGCTTGACATCCTAACCGCAAAACCCAAAAAAGCCGGAGCGAAAAAACCGGTTGCAAAGCCGAGCGCAAAGAAAGTTGAACCAAAGAAGGCTGAACCGAAAGTGAAAACGGGTGCGAAAAAAGTTGTCACCAAGAAGGCTGTACCGAAAAAGACTGCTGTGAAAAAAGCTGTCACGAAGAAGACTGCGCCGAAAGCGAAGTCAGGGGCGAAGAAAGTTGCCACTAAGAAGGCTGTACCGAAAAAGCCTGCCGTGAAAAAAGCTGTCACGAAGAAGACAGCGCCGAAAGCGAAGACGGGGGCGAAGACGCCCAAAAAAGCACGGTGAAACCGTGTGGATGAATAAGGCAATACGGCGTGGCGCACGAGAAACGTAACTAAGATGAAAAAAGCGTGAGGGCTTTAGCCCGAACAAGTGCGCCGCACGAGAAACGTAACTAAGATGAAAAATGCGCGAAGGCTTTAGCCTGAGTGGCGCGCCCAGTAAAGAGCGAACCTGATTAGCAACGAGGAATAATTAAGTGGGGTGGGGGAGTTTTAATCGTTTTGTGTTACAGAAATTTACTCCACTCTGGTATAAGTATTGTCAGGATTAAGAACATCTCCTTGTGTTAGTATTCGTATAGTTTGACCATTCTCATCCATCGTAATTGTACAATTACTCCAACCTGTAATACTGAAATCTCTTGAATTTAAGGTCAACTCCTGAGCAGTCCATATCAAATTATCTGTTTGGGTAATGTTCCTGTACTTTCGGTCGCCAATACTTATATTACCGTTGTTTCTGGCTCTTAGCCAACTATCAGATTTAATTTCTGTAAAAATGCCGTTGCTGTCAATAAAAGTGATAACTATGTCCCCTCTGTCCCAAACGCCATTAAGAGAGGTGTTGACCTTGTTATTGGTTGTTACGCAAGTAATCATTAAAAAGCTGATTGCCGTAAAGAGGGTAATAATCTTAAAAAGTTTGAAAAAGTTTTTCATAAAGACTCCTTTTTCCTAAGGAAATTTTATTATTCTCTCACGGTAAAAAATTATCGGGGTTACTGACCGCAAAGAAAGCTCTTTTAGCGGTTAGCCTCCAGTCAAAAAGACAGGGGTTCCCTACTGATAGCCAGCTATTGCCGTCATCCATGCCCCAAAAGGTTACCCGTGTTATTTGGCTCGCATTCTCTATGTACAACTTAAATAGTTCAGCATAAACTTTGGCTTGCGCATTTTCATTTGCCTCAGATATAACAGAGTCTCTTCCTGAACCGGGATCATAATTATTAATAGTCGATACATCCAGCTCTGTTATGGACACTTCAATTCCAAGACTAAAAAGTTTATTCAGAGATTCCCTTACATTATTAATATTTAAACTAATATTTACATGCGCTTGTGAGCCGACCCCATCAATAAGGTTTCTGGTTCCGCTTGTTTCATTTTTATAGCGATCATTAATATCTTTAATCATTATTCGTACTGCTTCCGCTTTGTTTGTATTTTCCAGACCATAGTCGTTGTAATAGAGATTGATATTCGGGTCAGCTTCGCGGGCGGCACGGAACGCTAATTCAATATAATCTGCCCCAAGCGCATCGTACCAAGGGTTCGCAGAAGTTCTCACACAATTTTTCCAACCGCTTGCAATATCGGATGAAGATAGACCGTCCTTAATTGCCTCATTCACTACATCCCAAGAGTTAACTCTGCCTTGAAAATGAGTCAACACTTCAGCGATATAATTCTTCATGGTTGTTTCAACTTCTGTGCGTGTGCCAACTGTCATCCATGAGGGGGTCTGTTCGTGCCATACAAGTACATGACCATGTACCGCAATATTGTTACTTATCATTTTGTTCACCATTTCTTCAGCTGTTGTCCACTGATATGCGTCGCCTTTTGTGGAAGGCGCTAAAAAATCGGGTTTTAAATTATTTCCGGGAGTAACTATGTTAAAATGGTGTTTCAAAAGATCAAAATATTTTCCTGATAAATATGTAGTGTCGATAATATTGCCCATTAGAAAGTGATTTTCATATACAGATTTTAACGGGAGCAAAGAAAGATCGGGAATTAGAGGGTTGCCTTCTATAATATTTACAGTAGGATTATAGACATAATAAGTTGTATTTTCTGCATTGTTTTCCCAGTTGGTCAAATATACAAAGAAATCGTTACCGGAAGGAGTTATAACTATTCTCCCCTTCATTTGATGCCAGACTCCTGCCACAGCATTATTCAGAGAAGTTATTAAAGGATAATTCTGTCCATCATTAATCTGCCACAAAAGATTTCCTGCGGACCCCTCCCGTTTGACTTCTGCCGTCAACTCAATGGTTATCATTTTTCCTTTATATTTCGCCAGAGAATACATAACTACTGCCCATGATGTTTTTGCTCCGTCAACCTTTATTACATCTGACCGTCCGTCATAATTTATAATTTCATAAGCGCCGTCATCGGCGTAAAAACCGTTTATGTTGTCTTTTTTAGTTTTGTCCAACTCTGAACACGATTGCAAAAAACAAGAAAACAACATGATTAATACCGCCTGAAAGAAGGATATTGATAAATTATTTAATTTTTTCATAATTAAGTTATTTTAACATATTATAGAACATGTTGTCTATCTTTTTATTTGTTCATTATTAATACGATTTTCATCTTCTCCGCCTAGTTAATCCTTGATTTTTACTATTTCATTATAAAATGGCATATATTATTCCTAATGTCAGTTTATTATATTATTCTTTTATATAACAGTTTGTTATATTCAACATTACTCTGGTCGTTAATAGGAATATTTATTATTTCTCCTAATTTTTTTGAAAACTCAATAACTTCATCATTATATGCTTGAGACTGATGTATTCTATATGCATTTTGCTCTTTGTCAATAATATCCATGTTATATGTATTTTCTCTGACAATAGTTTGAAATCTATTTGGTCTTGTACTGTAATCACTTGTGTTATGGGTTATTAATATTTCTTTTATATCATTAAATTTTAATTTTCTTCTTTTTATGGGAAAAAGTCCATATCTGAACATTATTTCTTTTTCTTTTGTATTAATTATAATTTTTTTAATTGCATTATTAAAAAGTATACATGAAAATGTTAAAATAATTATCTTAATTATTGATGGAAAATCATGACTTCCAAATTTGTTTTCTTGAAAATCCCAAATTAATGTCAATATAGAAGTAGAAACAAAAAATATTATCATCGGTAACAAAAAACAACAAACGATAATTGTTGCTTTATTATAATTTTTAATAATAAATCCGTCTTCATATTTTATTAATTCGTTAGAATATGCACCCATATTATTACTCTATGTATTCATATTACTAATAGAAATACTCATTTCATATAATTCATGGGGAGCAATGTCTTGTCCATGTTCCCATTCTATTCCTTTTCCATTTGATATTAGATGGAGTGTTTTAAAATAATTAATGTTTTCCAATTCTTTATACCATGTACCATTAATATACGGCAAAACATCAAATAATTTTACTTCACCAGTCTCATAAAATAATTTTATTTTATAATTTTGAAGCGCTTCAATATTTTTAATTCTAGGTATTATCATATTTAACCTTATTTTAAGGGATCAATTTTAAAAAATTGTTCGCCACTGGAAAGTAATTTCCAATTTGCTTCTAAATCATCACGATGAATTTCTATCCATGCCTCAACTAATTTCATTTTTGACTTTGGTATTTGCCCTTCAAGAATTTCACCATCTAATGCCACAACAGCTGTATCTTCCGCATATTCAACATGAATGTGGGGTTTATGATGTTTACCGGATAATTCTTTATACATACGGATAACAACACCATAAAATAATGACAAAATGGGCATTTTTATCTCCTATGTATTTAATTTTACACAAATTATTTAAGATGTCAAGAACAAGGTCCCTTCCTACCCTCACCCCATCAACCCTCCGCCCTTCACATTATAAACCAGCGTGTCATCTTTGCGGTAGCGTTGGTATGGCTCTTCTGTGAGGAAGGTGTAAAATGCCTGATCGTAACTGGGTAAAACCGATAAAAATTTTCGGCGTTTTTCGCCGTCCATTTCAAGGAGAACATCGTCGAGTAACAATACGGGGTTAAGTCCCGTCATTGCTGAGAAACGGCGAGCTTGGGCGGCTCTTAATAACAACGCTAAAAGCCGCCGCTGTCCGGTGGAGGCTTTTGCGGTAAAATCTGCGCCGTTATGTGCAAATTGATAGCGGTCGCGGTGCGGTCCTGAAAGTGAAATTCCTGCCGCCATGTCCGCAGTGCGCTTCTGACGCAGGTGGGAAAGCGCGTCTTCGCTCTTCCATGACTGAGTGTATTGCACTGTTATGCCGCTGATGCCGGAAACTTCTTCGTAAAGCGGACCGAAAACGCCGGAAAAATCCTGCACTGCGGTCTGACGCTTCTCCATCAACTTTATTCCGTATTCTGCTAATTGCTGGTCGAGAGCGTCTAAAACTTGCTCAGGACTGTTAGACTTTCCTTGAGAAAAATCACGAAGAAGAGCGTTCCGCGATTTTAACACACTGCGGTAACGGCGAAGACAGTCAAGATAGACGGGGTCGTAAAGACTCAATGTTTGATCGAAGAACCAACGGCGGCGTTCGGGACTGCCGCTGACAAACTCCATGTCTTCGTGGCAGAAAACAATGCTTGGCGCTATCGAAAGAAGTTCTTTGCGATCTTCGGCGCGTTTGCCATTGATAAATATCGATTTTTTTCCGTTTTCGTATTTTACGAGGATTTCATCGTTGACGGACTGCGCCAGTTTTACTTCGGCGGAAAAATCTTTTTCTCCGTTACGTGCTAATTCGCTGTTACGATCGGTGCGAAAAGACGAGGCGTAGGCGCAAAAATACAGGGCTTCCAAAAAATTTGTTTTGCCCTGACCGTTTTCCCCGACAAGGAAAACATCTTTTGCGCCTGTAAATATTTCTGTATCAACAAGGTTTCTGAATGCCGCCGTCCGCAGAGAGGTAAAAAACATTTATGACTGCATTGGCATCACAATATGGAAAAAGTCTTTTTCCGGAACCGGCTCTATCGTTATCGCTTTTGTCGCGCCGCTAAAGCGGATTTTAATTTCGTCCTCTGTCATCACCTTAAAAGGCTCTTCCAAATAACGGTAATTAAGAGCGATTGTGATATCCTCGCCGTCATATTTGCAGGGGATTTCATCCTCTACTGTTCCGATTTCGCTTTCCTCTGAATAAACGGACATTCTTCCCGACGAAATGCCAAGATAAATCCTGTGAGACTTTTTTTCTACCATGAGCGAAACACGGTGCAAAGCGTCAAGCATTTCTTCACGCTTAACAGAAAGAGAAAATTCCTGACTTTCCGGAATTACTTTTTTATAGTTGGGGAACATTCCTTCTATCAATACAGAAGAAAATTGATATGACGCAAAATTGATGAATATCATTTTGTCGCTAATCGAAATATTTATAAGCCCTTCGTCGCCTGATCTTTTCACTATAGTAGAAAGAATTTTTGGCGGAATTATTACTCCTGAAAAATCTTTGATTTTTTTATTTGCCGGTTTACCGACAAAAGACAATCGCCTTCCGTCTGTGGCGACCATATTTATCTTATCGTCGCTTTTTTCAAGATAAACGCCGTTCATAAAATAACGGGTTTCATCATCGGAAACGGCAAAAATGCTCTGCTGTACCATTTCTCTAAAATCTTTGATTGGCATTTCAAAAAACGGTTCTGAAGAAACGGGAAATTCAGGAAATTTGTCGGACGCTATGCTTTTAAGTTTATATTCCGGTTTTTTCTGAGTTGTGGGTTTTACAATTACAACATTTTCCTTTTGAGAAAATTCAATTTCTTCATAAGGAAATGTACTTATAATACCGAAAAATTTATCGCCATAAACAGTTGTCGATCCTTCTTCTACTACGGTAACAGGCACTTTTGTCAGGAAGTTTACCTTCATATCCTTAGCTTTTATAATAAGACTGTCTTTTACAGCTTCAAGATAAATATTTGACAATATTAAAATAGCATTCTTTGAAGCTATTATCTCCTGAGCTATTGATATTTCTTTTAAAAGTACCTCTTTATTACATATAAATTTCATTTTTTCCTCCTATTTATATAAATTTATACTATATAATAATGTTTTAATCATCGATTTTTTCTACTTCGATACTCGTTGTACCGTCTCCATATAAATTTTGTATATATGTATACATATTTTTTAAATTTTCAAACCTACTTATAACACTAACACTATCAGCATAATTTATATCTATAACTGTTGAATTCATATATTGTTTATCACCAATAACATATGATAATATAGTTCCTTCATCTAAATTAAATATTGAATAAAAATTTTCGTCTCTAATCATATATGCTTTCATACTTCCATTTTCATTAAAATTTATAGTTACAATTTCAACATTATCTTTATTTATTAATTTTATACTATGATTAGAAGAATTATCATAATCAATTCTTTCAATTCTATATCCAATATCTTCATTTTTTGATTGACATGAAATCATTAGAGAAAAACTCAAAATAAAAATCAAATACTTCATTTTTCTACCTCCTATTTATATAAATTTATATATACAATAACAACAATAATAAGCAGTCGTAAATGTGGAAAAAGTCCCTATTTCCTTACGTTGTATACATTTGCTGTCTTGATAAACCATGCATAATTATACAATCTTTTCCACAGTTTCCACAAGCCTTTACTTTTCAACACTATACTAACAACTTTTCAATATTTTACTCCCAGCTCCTTTATAGCCCTTTTAAGACTGTCAATGGTCGCTTCAAGGGTAGAATCCGTAAGGAGCTTTCCCTTGATTTTGTCGATAGAATGCATGACAGTGGTGTGATCCTTGCCCCCAAAGTCCTGACCTATCTCTGTTGTTGAATAATCGGTCATTTCCCTGCCAATGTACATTGCCAACTGCCGGGCAAAAACGATATTTTGAGACCTTTTTTTGCCTTTAAGGTCGTTTGGAGTTAAACCGAAATATTCCGCAGTAACCCGAATTATGTTGTCCATAGATAAATTCGCCTGTCTTGGCGCATTGAACAGATTTTTAAGACGCTGTTGGGCTATTTCTATGGTGATTGGTTTTCCCATTAGCTCAGTGTAGGCGATGAGAGTGTTCAAAGCGGAAATAAGATCACGGACATTAGAAGAGATATTTTTGCTCACAAGGTCGATTACTTCGTTTGGAATTTGCGCGTTCCTGTTTTCCGCAGTCGCTCTAAGAATGGCGCAACGTTCTTCATATCGAGGCGGTTGAAGATCGACTTTTAGGCAGAGCTCAAAACGTGAAATGAGCCGCTCCGAAAATTTCTTTAATTCCGAAACAGGGCGGTCGCAGGTAAACACAAGTTGTTTTTTTGCGTCTAACAAAGCGTTGTATGTGTGAAACAATTCTTCCTGCACTCCGGGCTTGTCGGTGAGAAACTGAATGTCGTCAATTAAAAGCACATCGGTATAACGGTACTTATTTTTGAAAGACTTCATTGTGTTCTGTCCGTGTTCCTGCGGCTTCAGTCCTTCAAGATATTCGTTTAGAAAATTCTCGGAAGTGATATAAATGACCTTGTTGTCCGAGTTTTCATGGATGAAATTACCGATTGCCTGCATTAAATGGGTCTTGCCAAGCCCCACTCCGCCGTAAATGAGGAAGGGATTGTAGGCTTTTCCGGGATTTTTACTGATAGCAATGGCGGCGTTTGCCGCGAAACCGTTATTTTCCCCGATAACATACCTGTCGAAGGTGTAATCATCCCTCATTTGGGGATGTTTTCCTCTTTTTTCCTTTGATTTTTGCGCTTTTTCCGCCGAATTTGCGGCTGTATCTTCACTTTTTGACGAAGATTGAGCTTGAGGAGCGGTTTTTTTCGCTGTTTTCCCGATAATTTCTGTTTCAAAGGCAATTTCCATGCCTGAAAGCTCTTTTAATTTTGAATTTATGATACTTAGATAGCGAGACTTCACCTTATCACGGTGAAAAGCGGAGGGAATTCCTACAATGATGCTGTTTTTACCAGCACGCAGGTATTTCATATCTGAAAACCAGCCGCTGAATTCCTCCTCCCCCAGGTCATTCCGCAGTTGGATCAGGGTTTCGTTCCAGAAACCCTCATAATCCAAATCAGCCATTTTTTGCCTTTAAGAAACGTTTGAGCTCTTTTCAAAACTAACCGAGTTTTGAAATTGTCTCCTTTATCAACACATTATCCACAGGAATAGTATTGATAACAACCCCTTTCAAGCCAAATTTATATGAATTTTTATAACATCTACTTAATGTATGATATGGTAGAATTTCACTAACTCCTTATCCTGTAAGGAATTAACGCAGATCGGCTATAAAAACTCAGATACCTTTGACAACTCCTTTTTTATTGATATGATCTGCCCGATTTTTCCAGAATTTATCCACAAGTTATGCCCTAACAACGAAGTAGACAGAACAAACTGCGGCAGGCAGGAAGTAACTATACTCCATAACCGCATATTTGGCAAGTAAAAAATGAAGCTTTTTTAGATGTTTTAGAGGTAGCGAGTCATTTTGACACCGTTTATCTTTTGCGAGTAAAGGCATCACGCACCGGCTATCTGTTCCTGCACCAGTTCGCTGATGAGTTCCGTTGGGGTCTTATGAGTTGCAATCGCTTTGGTAAAAAGATAATCTTCAGAAAGACGATCGAGTGCAACCATCCTGAATGATTTTTTTGCAAAACCGCCGTTTTTACTTGGGTCTACTTTGGGCGGATTCTTAGTATAATATTCATCCAAGGCTTCAGCTTCTTCATCGGTCATTTCTTTCATCAATTCCTCCATTGTCTTAACAAGGGATAATAAATAGCCCGGCAGGGCATTGCGTGAAACACATTTATCCTGCCGTCATCCAACTCATTATACATTATTTCAAGCGGATTTCCCTCTTTATTAAAACCAATGAGTAGGCGTTTTTCCTCATCATCTTCATCCGGGAGATCATATCGGGCGGTAGTGAACGCCCAATGAATATCGGCTTCTGTTACGTCATGATTGAAAGCCGATGGTTTACATACAATATCCAGTTCCACAATATGGTTTACCCTTTTTGCTACTTTGTGTTATTACCGTAACATAAGCCGTGAAGAATGGCAAGGGTTACAAGGCTATGCGTAGCCGCCCTTGTCTGGCTATTTGCAAGCGCCCCCCTCGGGCTGTTCCGAATAGAAGCAAAATTCTTCTTGCCGAAGCATAAAAAGTTTCGTATATTAGTAGTATGAAAATCCTTGTAACCCCGGCTTCATTCAAGCCCACTACCATCGGTCCCGCCATGGATAAGTTACGCTCTTTTGCGGATATCCTGGTGTTCAACCCCCAAAACAGACCCCTGTGCGAAGACGAGCTTATCCCCCTGCTTGAAGACTGTGAAGGCTGTATAGCGGGGCTTGATCCTTTTACCAAAAGGGTTTTTGAATACGCCGAAAAATTAAAAGTTGTTTCCCGCTACGGCACGGGCGTGGACAATGTTGACATTGAGGCGGCGAAGGAGCGTGGCATTACCGTATGCCGGACGCCCGGCGTTAACTCACAGGCGGTTGCGGAACTGGTCTTTGGCCTTCTGCTGAGCCTTGTCCGCAAACTGCCGCACTTGGATCGCAGTACCCGTGAGGGCAAATGGGATCGTTCTGTCGGAACCGAGTTACATAAAAAAACCCTGGGTATTCTGGGCCTGGGCGCGGTAGGGAAGACGGTAGCACAGATCGCGGGCGGTTTTTCCATGAAGGTGCTTGCCTGCGACCCCGTTATGGATAATGAATATGCAAAGGCGCACGGCATTACCCCGGTTAACCTTGACCGCCTGGCGCGAGAGTCGGATTTTCTCAGCCTGCACCTGCCCCTTAAAATGGACACGCGGCATATTCTTTCCGGCACCGTTATGCGCACTATGAAAAAGGGCGCCATTATCGTCAATACCGCGCGGGGAGGCCTCATTGACGAAGAAGCCGCCTGCGTACTGCTTAAATCCGGACATCTGGGCGGACTTGCCCTGGACGTGTACGAAGAAGAACCCCCCCATTCAACGCCCCTGTTCGTGCTGGACAACGTGATAGTGACCCCCCACACGGCGGCCCGTACCGCCGAAGCCACCGCCGCCATGGCCGAACAATCGGTACAGAATCTTATAGACGCGTTTGCGTAGTATAATATCCGTATAAAAGGGCCACTTGACAAAGGTTGACAAAAATCATTTTCATTTGGTACGATCTAACCAGTGAACATAAATTAAAAGGAGTTCTTATATGCTTCCTGAAAGAATGGATAGAAGTCAGGTTTTTTTTGGAACACAGGAAACATTAGATAAGGCTGATCACGAATATTGGGAACACGCATCAGACGAGGAGAAATTAGAGACAATAACATATTTAAGGGAGTGCTTTTATGGCGAATCGGCCACTACCGGAAGACTTCAAAGAGTTTATACAGTGTCTAAACTCAAGTGATGAATAGACTGGGATAAGTACAGTCTTGACAACACGGCAAAAAACCATTACTATTACCTAAAGACGGATGCTAGAAACCGATTTCGAAGGATGTTTTTATGGAAACGGCGGCAATCATACACGAATTAGATAATTTGCCCACATACAAACGCATGATAATAGCGGAACAGATAATACGTTCAGTGCGCCTTGCCAATCAAGACAGAACACTGGAAATGGCGGCAGACCGTTTATATGATGATTATAAGAATGATAAAGAATTGACAATATTTACCCAACTGGACGGCGAGGATTTTTATGAACCAAGGTGAGATCTGGCACGTTGTTTTAGATCCCACCGTTGGCGCAGAAATGAATAAAACCCGTCCGGCGTTAATTATTAACGATAACCGGGTTGGAAAATTACCGTTAAAAATCATAATACCCATTACCGGTTGGAAAGAGCATTACAGCATAGCCCCTTGGATGATAAAAATAGAACCCAATGAAGAAAATGGACTTGCTAAAATATCATCGCTGGATTGTTTTCAAATTCGGTCAGTGTCTAAAGAACGGCTTATAGAAAAAATCGGCGAGATTACACCCGATGAAATTAACAAAGTACAGGACGGAATAATAAAAGTTTTGGGAATATAACATAAAGCCCATCACCACAAACCACCTATTATGACATAGGTAAATCCACCTATAAAACCATCATGGATAACACCTAGTTGTTTTACCCCCCATTTATGACGGATACTGTAAACAATTCATATTTTAGGAGGACTCGCCATGAAAAAGGCCGTATTTTTCATCTTAACAATAGGATTAGTGTTTTTCTTAGGTGCCTGTAATGATCCAAGCGGCGGCGGTGGTGGCGATGCGACAGATGTCACCTGGGATTGGGGATCGGGATACAGAGCAGATACTGACAGAGGTGAAACTTATATGGGTTTCTCAATTCCTTTGAGCGGTGCCGTGACAATAACGGGAAAATTTGGGGATATTGCACTATATAATCAGGTAATACTTGATGCGGCTTTGTATGCTGATTCATCTGCTGAGTATCCTGTTGCAGAGGCATCCGGTCTAGGATCGTTTAAACTTATTCCCAGCGAGGGTGGATGGACTGAGCAGGTATCTCCACAAGTAGATAATATGAAAAACGATGGTGAAACGTCCGGTTTGTTTAGCGCAACCCTGAAACCTACGCATCTTCTGGTTCAGACAAAAAAAGATGAAACGAATGTCGGTTCCATTCTGATCCGCAAACTTACCCTTAAGCTCAATGCTGGCATACCGACTTTTACTGAGGCGTATAACAACAGTGGTGGTATTTATATGGATATTAACGGAAATAAAATCACTTTTAAAAACGCGACCTATGAAGATGCTGCTGTTAGGTATGATTTTCCAAAGAGTGTGGTTGATGCGGGTTTCGAAGGCAAGACGGTTTATATTACCTGGCATATAGAAAGTTTTGATTCTAGCAAAAGCTATCAAATACAAGTCCAGGCCGCTAACGGTTCCAAAGATTACAATGGCAGACATAATGAAGATAGTAATAAAAATCCTCAGGTAGGTCAGTTTTATTTTATTCTGAACAACAAAGCTGAACCGGGTCCCGCGAAAGGCGTTATCACACTGAGTGGTGCTTCATTAAAGGCGGCGACTGCGTTTAACAGCGATGGTGATCCCAATTTCCCGCTTACCGCAATCCGTATTAATAATAACGGTAAGAGTGAATCTGATGTGGGGCAAATGGAAAAATCTTATACCCTCGTAATTGACTCTATCGAAGTCAGATAACCCGCAGTAATTAGCAAATCACGGGAGCCGCGTAAAACCGGCTCCTTTTTTTATTTTTCACACCAAGGCGCAAAGGCACGGAAGATGGCGTTTTATCTGTCAACGGCGCGTCTCCAACCTTTGTGCCTCCGTGCCTTCGTGTGAGGTAATATGGATTACGCCTCTTCCTCCGTGTACTCCGTGTTCTCCGTGGTTGAAATTCTTCTGGCAACTAACCAGTATTCAATAACATGACCGCGTAAAACCGGCTCCTTTTTTTATATTTCACACCAAGGCGCAAAGGCACGAAGGATGGCGTTTTATCTGTCAACGGCGCGTTTCCTACCTTTGTGCCTCCGTGCCTTCGTGTGAGGTAATATGGATTATGCCTCTTCCTCCGTGTACTCCGTTTGGGTTGTTTCAATGCCGCATATATGGTATAATTGGGCTTATATTTAAGGAGAAAATATGACCCAAGTCCGAAAAATAGTTGATTCAAGTTCCTTGACCGATATTTTTGATCTTCCCCCTAATTTTATGAATCGAAAAGTCGAAGTGATTATGTTTCCGGTGGAAGAAACAGCCGACATAACCCCAAAATATAATATGGAACAAACAATTAAATGGTCAAAATCACCGAAGGTCCAAGACCTTGTGGGTGTTCTTGAAGGGGTGGGTTTACCGGCAGATATAAGCATGAAAGATATCCGGCAAATGCGGCTTGCGGAAAAGTATAAAATATGAAAATACTTTTGGATTCCAATGTTGCCCTTGATGCAGTTTTAAAACGTGAGCCTTTTTATGATTCAGCGGCGAATGTCATTGGACTTTCACAAGGGGTATTGGTTTGTTTATTTCGGCTTCCGCCATAACTGATATTTATTACATAGCCCGTAAATCAAAGAGCGACAAAAAAATTGCCATAACCTTGATTAAGGATTTATTGGAAAATGTCGATGTTGCCGCCGTAACCGGCAATGAAATTCGTCAGGCTATCAGTTTGGATTGGGGCGATTTTGAAGATGCGGTACAATATGCCGCGGGTGAATCTATTGCGGTCGATTATATCGTCACCCGCAACAAAGCCGATTTTGCTTCTGCCTCCATACCGGTAGTACACCCCGATGAATTATTAGCAATATTGATACCGCCTGATCAACCGATATAGAAAAAAAGTAGCAAACCACAGGAGCCGCGTAAAACCGGCTCCTTTTTTTATTTTTCACACCAAGGCGCAAAGGCACGAAGGACGGCGTTTTATCTGTCAACGGCGCGTCTCCTACCTTTGTGCCTCCGTGCCTTCGTGTGAGGTAATATGGATTATGCCTCTTCCTCCGTGTACTCCGTGAACTCCGTGGTTGAAATTCTTCTGGCAACTAACCAGTATTCAATAACATGACCGCGTAAAACCGGCCCCTTAGAATTTTATATTTTCTTCAATTTTCGGTGAATCGATTATTTTTTCATCGTACCACACCATTTCTATTTTAATATTATTCACAAATATTCTAATAAAAGTGTTATTAGCAATATCTATATTAATATTATTATAATTATTTCTAAAAAAACCTATTAATGCGACAGTGTCTTGGGTTTTTGGTGTAAATAAATCAATATCGGTAGAAGTTCGGTGCCCCAATTGAAGAGCTAGGGCAGTTCCGCCAACCAGGCTATATTCAATGAATAAAGAATTACTTTGTAACTCTTTAATCAAATCGATCATTTCTGGTACCACGGCTTCTTTTTGTAACATTTAAATTCATTCTCCTCTACCTTTAAAACAAAGGCCATATAGGTAACTTTTTCTTCTTCTAAAAATTCCATATTTATAGCGACATCCTTAATATCATTATAAGAATACAATTTCCACATAATAATCTCATCGTTTTCCAGTCCAGCGTCAAGTATACGTTCAATAATATGTTTTTTGTGTATTGAGTAATCAAATTTTGTAAGATCACAATTCCAAAATACCGCTTTTGTTAATTGTAACAATAATTTTTGGGCTTCCTCGGGTTTTATGTCCTTATCCATAAATATAAATATATCATACTTTCCAGTTTAGCGTCAAGTAAATAACCATATACGATTGCTTGACATCCCGTCGGTTTTATGGGAAAATATCGTTGGTAATGAAAAAAATCACTTTATTATTCTTGCTATTGCCCGTACTGTTTGGCTGTACTCCCAAAAACGATACGGTGCAAAGAGCGACTGTGGACAGGATTTGCGTATTACCGGTGGATGATTCCCCGGACTTCCATGATATTGAAGAAGCATATGTTGATTTTTTTAAATATTCGGAATTCAACCTTCCTACCTATTCACACATAAAAATTTGGGGTTGGTCAAAAGATGGAAAAGTAGCCTATTCAGATTATCTGAGCTTTGAAGGGGAATTTTTATCTGTTTATATTTTGGATTTTATTAATGATAAAATATTATGGAAAAATACTCTGGATTTATATAGAGATCCCCGTCTTGATGAGGCATCTTACGATAGATTTAACGGTGATTATTATTTAGATTTTATCAACAATTATAGGAAGGTATGTGTTCAAAACGGAATAGAATTTGTACAAACGGAATTGAAGAAACTTCCCATAAGGGAAAATAACCAGACGGTAAATATTATTCTTCAAAAAAATGAATCGCCGCTGACTGCTTTAGAAAGGGATGATTTAATGATATATGGAAAATACGATAGTTATACCGTTATAGCCGAAAATCAAGGAAATCGAAAAACCATTCAGGAAAAAAATTTTACCGCCGTATATCCCGATATATTGTTTTTGTGCGGTTATTTTATGAGTCCTTTTGAAAACAGGGCATTAATAGTAACCGGAGTTTTTGCCCATCGTTGGGAAGGGTCCGATGTTACCTATACCTTTGCTGGTTGTCATTTATCAAACGGTTTTAAATAAATTTTACATTTTTCATGCATTTTTGTTAACTTTGTGTTATAATGGGTATGGGGGTATATCATGAAGGACAGTTTTGCGACGCTTTTTAATTCAGGCTGGAAATTTCTGTTGGGGGATCCAAAGGACGCCTTTCAGGAGGATTTTGCCGACAGTACCTGGAAACACATTGATCTGCCCCACGATTGGGTTATAGGCCAGCCGTTTAAGAGGGGGGAAGATAAGGGCTGGAATGAACAAAATATGCAGGGGTTTTTTGCATGGGAAGGGGTCGCCTGGTATCGCAAGGAATTTTCCCTGCCCGACATTACCGGTAAAAAGGTGGTGATTTATTTTGGCGGGGCGTACCGCAACAGCACGGTCTATGTAAACGGGAAAAAAGCCGGGGGTCGCGCCTACGGTTATTCGAGTTTTGAACTCAATATAAGTGAATTTGCAAAAGAAGGCAGAAATGTTATTGCCGTGCGGCTGGATAACGCTGGTGAACCGCCGGATCGCTGGTATTCCGGGTCGGGACTGTATCGGAACGTGTACCTTAAAATACTGCCCCAGGCGCACATAAAAACCTGGGGTGTATACATTAAAACGCTGTTGGCGGATGCGAAACAGGCGGACATCGCGGTAGAAACGAGTATAGTAAACAGCGGGATAAGCGGGGTGGGGGTTCATGCTAAAGTACTCAAACCGGACGGCACTGTTGTCTCAGAAATTACCACCCCCTTTGCACTTACGGGTAACGCCATTTCCGTCAGACAGCGTATGAAAATACAGAACCCCGCGTTGTGGTCGGCGGAAAAGCCGGCTATGTACCGTGTCGTTATTAACCTTGAAATCGAAGGAAAAGCGGAAAAACCTATTGAAATACCCTTTGGTATACGCAAAATAAAGTTCGTTAACCACGAAGGAATGTTGGTTAACGAACAACCGGTAAAACTTAAGGGCGTTTGTCTGCACCACGACTGCGGTATTACCGGGAGCGCCCATTACAACGCAGTGTGGCGGCGCAGGCTCATTAACCTAAAAAATATAGGGTGTAATGCGATCAGAACCAGCCATAATCCGCCGGCGGAGGAATTCCTCGATCTTTGTGACGAGTTGGGTTTCTATGTAATCGATGAATGTTTTGACAAATGGAAAAGCGGTTATTATGACGGGCATTTTAAGACGGACGCGGAAATGGACCTTATGGATATGGTACTGCGTGACCGTAACCATCCTTCGCTTATTATGTGGAGCATAGGCAATGAGGTGGAGGACCAGGGTTCGCCTTCCATGCTGAAAATCCAGAAGAAATTCGCCGACCTTGTCCGCACTCTGGACAACCGTCCCGTAACCTGCGCCCTTGCCCCCCACGTTAATCCCCCCAGTCTGAAGGGTGCCCCGGTAGGCGAACTGGTAAAAGTAACCAAAAAGCTGGCGCAGGATGTTGACGTGCTGGGGCTTAACTACCACGAGCCTCTGTATCAGGATTACGGCGCGGCGATTGAAAAACTTATGGTCGGCACGGAGAGTTATGAATACTATTCAGGTACCGCTGAAAACTATGAGGATATATGTAACAAAAATCCCTGGCAGTTTGTGAAGGAAAACGAAGATGTAATCGGCCAGTTTATCTGGGCCGGCATTGATTATCTGGGCGAAAGCACCTGGCCGGCGAAGGGCTGGACCGGGGCGGTTTTGGACATAAACGGCGGCATGAAACCCAACGCTTATTTCCGCAAGAGTATCTGGACCGACGAACCGATGATCTATATCGGTTTTTACGATCACAGCGTCAAACCGAACTACACGCGGGGACGCTGGTCTTTCCCCCCGGTGGTTTCGCATCTGAATCTGGAACATTTTGAAAATCGGACGCTCACTGCGGTCATATACACCAACTGCGAGGAAGCGGAACTGTTGATCAACGGCAAAAAAAGAGGCCGCAGAAAAACAAAAGATTATGCTAACGGCATTATCGAATGGAATTTTGAATACGAGTCCGCCTTTAAGGAAGGAGGCGGCGAAGTGAAGGTTGTCGGGTACCGTAAGGGCAAGGCGGTCTGTTCCCATATCCTTGAAACCGCCGGTGCGCCGCAGTATATTATGCTTGCTACGGACAATACGAGCCTGAATTGCGCATCGGACGGCGGCGGTGGTGGCATTGCCCATATTGAAGTGAGCATTTGCGACAAGAACAAGATTCTCTGCCCCCATGCGGAATCGTTAGTTGAATTTGAATTAAGCGGTGACGGCGAAATTCTCGGCGCCTGTTCCGCCGACCTTAACAGCAGTCTGGGCTTTACTTTGCCCAAGACCTTTACGTCGGGCGGAAAAGCCCTAGTGCTGATAAAGGCGGGAGCCGGTTCCGGTACCCTTGAGCTAACCGCCTATTGCGATAAGCTTAAACCGGCAACAATAAAGTTTAAAGTTAAATAGTTAAAATTTGCCCTAACATTTATCGGTATATATCCGCCGCTGAGGGCGTAGCGGGGTGGCGGAAACGCCTGTAGAATCCGCCTGCGCAGCCACCCCAGCGCTAAATTATCAAGCTCATCTTATTTCCAAGAAAGATTATCTAATTTAGCACTGGGTCTGTTGTTGGGTCACAAGTTTTTTACGTTTATTGGGTAGTCTGCTCCGGCGGGGAATTCCAGATGTTTCCACCACCCCGCTACGCCCTCAGCGGCGGGCATATTCCGCTAAATTATAGCAAATAGAAATATCAAAATAATATTTAACTTGATCAGTTATGCGATGAATTCACGTCTAGGGAGCGTGGCTTATGTCGTATAATGGGTCAATTTTAGAACCTATGGGATAATTAAACTAGCCATCATTTACCGGAATAGGCGGATATATACCGATAAATTATGAGGCAATTTTAATTCTCGCCTGTACCGGAATGGGTGCGCCTTTCTCCACGGCTACCGCTACCGGGGCGGCGTCTGCGGCGATTACCGTGTAAGTGCCGGGCATGAGTACGGACACTCCTTCTGCGTTGACCGTTTCAAAAGCCGACGAGTCAAGATC
>JAIRUQ010000079.1 GCA_031254315.1 Treponema sp.
CCCATTGTTTTATAACTTTCCAAAACGTCCGGGGATACGCGGATCGTTACCGACCGCTTTTTTTTCCGCCGGTTACGTTCCGCCGCCAACTGCGCAAATTCTCTTAGGGCTTCCGGCGAGGAAGGGGGGCAATCCTCCGTATAATTGATAGGCTTTTTTGCCGCCCTTCTCACTTCTTTAATAACTTCTTTAGGTATTTTTTGCCCAACCCTTACCGTCGATCTGATAATAGCCATTGTAACTCCTCCTCTCTGATTTATCCGCCAGACGTGCGGAAATAATCCGTTTATTTTCCCCTCGTTCCGTATAGACTACGAAAAGAACCTTGCCAACCATGCCCAAAGTTTGCATCCGTTCTTCCCCCGATGTATTCCCTTCACTCCGGTCAAAGCGTTCAAGCCTTACAAAATAAAAAAAAACATATTGGGCCGCTTCGAGAATACCTGCCACGTCTTGTTTGGTGTTGATATGCTCCGCCATATCCCACACGGTGGTTTTTTCCGGTTTCATGCTATGCCTCCAAATTCTGCCAAAGTTCTTTTGCCCGTTCAATGTCCCTGTCTTGGGTACGTTTATCACCGCCGCAGAGCAGAATAATAATCTCCCTGCCGGTGTCTTTGTAATAGACCCTGTAGCCGGGGCCGTAGTCGATACGCATTTCCGAAATGCCGTCCCCGGCGGGCTGAACATCGCCAGGGTTCCCTTCCCCAAGCCGCTTGATCCGGGTAAGTATGCGGTATTGCGCCCGTGTATCCCGAAGGCCCGCAAACCATGTCTTGAATGTTTCCGTTTCCCGAATCTCTTTCATACTTAAATAGTAACTTATATGTTACATTATGTCAAGGGGCTTTTTGGAAAGTTTTTTGTTTTTTTCGGATATCCAGTACGGGGCTTTACCGGCCTTCCGGGGCCGTACCGTCACAATCAGGCGGGGCGGCGTTTGGCGGTGAAGGGGGGAAAGGGGCGTTAGGCGATAACATCCGAAACCTTGAAAGCCCCGGCCGTTACGCCCCGGAAGAAAGCGCAGCCCCAGGGGATCGTATCCCCCTGGATCCCCGGAAGGGCGGCTTGTATGACCCGTAAAATCACTGGCCTCTGGGGTCTAAAACTGTTGATTCCAAGTTCAAAAAAAGATAGAATCAAAACCTGTAAGGGAAGGACAAGATAACTCTAAATAAGGACAGTGTTATGAAAAAAATACATCTATTATTCGGAATACTATTTTGTATTTCAGTAAGCATATTTTCACAAGCAAGGACAAATGAAACCCTTCCAGTCATCAATGAAAATACAAAAACCCTTTCTTTTGTCGGATGGGTGAGAGATCATGCTGGGCAATGGCAATCCGCACAAAACATGATCCCGAGCGAATACTGGGATATTGATGGAGACAGAGAGCTTGGTTTAGATAACATTTCTACATTAAAACTTTATTCTGTAGTATATGCATTAAATGAATTTTATGTTCTTGAGGTAATAAAAAAAACAAGGCAATATAGATACCCTATAACCAATAGAGGGTATTATTATGTTTTTGAAAAATCGAATTTTAATATAACTATTGAACAAAATGTCTCCTGTATCAACAACCTGACTCTATATAGCAGTTTTAGTACTCTTGAACCATTAAATAGCGGAAATATGGCACAGCATATTCTTCGTTTTGTAAGGGAACCTCAATTGCTCTTGCTTAAATCTGCACACCCTTTTTCTGTAAAACAAACAACACTTGGCATTCCAACATTCTACTTCACTGACGATAATGCCGTTCGGTTTTTTATTAATGGCGAAATAAGCGGAGACTTATCAAGTAGGGCTGAATCAAGGGACATCCGTTTTTATGACACATTACAAGATAACTTTTACTATGAATGTTCCTATGATGATTTTATAAATTTTTCACGAATACCATAAAGGGGTAAGGCTACTAGTACGAAAGTAACACATTTTACTTCTTGCCCTTCTTTGGTTTCGGCGTGTCCCTCACATACTCCATAATGTCCCCAGGCTGACAATCAAAGTATTCACACAACCGGGCTATGATTTTCCCGTCCACCGTTTCACCTTTTGAGAATTTGGCAACCGTACCCAAGGACAAGCCGACTTGTCCGCATAAATCGGTTTTTTTCATTCCCCGGTCAATCAAGAGCTTAAAAAGCGGATTATAAGTTATACCCATATATCTATGATTATCGACATTTTATATAAAAGTCAAGAAAAAAAATACAAAATCTTGCATTTTCCTATTGACAAATATCTGTAAATATGGATATAATATAGACATACTTAGATATAAGGAGATTAAGAACTATGACAAACAAGGAATTGAAAAGCAAGGTAATGACCTTGGGTAACAGGCTGACCTCGCGGATGGGCGGCGATAAGTCCGCGGCGTTCACAAGGGCTTGGGTAATCGTTAAAGCGGGCGGTTTGGAGCTGGCGGTCAAAGGCGTAACTTTCGGGAACAGGCAGGAAGCCCTGAAACGGCTTGCCGCTTACAGCCCCGAACTGGTAAGGGCGGTACTTGTGCCGGAACCTTCCAACCCCGCTGATCCTGCGGCGTTAGCTGTCATGGCAGGCGTTCAGGGCGGTCAGGGTTTGTACCGACTCGGCTATGTGCCGCGCAACATGGTCCCGGTGGTCTCTGTCATGGACGGCAGGCTTCCGGCGCTTAGGGTAGTGTCAGGGACATGGGGACGGTACGGCAAAACAACCTATGGGGCGCGTGTCGCTCTGGCGGTGTAAACAAAAAAATAATCAGGCTATTACGATAGCCAAAGGGGGAAGCGATGAAAAATATGTTGACGGATTTAAGGGATCATCTTTTTGAAGAAATCGAATGGTTGAAAGACCGTGACCTGACGGGCGAAGCCCTGGACGAGCAAATTAAACGTTCACTGGCGGTAAACGAATTAGCGAAAACGGCGGTAACGACCGGGGCGTTAATAATCAAAGCCGCCGACTCGCTTTACGGACTGCCGGTGTCTGACGAATTACACCTAATACCGCCGAGTCCTTCTGAAACGCCGGGCATTTTGACAGGTGACAGAAAAAATCTCTTGGGTATTCCAAAAAAGGAGAATTAATGAATATCAGTGACAAGCGAAGAAAACCATATAAGTACACGCCTGAAATAATCGGCTTTATGAAAGAAAACGGAAAAAATACCGTTACCAATCATGAACTGATGGAAATTGTTAATAAAAATTTTGGCGCTTCATTTACTTGTAAACAAATAGATAACGCCCGATACAGAAACGGTTTTCCCGGCGACAAGCGCAAAAAAATGAGATACACGCCTGAAATAATCGGCTTTATGAAAGAAAACAGAAAAAGGGTTGATTTTAATCATGAACTGATGGAATTGGTTAACGAAAAGTTTAATACTTCTTTTACCATCGAACAAATCAAAGCCGCAAGATACTATAAAGGTGTCTTAATCGGCAAAAAACTGAGGACATCCTATATTTGCCCACTGTTTGCCGAAACAACGGACAAATCCGGCAATGTCTTTATTAAAGTTTCCGACAAACATCGGGCAAAACACAAAAACTGGAGAAGAAAACATTTATGGATATGGGAGCAAGCGCACGGAAAAATACCCAAAGGATATACCGTCATATTTCTTGACGGTTGTCGTACGAATTTTGAGCCGGAGAATTTGGCATTGGTAACGAATAATGAATTACTCAGAATGTCTCAATTTGGACTATGGTCTGATGACAGGGAGCTGACAAAAGCCGGACTGGCAGTGGTACGCCACAATACGGCTATACATGAGACGCTGTTACAAAAATTGGGGAAAAAAGAACATAAAAATTATATGGACAAGATTTACAGGGACAAGCGGAAAACCGCGCAAAGGGCGGCAACATGAATAAAATTATTGTACCGAAAGCGCCGCGCCCTAAACTGCCGGTATTAAATAAAAAAACCCGGTATGTCTCGATTAATTTGTCCGGCGGATTATTAAGAGAACTTTCATGTTACATGAAAGCAAGCGTTAAAGAAACAAAAACACACGAGAAAAAACCGGAAGGCGCCGGAAGGGGCGGAAAATATTACAGCGAAAACAGATCGCATTATTCACGGTTTTAAGGGGGAAAAATGGAAACAATGAAAGATAAATTTACCCGTGCCGGTATTCATGCGGTTTTGACTGCCGCAGGCACGGAGATTGAACAGGCAAGAAAATTGACCGCGCTTATAATTGAAGCGCTGAGCGCCGCGCTTGCCGTGGGGAAGGTGATTGAATTACGGGGCTTGGGATCTCTGGAAGTAAGGGAGCGCAAGACGTACAAGGCGCATAATCCGCGTACCATGGAAACCGTGGACGTGCCGCCTTGCCGCAGGGTGGTTTTCCATCCGGGAAGGAAATTGAAAGCAGTCTTACAAAATATTAAAAGAGAGGAAGGGCTATGAAAAGCAAGCAACGGAAAAAAGGAGAATGCGACAATGAAAATAACGATCCCATGCTCAGTATACGTGAAATGGCAGAGCTAACAGGGGTTAGCGTTCATTATCTTTATCACTATAAAAATCAACACGGTAAATTACCGTGGGATAGTTTTCTGGTCACAGCGACAAAACGTGTTGCAAGAAAGTCAGACGTTCTTGCATGGCTGGAAGCTGTCCGCATCCCTGCCGGTGAAGCAACTGATAGAGCATTAAAACGCGAAAAGGAGGTGATGCCTATTACCTGAGCAGAAAAGCGGCAGGGAAGTTTATGCACCCAAACTTTCTTCCCTGCCGTTGTTTTATTCCCCTGCACAGTTAGTTTTTTGAACGTATGATAAAAATATGATGATCCTATGACGTTATTTTCTCACGACAAGCGATATATTTTCACACCTTCTCCAAAATGCCTCAGGACGCGCGAGGATTGCCGTTATTGCGTCCAATGACACATAAATATCTACACACAAAAAACAAATTTTCTCTTTCTTGAGTGACAGTGAAAAGTGACATTTTTGGTACAAACCCTAAAATGATAACGCCTGATAAAAGCAGATAACATAATATAACACGGGATAAAATGCCCTATTAAGTCAAAAACAGCCTTTCCGATACATAAGTATATGTGGGATAACACCAGATAAAAGCTCTTAACGGTTTCAGGTACCAGTGCCGTTAAAAGCATGGAAGTTCGAGTCTTCTTCTGGGCAATAGGCTTTCTAAAAGTTTTGGGTCTTTCTCAGCACATGCTGGCTGAGGCGTTGCATATTCAGCAACCGGCTATTGCAAGATTGGAAAAACGGGCAGACATGTATATCTCTACCCTGCGAAATCCCTCAAAACCATGAACGGTGAACTTGAGGTTATTGCCCGTTTCCCTGAAGGAGATGTAACCTCCGGTTTTTTCACAAATTTAGCAAATGCGAGTTTTTTCGCTTTTCTACCGGAGGCTTCCGAACAACGCTATTCTTTATAATTAGTTTTTTCTTTACTGTTGTCATATTTGATGTCTCCGAATACTATTGATTTATTATAAATTGCCCCTCCCTTTTTCAAGAAAACTACGACGCCGGCATAAATTCCAATATAAATAAACAATAAAATTATTACCGCTATTTGCCCAAAGATAAAATATGGCGAAATGGTTTTTAATGCCATATCCTTTAAATTATATAAAATTGACTTTATTGTAACCGCTCCATTTTCATCACCCATCATTATTACTGTGTTAGCGCCATTTTCTATCGTATTTACATAACCAGCTAATTTCTTCAAGAAGACGTTAAAAATCAAACTTTCAAAATAACTATCCCTGCTTGTGTCTATATTATTTACTGTTTTTTGCAGTTCATTGACAGCAGAAGCAAGTTCGTTTGTGTCAATGTTTGTATCCAGTATATTCTGATTTGGAAAAACATCATTAAGTTTATTCTCTATAAACACTATCCGGTTTTCAATAAAAATATTCAAAATTGTATGCGAAGAACCGATAACAATAAAGGTTATACCCAATATGATACATACAATAAATGAAGTTACTTTTAGGGCAAGTCTATAATTTTTATTCTCAATTTTTCCCGAAAAAATTATATTCAATAAATAGGCAATCGCGGCTCCGCTTATAATTCCCAATAAAATAAATAATACCTTCATGCAATCTCCTTGTTTATATGAATAATAGTTTTAGCCGGTATGCAATTATTTCGCATTCTTTCCAGTAAAGGCTTTCGTAACTTCAATAAAGATTTATATTCTTCCTGTTTATTCAAATTTCGTAAAACATAATGTACAATAAGTCTGCCGCATGGCGCTTGCATAAAAACATCAAAAGTATCAGGACGAAATTCATCTTGATTTCTTTTTATTAGTATATCTATTTTTTCCTTTTTATCTTCCCATGCGGAAAACAATTTCCCTGCAATCGTAAATAGTTTAATAGCAATTATGCCCTGTACAACGAGAGTCCACTTAGTGATCGTATAAAAAGGAAGTACGAGTATCAGGATTCCTGCACAAATAATTAAGAACGAATAAATGTTTAAGTACAGGAATCCAAATATATCTTTTTTTTTAGATATTTGCATGAGAAATGGCGGCATAAAATGCATCCGCAGCCTTCGCCGCTCCGGTTTCATCCGTGCCTTTCAGCTGAACAGCAGAGCGCTGTGTAAAAGATTCATAATACAGATAGTACACTGGACAGAAGAGCCCACAAGTCGGGGTTTTGGTATACCCAATTTCCTTGACGCTACTCGGTAACACAAATTTTACGTGTCGATCCGTTGTAATACACCAACAGTTTATTTGTGTGGAGACTTCAATCACACGTTTGTCGGTTATAACCCAGTACCCTTTCTTTTTAAAACCTAAAATCTTGGAGAAAACTCTACTGAGTCCTCCCAATAACTGTGAGATAGGGTTAGAACTGGTAGCCCAAAGTTCCGCTTCAATCTCCATAACCAAATTTTCGCCGTCTGCGAGCTTGACACCTGATGCAAGTGTTGCCATTTTGTCCTCCTAAAAGTTTTTTGAACATCTATAATAGATGTTTTTTTTATACCCATTGGGTATAAATATGATTTAATAGCATTATTTTATGATTGTCAATATATCTTTATATTTTTAAAATCTTCACAAATTTAGGGAGTATGAGTTTTCACTTTTATATAAAGCCATACTAACTCCCCATTTGAATTCGTTGATCCTCATTGCTCATTGGGAAAACACGCCGCGCCTTGTCTATACGCCGCTTCCTAATTGCTCTTCCCTCAGCTTATCGCCGTCTCCAGAGCCGTCTCCATCATCCTTGTAAACGTGGTTTGCCGCTCTTCGGCGGTGGTGCTTTCATGGGTAATCATGCTGTCGGAAATGGTCAGAATGCCGAGGGCTTCGCGTCCGTATTTAGCGGCAAGAGTGTATAACTCCGCGCACTCCATATCCAGCGCAAGACAGCCAAATTGAGACCAAAGTTTCCAGTCTTCCGGGTTTTCAGTGTAAAACATATCCGATGATACGACCGGACCGGCTTTTGGTTGCCAGCCTTTGGAAACGGCAACGTCCCACGCTGTTTTTAGCAGGGAAAAAGTCGCTGTTGGGGCATAATTTCTGCCGCCAAAACGAATATTGTTTGCTCCTGAATCGGTACAGGCAGACATAGCGAGAACTAAGTCGCGTATTCTCACATTATTATTGATAGAACCCGCCGTTCCGATACGAATTGCCCGTTTTACCCCGAATTCTCTGAATAATTCGTTCACATAAATAGAAATCGAAGGAATTCCCATGCCGGTTCCCTGAACTGAGACCCTTTTTCCCTTATAAGTCCCTGTAAAACCCAGTATATTCCGTATATTTGTGTATTCTTTCACATTTTCCAGAAAATTCTCGGCGACAAATTTGGCTCTTAGGGGGTCGCCGGGCAACAACACAACTTCGGCAACATCGCCCTCTTTCCCCGCAATGTGTACAGACATGATTGACCTTCCTTTGGTAATAGTTTAATTTTCATATTTATACTATAAATTATGGGAAAAAGCTATAGAAAGGCGCAATTTCCACCGGACGAAAAAGTATCTTTTTTGCAAATTTTTCCTTAAATACTTGACCAAATTTTTCATTTTTGTTATCCTGACTAGAACGGCGTAAAATGCCCCGGTAATTCTCAAAAATTAACTTTTTGGGCGTTGCCTTTTTATGCCCTTATAGCTCAGTTGGCAGAGCACATCCATGGTAAGGATGAGGTCATCAGTTCGATTCTGATTGAGGGCTAAAAACCCCATCAGGGTGACCCAATTATTTAGAGAGGTTTATTATGGCGAGTAAAAAGACAGCGGTAGAATTAATCGCCCTTCAATGCAGTGAGTGCAAAAGGCGAAATTATACGACCAGCAAGAACAGACGCAATACTCAGGAAAAACTGGAATTCAAGAAGTATTGCCCTCATGACAGGAAACATACGCTCCACAAGGAGACAAAGATAAAGTAAAAATTATAGGCGTATAGCTCAGTTGGTAGAGCGGCGGTCTCCAAAACCGCAGGTCGTGGGTTCGAAGCCTACTGCGCCTGAACTAGTAGGTGCTTTTAGGCAATGCTGTAAAAAGCCTACTGCGCCTGAAGCTATATATGCGCCTATGATGGTAAGGAGAAATGGAACGTGAAGAAGATTATTCAGTTTTTCAAAGAGTCCTACGCGGAACTTAAAAAAGTAGTTTGGCCCAGCAGAGATGACGCGATCAGCTCTGTTAAAGTTGTCATTGTCTCAACTGTTATCGTGGCGGCTATTTTAGGGCTTATTGATATGTTATTGCTCTTGGGTATTAGGGCATTATTTTAGGACAAACAAGGTAAACAATGGCTACGGGTTGGTACGTCCTGCACACTTATTCAGGATATGAAAACAAAATAGAAAAAATAATTCGCACAATGACCGATAACGGAGAACTGGAAAGAAGCGTTGTCCGTGATGTGAAAGTCCCAAGCGAAGAAGTCGTCGAAGTTAAAGACGGAAAAAAACGCACTCAGACCAGAAAATTTCTTCCCGGATATATTCTTGTAGAAATGGATTTACCTGATTCTGATATGGGCTGGAAACAGACCTGTTCAAGAATAAAAAAGATTCAGGGAGTTACAGGATTTGTCGGGACACCGGCGGATCGCAAACCACAGCCTTTAACCGGCGATGAAGCAAGGGCTATTTTACAGAAGTCGGGAGAAATTAAGGGCGAAAGAGTTGTCCGCACAAGACAGACTTTTGCCGCCGGAGAACAGGTAAAAATTATTGACGGACCGTTTGAGTCATTTGTCGGAACAATCGAAGAAGTCAATAACGAAAAGAATAAATTAAAAGTGATGGTTGGTATTTTTGGCAGAAATGCTCCTGTAGAAGTCGATCTTTTACAGGTAGAAAAAGTATAGAAGTGGAAGTTCAACGCCTGTAACAGGTGAAGGACGCTAGTCCGGTTGCCGCCGGACATACCACGAAGGAGAAGAAAATGGCAAAAAAGAAAATTGCGGCATTTATTAAGCTGCAATGTCCTGCGGGGAAAGCTACACCGGCTCCGCCCGTAGGACCGGCGCTGGGACCGCATGGTGTCAGCGCTCCGCAATTTGTCCAGCAGTTTAACGACAAGACAAAGGGCATGGAACCGGGACTCATTATTCCGGTAATTATCACCGTTTATGTGGATAAATCGTTTACTTTTATCCTCAAAACACCGCCTGCTTCGGTTTTAATTAAAAAAGCGATCGGGCTTGATAAGGGATCAAAAGAGTCACACAAGGTTAAGGTTGGCAAAATTTCCAGAGCGCAACTTGAGGATATTGCCAAGACAAAAATGGCTGATCTTTCCGCTAACGATCTAAACGCGGCTGTAAAGATCATCGCCGGGACTGCCCGGTCTATGGGTGTTGAGGCGGACAAATGAAACACGGAAAAAAATACAACGAAAACGCCAAAAAATTCAAACCCGAAAATCCCTATGAACTTAAAGAGGCTTTAACGCTCGTTAAGTCAATGGCTTACGCGAAGTTCGATGAAACTGTAGACCTGTCGGTAAAACTCAATCTTAAAAAGAGTCAGACGGTACGTGACACCGTTGTTCTTCCGCACCAGTTTAGGGGCGATAAAAAAGTGCTTGTTTTCTGCAAACCAGAAAAAGAAAAAGAAGCGCAGGACGCAGGAGCCGCTTTTGTCGGAGCCGACGATCTAATCGAAAAGGTGAAGGGCGGCTGGACGGACTTTGACATCGCGGTCGCAACTCCCGATATGATGAAAGATGTCGGTAAACTTGGTATGGTGCTTGGACGCAAGGGACTTATGCCCAATCCTAAAACCGGAACGGTAACCTTCGACTTAAAAGGTACGTTAGCGGAATTAAGAAAAGGGCGTGTTGAATTCAGAGCCGACAAAACCGGCGTTTTGCATCTTGCGGTCGGCAAAGTTTCAATGGAACCGGAACAGGTCGCGGAAAATGTTACGGTCGTTATGACAGAAGTAAAACGCAAACGCCCGACGGACGTAAAAGGCGAGTTTATCCAAACCGTTTCGGTGTCTTCTACGATGGGACCCGGCGTGTGGGTCGCAATGAAGGATCAGGATTAGGAGGGTCAAATGGCGATTATAGCGAAAAAAATACAAGAAACAAAAACTAAGGCGATAGGGCAGATCAAAGAATCACTCGGCGCGGCGCAGGATTTTATCTTTACAGATTACCGTGGTCTTACTGTTGAGCAGATCACTAACCTAAGAAAGCAACTGCGCGCGAAGGAAGTTCAGTACAAGGTGCTGAAAAACAACTTTGCGAGAATTGCCTTTGAGCAGTTGTCAACGCCGGATGTGTCTTCATATCTGGTTGGACCTACAGCGGTAGCGATCAGTCCAAAGGACCCGAATGAAGTAGCGAAAATTTTATTCGAGTTCCTTAAAGAAGTTCCCGCTCTGCAGGTAAAAGGCGCGTTGATCGGCGGTACGATTTATAACACCGCTCAGACTGAGGCTTTTTCAAAACTGCCCGGCAGACTGGAGCTTATTTCTATGCTCATGTCTGTAATGAGCGCTCCGGCGCGCAACCTCGCGTCCGCGCTCAACGATATTCCGTCACGGCTGGTACGGACAATAAAAGCCGTCGCGGACAAAAAGGGAGCCGCTTAAGGAACCCGATCCGGTGAACAAACTGTCAGGCTTCGTCAGCTGTCGTTCCTGTCAGTTTTTATAAATCCCCAAAAATGGGGAAACGTTCTTCGTATGAAGTACGTAACAATTTTTAGGAGAAGATAATATGGCAGCCACAAAAGAAGAAATTTTAGAAGCGATTGCTTCCATGACAGTCCTGGAGGTTTCAGAGCTGGTAAAGGCAATGGAAGAGAAATTCGGTGTTTCCGCAGCCGCCCCCGTGGCGGTCGCCGTTGCAGGCGCCGGAGCTGGAGCAGCCCCCGCCGCAGCCGCCGAGGAACAGACGGAATTCAATGTCATTCTCAAAGCCTTTGACGAGACCAAGAAAATCGCGGTAATCAAGGAAGTCCGGGCGGTTACCGGCCTCGGTCTTAAGGAAGCCAAGGACCTTGTGGAAGGGGCCCCCAAGCCCCTCAGGGAAGGCATTTCCAAGGAAGATGCCGCGAAAATCAAGGATCAGATCACTGCCGCCGGCGGTACGGTTGAAATTCAGTAAAACGCGAAATTGGAACGAAGGCCCGCGATTTACAATTGTTTGGGGCCTTCGGTTTCAGGACAGCTTGTTTTCTCACAATCCAGCAATTGGTTTCTGTATAAAAGATGCGGGTACCGGGCGCTGGATTTAATAAATTTTGGACTCTTAAAGAGTTCAATAAAATAAAAAAAAGAATCGCCGGGTTTGCCGGGAAACGTAACCATGGAGGAAGGAATGGTAAAA
>JAIRUQ010000059.1 GCA_031254315.1 Treponema sp.
TACCGATGATTTTCACCCCACTCAGGTTCTGGCAGATATGCTGACCATTGAGGAAAATTTTGGAAATGTCCAGGGCAAGAAACTCTGCTTTGTGGGAGACGGCAGGAACAATGTAGTCAGATCCCTCATGGTGATTGGATCAAAAATGGGGCTTCATCTTGCGATTATTGCACCTAAAGACCTTAACCCCGACCCTAGCCTGCTGGCAAAATGCACGGATTTGGCAAAAAATTCCGGTGCGCAGATTACGGTCAGCACTGACCTGGCGGACGTAAAAGGGGCTGATGCCATTTACACGGACGTGTGGGCTTCCATGGGGGAAGAGGCCAAAAGAGAAGAACGTATCAAGCTTCTAAAACCGTATCAGGTCAACCAGGCCTTGATGGACAAATCCGGCAGGAAGGAAACGATTTTTATGCATGACCTTCCGGCTATCAAGGGCGAAGAAGTTACCCCCGATGTAATTGACGGCCTCCAGAGCAAGGCCTGGGATCAGGCTGAAAACCGCAAGCATACGATTAAGGCGATAATGCTGGCTACGATTAACGGCACTACGGATTAGCCTTCAAATGCAGAATCCGTGAAATACACCTCTTTTCGTATATTTATTGTAAAGAATAATCTTTTTCCATTGTAATTGGCGGGTTTTCCCGGTTATACTGGATCAATGCGGTTTCGGTCTACTAGAGCACATCAACCGGAAGTCTCTTTTAAGGATGCGGTGCTGCGTTGCCTGCCGCCGGACGGGGGGCTTTATGTGCCTTCCTCGGTTCCCGATATGCGCCAGTTCTTTCTTTACATGGATGAAAATACCAGCTATCCAGAACTGGTCTCAACCGTAACTCCCAGCCTTCTCCAAGGCGAACTAAACCCATATTCAGCTTCCAGAGTGTCCCAAAGCGCATTTGATTTTGAACCTGAGCTTATTAATCTTGACGAAAATTTTTCGATTTTGAATCTTTACAATGGGCCTTCAGGGGTCTTTAAGGATTTCGGTGTTGCGTTTTTTGGAGCAGTGCTTGAGGAACTCCTAAAAAATTCAGGCCAGGCAATGATCATTTCTGCTGCCAGGGGAGAGACTGGCCTTAGTTTAACCGGGGCTTTCCGGGGCCGCAGCGGAATCACCTCGGTTTTATTGTACCCTTCCGGGCCTATATGGGGCCTTGATACTTCCAGTTTTATAACTGCGGGGGGGAACACCATCCCCATACAGATAAAGGGAGGCTTTGACGACTGCCAGCGGCTTATTACGGGCATACTTGACGACAGGCCTTTTGCGGATCGCCATAATATTACCAGTGCGAATACGGTCAACCCGTGCAGGCTTTTGCCCCAGGCATTTTATTTTCTTTTTGCATTTGTCAAAGTAAAAAAATACCTTCAGGGCAGGGATTTGGTTTTTTCTGTCCCATCGGGGAATTTCGGTAATTTTATTTCCGGCCTTTATGCGTGGAAATTCGGAATGCCTGTAAACGGTTTTATTGCCGCCATGAACAGCAATGACTCATTTGGAGATTATTTCCGGGGCAATAGTTTTAATCCACATGTTCCGATATCAACTTGTTCTCCGGCTATGGATATTTCTAGGCCGGTTAATTATGAACGCCTAGTCTCTTTTTACGAGGAAGCTCCGGCAGTTATGCGCAACATGGTATACCCTGCGGCAATTAAGGATGATGAGACCCTAGCCACAATGGAATGGGTGTGGAAAAAATACAATATACTCCTAGACCCCCACGGCGCGGTAGCGTTCGCGGCTGCCAGGAAATTCATGGACTGTGGCGACCGCCATTCACACATTGTCATACTTGCCACCGGCCACCCAGCCAAAGAGGCGGAGCTGGTACGCAGGGCCACGGGCCAGAATATCGCGCTGCCGGAAAAACTCCAGGTTCTTAAAAAACGTGCCAACCCCATAGCCTTAATCGATCCTCATATTGCCGCGCTGGAAAGCGCGATAGCCAGTTGCTTTTAATGTGGAGCGCTGTTAGTAAGCATGGCGCGTGGCGTAATGCCAGTCACCCTTAAACGAAAGGGTAAAAACAATGGCTTTTATTGAGTATTTAAAAGAAAAAGGGCCGAAGAAGCTTAATACCGGGAGAAAGACAATACAAATTAACAGTAAACAAGTAGCAATGAACAGTGAAGAATTTCTCACAAAAAGGACACGAAGAAATAAGGTTACGTTTTTCTCGCGGTGACTCCGTTTAACCGAGCCTGTCAGATTTTTTGTGTAAATGGCAAATATCATCAGAACGGAACCCGTTCATTCCCGAACTCAATGGCGAACTGGTTTAACGCCGCCCCCCAATCCCTTATCGGCATCGTCCATTTTTCCGACGCATTACGAATCGCCAAATACAGTATCTTGAATATAGCGTCATCCGTGCAAAATGTCGAGCGGTTTTTCGTGACCTTCCGCAACTGGTAATTTAAAGATTCAACCGCGTTAGTCGTATAAATGGCGCGGCGAATCTCAGGAGGGTATTTGAAGAACTCGCTCAGGTCTTCCCAGTGCCGTTCCCATGACTGGTAAATCATAGGGTACTTCCCGTTCCATGTTTTTCCGAAATCTTCAAGAGCCTCGCGTCCGGCCCCCTCGCTGTTAGCTGAATAAACAGCCTTCAAATCGGCGCATATTTTTTTCAGGTCCTTGTACGAAACAAACTTGGTCGAATTGCGGATCATGTGGACGATACAAAGCTGGACGCGGGTCTGGGGATACACCGCACGGACCGCATCGGGGAAGCCGGTAAGCCCGTCCATGCACGCGATGAGGATGTCTTGGACGCCCCGGTTCTTCAGTTCGGTTAACACCCCCATCCAAAACTTGGCCCCTTCGTTTTCGGCCACCCACAGCCCTAAAACTTCCTTCTGGCCTTCGAAATTGACCCCTAACGCCACATAAACGCTTTTGTTGCAGCTTTTACCGTCCACCCTGCCTTTGACCCTCAGCGCGTCAAGATACACTATTGCGTATGACGTTTCCAGCGGACGGTTCTGCCATTCATGTACCTCGTCCAGTACCGCATTCGTTACACGGCTTATCAGGTCGGGCGACACTTCAACGTTATAAATTTTTTCTAAATGTTTTTTTATATCCCGATCACTCATACCGAACGAGTACATCGAGATAATTTGATCGTTGAACAGCGGCACCCGTTTCTCGTGCTTGGGGACAATCACAGGCCCGAATGTCCCGTTCCGATCCCGGGGGACATCGATGGTGGTACTTTGGTTTTCCATCAGTACGGTCTTTTCCGTGTACCCGTTCCGGCTGTTCCCGCTGTTGTCCCCGGCGTTTGAGTTTTTCTCATACCCGAGGTGTTCCGTCATTTCCGCTTCAAGCGCCCGCTGGAGTATCCGTCCCGTCAGCTGTTTAATAAGGCCGTCTTGACCGACAACCTCGTCCTGGGTTAGACCCTTGAAGTCGATATTATCAAGCAGTTGGTCGATAATATCCTTTTCTTTCTCTTTTTTCTTTCGTGCCATGACCATGTTTTCTCCCTTGGTATTTCTACCACGTTATGGCCATTTACACAATTTTTATGACAGGCTCAGTGCTGTTCCTCCGCCAAGTATAAAATCATTTAAAAGTTTTTCTTTCTGTAATTCTTTTACCAAGTTTATCATGCTTTCTGCTACTATGCTTTCTTTTTTCATTTATACTCCTTATTATTATAAATGTAAACCTTTTTCTAGCCTTTTCATATCCTTTTCCAATTTTATAAAATCTTCTTCCACGGTTCTCAAAAACCACTGTTTTGTTCCATAACACCTAAATTCTTCTTTATTTACTTGTATTTTTTCCGACCAATAGTCTAAATTGTTTTTTGAAAGTTCATCCATATTCAAGACAACTTCTTTTATATCATCAAAACTATAATACTTCCACATTAATATTTCATCCTTTTTCAATCCAGCTTCAATTATTCTTTCAATTAATAATTTTTTATCTTCATTCCAATTAAGATATTTTTTATTCATATTCCATAAAAGCCCCTGTGTCAAATGTCTAATCAAATATA
>JAIRUQ010000099.1 GCA_031254315.1 Treponema sp.
CAAAACTGTGTGGGTATAGGGCGAATTGAACGTTACAACCGCCTTCCACGCCGAGGGCTTTGATTATGTCGAGCGCCGCCGTGCGTAGCATTTGGTATTCCTTATCCGCAAGCGTTACCGCAGGGGCAATGACGATGCTGTCTCCCGTGTGTACGCCCACAGGATCGAAATTTTCCATAGAGCATACGGTAATTACGTTACCCGCTCGGTCGCGCATTACCTCAAACTCAATTTCCTTCCAGCCTGCAATGGATTTTTCCACAAGTATCTGGTGAATCGGCGAAAGCGCGATACCATTCGCGGCAATCTCACGGAGTCGCGTTTCATTATCCGCAATGCCGCCGCCCGAGCCGCCCAGCGTAAAAGCCGGTCGCACGATAAGCGGGTAGCCTTCCGTTTTTGCGAAAGCAAGCGCCGTTTCCATTTCCGTTGCAATAACCGAAGGAATAACCGGCTGACCGATCTTCAACATAGTTTCCTTGAAAAGTTGCCTATCTTCAGCCTTATCGATTGTTTCTGGTGACGAGCCGAGCAGACGCACGTTCATTTTTTCAAGAAAACCGTCACGGGCTAACTGCATACACAGCGTAAGCCCCGTTTGCCCGCCCAGTCCCGACAAAATGCTGTCGGGGCGTTCTTTTTCTATTATGCGTTTCACAGTGGTAAGCGTCAGCGGTTCGATATATATTTTGTCCGCGATATTTTTATCGGTCATGATTGTCGCGGGATTTGAATTGACAAGTATGATTTCAATTCCGTCCTCACGCAACATTCTGCAAGCCTGAGTGCCGGCGTAATCAAACTCCGCCGCCTGCCCAATAACAATTGGACCTGAGCCGATGACCATCGTTTTTTTAATATCTTTATTTAGAGGCATTTTTTTTCGCCTCCATGCTCTGTATAAATTTGTCAAAAAGGAAAGCGGTATCATGCGGACCGCCGCAGGCTTCGGGGTGAAACTGGACAGAGAACGCAGGTGCGTTTTTATACGCTATCCCTTCGCACGTTCCGTCATTCACGTTGATAAACCATTCGTCGGCGATACGCACATCAATGGTTTTTGACACTACAGCGTAGCCGTGATTTTGACTTGTGATGTACACCTTTCCGCTCTGCGTATCTTTTACAGGCTGGTTCGCGCCCCTGTGTCCGTATTTCAGTTTGTTTGTGTTAAATCCGCTTGCCAGCGCCAGAAGCTGATGTCCAAGGCAAATACCGAAAATCGGCACGCCCGATTTCAAAAGAGATTTTAAGTTTTTGATGATCTCCTTATTATCCGCAGGATCGCCCGGACCGTTAGACAACATAATTCCGTCAGGAGAAATTTTGAGTATTTCCTCATGTGTACTGTTGCATGGAAACTTCCACACATCACAACCAAGCCTGTTAAGTTCTCGCCGTATATTTTCTTTACTGCCAAAGTCATAAAGCGCGACAGTGTATTTCGAGTTTTCTGATTTATAAAACTTTTTTTCACCGGCGGAAACACTTGGAACAGAATTTTCTATTTTATATGATTTAATATCATTAGAAATTTTCCCTGTTGGTTTGACGCTTGTAATTTTTCCGTTCATCACGCCGTTTTCGCGGATGATTTTTGTAAGCGCTCTTGTGTCAATGCCGTAAATCCCTATCACGCCGCGCTCTTTCAAAAATGCGTCAAGGCTACCCTCACTTCGGAAGTTTGACGGGTTTTGACACGGATGCTTTACGACGTAGGCGCGCGCAGAGACGGCGGCACTCTCAAAGTCCGTTGGAATAATACCGTAGTTGCCGATTAGCGGAAATGTTTGCAGGACAATTTGACCGTAATAGCTTGGGTCGGTAAGCGTTTCCAGATAGCCGGTCATGCCGGTTGTAAAGACAATTTCCCCTGTGATTTCGCCCTGTTTTCCAAAGAATTTACCCTCAAAGGTTATGCCGTTTTCTAAAATTAAATATGCTGTGTCTGCCATTACTCCCGTCCTGACTACCCTACAAAAAAGGCGCTTACCGACAAACCGCTTCCAGCAATTCATCGAATAAACGCCCTTGTTTATCAAAATTTAGTCTACCATGAAACCATAGGTGTTTGTCAAGGGGCTTTTATGGTATATTGATAATATGAGCATGATTGAACGATTTACTTTGAAAAAATACACTTCCTCCGGAAAAAGCCGCCAAGATGGCAGTCAAAGAATACCACAGTAATAAGGAACTGACCGCTTTCCACAGAGCTTGATGGTGAAGATTTTTATGAAACAAAATGAAATTTGGCAAACCAGCCTTGACCCAAACGTTGGCGTGGAAATAAAAAATATTTTGGGCTGATTATCAAGACGATATTTCTTTTTTATTAGCGAGCAAAGATAAATTTAATTTCATATATTTTCCCTTTCCAAACTCTCCATCTTACGTACCCTTTCAAGATTTTCTTTAGCTAAAGTATAATTGGGATCGATTATAAGTGCTTGATTATAATCAGAAATTGCTTGGGCATAACTTCTTAAATCAGAATACGCATTACCACGGTTATTATATGCCATAGCATCATTAGGATTTAACCTTATCGCTTCTGTGTAGTCAGAAATCGCTTGTGTATGATTTCTTAATGCAGAATATGCGGTACCACGGTTATAATATACCCCGGCATCATTAGGAACTAACCTTATCGCTTGTGTGTAATCAGAAATCGCTTGTGTATAATTTCTTAAATTAGAATATGCAGTACCACGATTATTATATGCCATAGCATAATTAGGATTTAACCTTATCGCTTCTGTGTAGTCAGAAATCGCTTGTGTATAATTTCTTAATGCAGAATATGCACTACCACGAGCAATATATATCCCGGCATTATTAGGCTCTAACCTTATCGCTTGTGTGTAGTCAGAAATTGCCTGTGTATAATTTCTTAATTCGTAATACGCTACACCACGATTATAATATGCCTCAGTATAATTAGCATCTAACTTTATTGCTTGTGTATAGTCAGAAATTGCTTGTGCATGATTTCCTAATGCAGAATATGCATCACCACGGAATAAATATGCCTCAGTATAATTAGGCGCTAACCTTATCGTTTCTGTGTAGTCAGAAATTGCCTGCGTATAATTTTTTAATTCAAAATACGCTATACCACGAACATAATATGCCCTAGCATAATTAGGTTCTAAACTGATCGCTTCCGTGTAATCAGAAATCGCTTGTGTATGATTTCCTAAATCAGAATACGCAAGACCACGGTTATTATATGCCATAGCATCATTAGGAACTAACCTGATCGCTTCTGTGTAGTCAGAAATCGCTAGTGCATAATTTCTTAATTCAGAATATGCAACACCACGATTATTATATGCATAAGCATAATTAGGAGCTAACCTGATCGCTTCTGTGTAGTCAGAAATCGCTTGTGCATAATTTCTTAATTCAGAATATGCAACACCACGGTCATAATATACCCCAGCATAATTAGGATCTAATCTTATCGCTTCTGTGTAATCAGAAATCGCTTGTGTATGATTTCCTAAATAAGAATACGCAAGACCACGGTTATTATATGCCCTAACATTATTAGGATTTAACCTGATCGCTTCTGTGTAGTCAGAAATTGCTTGTGTATAATTTCTTAATTCCCGATACGCGCGACCACGATCATAATATGCCTCAGCACAATTAGCATCCAACCTGATTGCTTGATCATAATCTAAAATAGCGCTTTCTATGATCTGAATCCGTTCTGTAGGCAACTGTCCTTGTCCAGAAATAAAAGCAAATCCACTGAAATTCTCATAAATACTTGTTATTCTTGACACACTGGCATGCAAAGCTCTCCCTCTAAGAATATACGCAGTAATCATATTCGGAGCAAGTTTAATTGCTTCCGTAAAATCAGCTATTGCTATTTGGAAATCACCTTCGGTTGCAGACAAAATGCCCCGATCAAGAAAAGTTTGCGCAGTTTGCGGACTTACATCTTGGCTTACACCATTGGTACTAACACAGGAAATGAGCAATACCATAATGATGAAACATTTTATATTCCCTCGTTTCATATATAGCTCCATAAGAAAATTATACCATAATATTAATTTTATGTAAAATAATTTAACCCCAATTTAGGTTCAAATCACCTCTTTTTTTATGTGCCATTTGCTTTTTTATAAAATTCTTCAGTATCAAGATACCTGCCTCTATAAACAAAATATATCAACCCCTTATAATGTATTATAATTTCGTTATCTATAAATTCACCTCTTAAGCCCCGATTTTCCAATATATTTATATTATTTACCAACATTTCAATTTTTATATCATTATCATTTTCATTGTTATATACTTTATAATAATAATCGATTTTATTTGTTTTTCTATAAAAAATTATTACACTATTATCTATTATGACTAGTTCCATATCTTTTGGTATGTTAATGGTGTTTATTAAATCTTCAATATTTGTAATATTATTTTCATATGAATATTCTACTATATTGCCGGCAACTTTATGTATTTCATTGTAATGTCTCCCATGATAATATATTCCGGCAATATAAAAAATTATAATTAATAATGGAGTAAATACAAAATAATTAAATTTCTTATATATTAGTATATAAATAATGTTATAAAAAAATATAATTATAACTATTCCTATTATAAATATATTTATAAAAAACCCAACTATTATATCTGAATTCCAGCTGGGAATTGGAAAAATGAATGCAAGTACAGGTAATAGAATAAACATTGTTAATTTGAATATTTTATGTATTCTTTCTTCTTTAATTTTTTTATATATCCAATAAATAAATACAGAAAACGCAATAGCGAGAATAATTGGAATAATAAATACAATCTTTTCAAACATTTATTTTACCTCCTTAATGTTAATTTATTGTGATTTTTTTCTATCGTTCTAACATATCCTTTATAAAAATTATTTATTGCCGTATATATTCTACGGTATAATGAAATGATCGCCTCCATTCAATCCGTTCATAACCATCTACATCGAACCAACTATCATATTCTGATTTGTATATGATTGTATTTATGTCACTAAAATAGCACCATATTTCTTCCAACAAATTTATAGTCCCTTTCTTCTATTCCACTGCCACAAAATAGCCTTGTAAAATTATCATCTTTAAAATTTATTCTCCCGTTATTTTTAGTATTATATATCTAAATCTAATTTCTGTCCACTTTAAACACTCTCTACATCCTAACCACCCAATGAAGAACCTCGCAACAAGACACGAAGCTCTCCGTTAGAGAGGAAATTTATTATACACTCCCCCGCGAAAGCGGGTTCTTAGGATACCCCCGCCATCCAATCAACAATAACCTCCGTAAGCAGAGCGAAAAGGCAAAAAGTGGCAATAACAACGTATATTGTGTTAGAGAGTAACAAAACAGTGATAACACCCTTTTATGGGATTAAACATTTGACATTTTTATCTTTTTTTAGTAACATATTTAAAAGGGAAATCGATGGCAGACAACATTAAGTTTGTCCAATCGGCGTTTTGGCATGGGTGTACCAAAGACGACATAGAATGGGCTATTGAGACGAAAATATACGATGGTCTTCTGAAACGTGAAAAAATAGCAGCCCAAATGGATGAGGAGTAATTATGCGAGATATGACTGATGAAGAATATGCCGCCCTTGATGAGCGTCTAACTAAAACTGTCCCAACACTTGGTCCTAATGGGACAGGTTTTTTTTCACGCAAAGGTTCTCAGGTTGTTTGCCTTGACGAAAAAACATCTCAAATTCTTAACGCAAAAGCTATAGCTTCCCGAAAAACCCCTTCTGAAATTGTTGCTTCCCTGCTTCGTAAAGAATTGACGGTTGCCCATGTTGAGAGCTAAAAAATGGTTGTTACTGGGAGCAAGGTAACCGCATATCTACCTCATTCCAAAACACTCTCTACACCCTAACCACAAAGTCTATCATACCCCCCGTAAGCAAAGCGAAGACAAGAGCAAAGGCTATGTAAATACAAAAATCTTTTATGCCTAAAACAATTTTAACTGCTCCTAAATTGGTTATCTTCATCGCTGGACCTGTGATCATGAACGCTGAGGCGGCTCCCAATGACATTCCGTTTTCTATCCATGACATGAGCAGTGGAATAGTGCCGCCGCCGCAGACATAAAGCGGAACCCCAATGCTTGCCGCCATGAGAAGACCGAAGCCGCGCTGTTTTCCGAAAAGGGCGGCAACGGCGGTTTCAGGGACATAACGTTGAAACAAAGCGGCAAGACTCAAGCCGATAAGGAAAGCAGGAGCAGTGGCTTTTACGTTACGCCAAAGATTTTTAAAAAAACGCAGGAAAAGATTTGGGTCAGTATCTCTGCTTTCCTCTTCTGCAAAACCGGCAAAATTAAAAAACTTTTTGTCTTTGAAAAAAAAGTGAAGCAAAAGCCCGGCAGTAATGCCGCAAATAAAACAACTGACAAAGCGTATCGCAAGGACAGTTTTTCCCATTGCCGCGCTGTAAAAAAGAAGCTGAGGGTTCAGAAGTATTGAACTCATCATAAACGCCGCAAGCCAGTCATCGCGCATACCTTTTTCGGAGAATGAAGCGGCAATCGGGATTGTTCCGTACATGCAAAGCGGAGAGGCAATACCGATGAGAGAGGCAGGAATCAGTCCTAAGAGACCTAAATTTTTATCTCTCATTGCGGCAAACATGGAGTGAAGTTTTTCCTTGCCAAAGACGGCAATCACGGAACCGAGGATCATTCCCAAGACCCAATAAACGGCTATTTGACTTAACAATATCGAAAAGTAATACCAGAAGTAAATTAATTCCCTTCTGATAATTTCAATCATCTGTTTCGTCCTTATGTCAGTTTACAATCTTATGAGTTCATAAGTTTTACTTCCAAGACCGATAGCCGCTCCATGATCAAGCGTGCGCCTACCGTTTCGTATTTCTATTCGCTGTATCAAACTTCTTCCGTCCGGCGCAGAATACACAAGATCAACGCACGCTTGATCGAGGGCGACAGGATCAAGCGATGAAAGTATTCCGATGTCGTGCATATCAGGCGCGGAAGGATTGCCGTTACAATCACAATCCACCGACAATCGATTCATCACATTTATATAGAGGATATTTCCGTTCAAACTATCGACTACGGATTTTCCTGCCTCTGCCATAGAATCGAGAAACGCATCCTGCTCTCCGCCTCTCATGCTGGTTCTGCTGTTGCCTCCGGTGTGAATCCACATCTTTCCTTCGGATGACGCAATTCCAATAGAAATATTTTTAATCGCTCCGCCAAAGCCTGCCATTTGGTGTCCCTTAAAATGTGAAAGTACAACATAATAATCGTAATTTGAAAAATGAGCGCCGACGAAATTTTCCCTCAGCCTTGTGCCGCCCCGAACCGGAAGGCTAATCGATCCGTTTTCGTCCAGTATGTCCACCTCCGCAATTCCTGTGAAGCCGTGATCTCTCGCAACCTGTTTATGAAACGCCGCGCTCGCTCTCCGTCCGCCATAAGCTGTATTTGACTCAACAAAAGTTCCGTTTATAGATTGCACCAAATTTCCTATTAAAGCTGGTCTTAGATAATTGCTGTTCGGCGGCTCGCCCGTACTAATTTTTACCGCTACTCTGCCGCTCGGTTGTCGGGCAAGGGCAGTGTAAACCGCCATCAGTCCTGCCGGGCTAATATCGCTTGTAAAGTACACTTTGGGATTGCCTGTCTGCTCCGGCACGGCAGGCGTTTGGGAACCCGCCGGATTTTCAACCGTTTGCGCGGAAACCGTCTGCGACGATGTTCTTCCTGTACAACCGGTACAAAACAACAAAGCGACCAACACCAATAATACCATTGAAAAAAGTTGTTTTAATTTCAATTTTTCCTCCTGTTTTAGAACGCGCCAAAACTGTGCGGTATACAAGGTTCTTTTAAAGTATATCAAAAAAGGGGCGGGAAATATAGATGCTGATTATTGATTTATTCGAAAGTCTGGTTTAATGCCTCCCTGCGAACGAGCCTCCGCTTGATATAACTTAAAGTTTTAGATACCGCGTCAGACTTTCAGTCTGCGTTCTGTTCCGCAGAGGCTCATTCTGACCGCTAGTTTAATAATCCATGTTGCTTTGCAAATTTAGTCAATAGGGGAGAGCAGACACGAAAGTTTTTCAACAATGTACAGATAATTCATCTTATTAACATTATCCCTTAGCCATGAAACTAATCCGTCATCGGCTGTGTATTCAAAAGACTCGATTTCTTTCATTATTGTTTCAACTTTCTGCATTTGTAAATTATCACAGGCGGTATAAAGATTTTTTAACACTTCTTCATACGGTTTGTCTTTTTTTAATTTGACAATTTGCGGGGTTTCTGCGGGAAACGCGGCTTCAATGTTTTTAATAAGTTTTAAGACATCTTCAATAAGCGCGAGGTTGTTTGCCTTAACAAATGCAAGATCGCCTGCTTTTGCCGCTTTTTCCAAAGCCCCTGCTTTATTGCCTGCCTCATCGGCGCAAACGCCTAAGCAAGAACTTTTTATCCCATGTACATTGATTGCGTATTCAGCTAAATTGTTTTCGTTTACTTCTTTCATGGTTTCAAGAAGGTCTCTTGTATTTTTTGAGAAGGACTGCATTACATGCAGGAAAGTTTCTACATCGCCGCTGAAACGTTTTAGGGCGTTAGCTATATCCATTCCTTCTACTTTTTTGTTGAGTATAATCTGGACTTGTTCTTTACCGGAATTGGAGAGCGGCTCTTCATCCACTGTGTCTTCTTCCAGCTTTTCCAGTTCTTCATTGCGCACCCATTGTCTTAAAACTGCGTCAAGACGCGAGACATCTATGGGTTTGGGAACAAAAGCCTGAAACCCGCTTTTTAAAAACATTTCTTCGCTTCCTGCAATGGCATTAGCGGTTAACGCTATTATCGGGACGGTCTTTGCGTATTTAGTTTCGAGCTTTTCTCTAATGAATTGCAAAGCTTCTATTCCGTCCATTTTGGGCATCATGTGATCCATAAAAATAGCGTCATATTTGACCTTCTCTTCACGGACGGCGTCAATTGCGTCCTGTCCGCTGGTTACGCTGTCAACTCTCATCTTGTAAGGTTTCAGCATAGCTTTTGCTACATCAATGTTGGTTAACATATCGTCCACAACAAGCACATTTGCGTACCTCATGTTGATCCGGTGGAGCCGCTTTCTATCTTTGGCAGTTTTAACATTGTGTTTTAATTTTTTTAATTCATTGACGGTATCGTCTCCTACAACCTCGTTGTTGATCAATTTTTGCGGCAATTTTACCGTAAAGGTACTTCCCTTGCCGTATTCGCTCTCTACAGAGATTGAACCGCCCATCATGTCTACTATCATTTTGGCAATGGAAAGTCCAAGACCGGTTCCTCCGATTTCTCTGTTATTACGCACATCCATTTGGGTATAGTCGGCAAACAGACTGCTGATGTCTTCTCTTTTAATACCGATGCCTGTGTCTTTGATGGACACGACTAATGTAATTACTTTTCCTCCGTCGATGTGTAAATCTGACGGTTCGTACTTTACGTTTAATTCTACGCTCCCTTTCATTGTGAACTTAAAAGCGTTGGACAGAAAGTTATTCAAAATCTGTTTAATTCTCATGTTGTCGCCAAAAAGGGTTTTTGGAAGGTTTTTATCAATATTTAATATAAAATCAATCTGCTTCTCCCCCTTTAGTATAACGTTTTGAGCGGCGGCATCGCTTATCATGGCTGGAACGCTGTATTCAACAGGCGTTAGTCCAAACTTGCCGGAATCAATTTTTGAAATATCCAGAATGTCATTTACCAGAGCAAGGAGTGAAGAACCTGAATTGCTGATTTTTTCTACATTTTGCCTGACTTCATCACTTAGATCGTTTTGTTCAAGGGTCATCCCGGAAAGACCGATTACCGCATTAAGCGGGGTTCGCATTTCGTGGCTCATTCTGGCAAAAAATTTGCCTCTTTCTTCAGCCGCCGCGACTTCGTGGGCGTAATTTTTTATCGCGCGAAATTGATTTACGATTTGTATTTGGTTGCGTACCCTTAATCTTACAGTCATTGCGCTGAAAGGTTTATGTATAAAATCCGCGGCATCAAGGGACAGCCCCTTTTCTTCGTCTTCCGAGGCGGAAAGACCGGTTATAAAAACAACGGGAATATTCTGCGTTTTTTCGGAATTTTTCAGCGTTTGAAGAACCTCATAGCCGTCCATTTCCGGCATGATTATATCCAGCAAAATGAGGTCGGGGACATATTTATTTGCCATTTCTATCGCGGAGGAACCGCTTTTTGTCATATAGATGGTATATTCGGGACTTAATATGCAGTTTAAGATTTCAAGATTTATGGTTTCATCATCTATAATGAGGATAGTGTTTTTTTCGGCACTTTCCATAATACGCTCCGCAAACTATAAAATGGACTTGTTCGGAAACCCGTGGTTCCCTCAAAGTCTTGCATTTTTTCAGGCTATAAGCCATAGGACAAAGTCCGGCAAAAATACAGTTCTATGGAAGTTGTTCAGAAACTAAAGTTTCGGAACAACTCTAATCTAAAAAAACTTGAACTTTTTCCTTATTTATTATATAATATTAATCAGAAAATAGATATTATTCTATATTAAGAGCTTTTTTTCCAAGTAAAAGGAAGGTGTTTATGGCTGAAAAGAAGGTAGTTCTGGCAATAGATGATAATTTACAACAACTAAGCGAATTTCAAGCGATACTATCTGACGACCAATACGATCTTCGTGCGGCTAAATCAGCCTCCGAAGCCGTAAGTTTTGTTAATAAGGTAAAAGTTGATGTTGTCCTTTTGGATATTGAAATGCCGAATATTTCCGGTTTTGAATTTCTTCAGGATATATTAAGGCTTCCCAGCTATAGGTTAGTGCCGGTTATTGTTGTTAGTATTAACTCCGGGCATGAGTTTGTTACTAAAGCAAAGAATTTGGGAGCCGCCGGTGTAATATCCAAGCCGGTAAATCCTGTTATATTACGTGAAACCATAGAAAAAGCTCTGTTAGCAAGGGCGAAATAAAGGGGCTTAATAATGAATAATTCAGGTGATATTGCTCCCGTAATAAGTATTGAAGAAGGGAAGTGTATAAACTGTTATGCTTGTATAACGGCATGTCCGGTAAAATTTTGCATGGACGGTTCCCATGATAGACTTGGAGTTAATCATAATATGTGTATTGGATGCGGGAACTGTATAACTTCATGCAGTCATCATGCGCGCAAACCAATTGATGATACGCAGAAATTTTTTAGCGACCTGAAGAACGGAGAAAAGATAACCGCTGTGGTCGCTCCTGCCGTAGCTTCGGTCTTTCCTGATATGTACCTAAAATTAAACGGCTGGCTTAAATCTTTGGGGGTTACAGCGGCGTTTGATGTAAGTTACGGCGCGGAACTTACCGTAATTTCCTACCTTAATTACATCAAAGCAAAAAGCCCCAAGATGGTAATTGCCCAGCCATGCCCGGCAATCGTCAGTTACATCGAAATTTACCACCCTGAACTAATTCCCCATCTCGCGCCGGCGGATAGCCCAATGCTCCATACCGTCAAAATGATACGGGAATATTACCCTGAATACAGAGGGCAAAAAATCGCCATAATCTCTCCATGTATTGCCAAGAAAAGAGAATTTTCCGAAACGGGACTTGGTGATTATAATGTTACCATGCTTGCCCTTAAAGAATATATTGAAAGGGAAAAAATTAACCTTAATGAATTCCCCGCTGTTGAGTATATAGGCGCGTCTGCTGAACGTGCGGTGTTGTTCTCGTCTCCCGGAGGTTTGCTTGATACTGCAGAACGTTTTGTACCCGGTATCAGAAGAAACACCCGTAAGATCGAGGGAGTTCATACAATCTATCATTATTTAACACAGGTTTCAAAAAAACTAAACGATCCTAGCGTTGAGTTTCCATTACTTATAGACTGCCTTAACTGTGAAATGGGATGTAACGGCGGTCCTGGTACGGGAAATTCTAAACTGACCATGGATGAGCTTGAAAGCCCGGTTCGCAAACGTAGCGCGGAGCTTGAACGTAAACTTAATCCCAAGAACAACGAAAAACTTTATAAAAAATACAACAAAGTTTTGAATAACTATTGGAAGAAAGGTTTATACGATAGAACTTACAAAGACCTTTCCGGCAATAACAATATAAAACATCCCAACGAAACAGAATTAAAAGAAATCTATAAACAGATGAGGAAATTAAGCGACGCGGATATATACGATTGTACTAGCTGTGGTTACGGAAGCTGTAAGTCAATGGCGACGGCGATTTACAATAATCTCAACAAAATTGGCAATTGCGCTCACTATAACCTTTCGCTCCTTGATGAAGAGAGAAAGACAACGGTCTATATCACAAGGGAACTCAAGGGGCACATAAACCGCGCCCTTGAAGTAATAGAGAGTATCAATAGCATGGTAGGAAAACTGAATGTTACTATCCATGAACAGTCTGACTCGGTGAATTCATCATCCGCAGTTACGGAAGAAATGGTAAACTCACTAAAGAGCACTTCCGATTTATCACGGAAAAAAAGAGATGTCATAAAAGAGTTAATCGAAAATGCCGCCAGCGGACAGGATGCAATGAAAGAAACCATTCAGGCGGTTCAAAGTATCGCCCAATCCATAGACGGCATAGGGTCGGCAATTAAAATCATCAGTGTTATAGCGTCTAACACAAACCTTCTTTCTATGAATGCCGCTATAGAATCCGCACACGCAGGAGAGGCGGGCAAGGGGTTTGCCGTAGTAGCCGATGAAATACGCCGTCTCTCTGAATCTACCAGAGAAAATTCGCGTAACATTTCTCAAACATTGTCGAACATCATCTCGGGTATTACCACCACTTCAAAACGTTCCACCGACGCAGGCACTATAGTTAATAATATGTCGGAAGAAATTAACAACTTTGCCGCAACGATGTCAGAAATTATTGACACATTAGGCGAACTATCGGCAAAGAGTTCCGACATTACAGGCTCACTGGATAATTTGAAAGGACACAGCAGTGCGGTAAAAACGGACTATGAACAAATGCAGTCCATGACGGACAAATTAAGGTATGATATTAACTTCCTCGCCGCAATGTCGGCGGATATTATCCGTGCGATAGAACAAAACGATAATACTATAATTTCAAACATGATAAACACTGAAGAAAAGAAAGAGGCAGAGGAGGCGAACGCAAGTACGAGCGTGAGCGTAGAAGCAGAGGCAAGTGAGAGCGCACCTACAAGTTAAATAAATTTTTTTCTGAAATTTTAATTTAGCTACCGTTAAAACGCCGCCTATCTCCAATTTATAAACAACTATCGTTAAGAAAATGCAAGACTTGTGAAGAGACGCCATGTTCTCAATATGTCAATAAAGACGATTTTTGTTGCACCTTTAAAAGACTTTATGATATATATAGTTAATGAAGGGTAAAACAGATTTAATCAATTTCTTTTTTCCGCTTTTTTATGCCGCCGCTTTTTTGTTTGTGGTACTTAATGCGTGGAATATACAAACCGAAGTTAGGCGAAGTAGCGGTTCGTTATACCGCAATCTTCGTGAATGTCCCGCCTATGTAAAACACGGCTTTGATCAGACAACGCTGGAAAAAATCCCCATTGAAGCGGAAGGATGGTTTCGTTTTCCGTCCTCATCATCAGCAAGACGCATCATGAATTCCCCTTTGCCTGATCTGCCAAAGCGTACATATCTTTCACCATTTGGAAAACCGGCGCAGGAATTTACTATTGTGTTTTTGATTGAAATGAATGATGAATCTCTGTCGCTTTTAAATGGCGATAATTCAATACTGCCGGGATTTTTCTTTGCCGGTATCGGGGAGAATTGGGAAATCTTTTTCAATGGGAAAGCGGTCTATTCTGAAATGCACTTGGATGAAAATGGTAAAATTAAAGAGCAGAGGACATGGCGGGATATTTATTTCCCGGTGGACGGTTTGCTTTTTACTCCGGGGACAAATATTTTGACATTGCGGATTATAGGAGACCCGGCTTACACAGCTACAGGAGCGTTCTATAATACGGCTCCCATTTACATGGACAATTACCGTATTATTGAAGGACGCCAGCACAATTTTCTGCTTGTGATCCTTGGCGGCATCTGTATTTTTGCCGGGGCATATTATATTTTGCTTTTCTTTTCTATAAAAAATAAAAGAGAAATATTTAATCTCTATTTTGGTATTTTCTCGATACTTCTCTGTATTTTTGCCATTGCAAGAAACGGCATGGTTAATTATTTAATTCCCAATTCGCATATTTCAATTCGTTTGGAATATGCTTCTCTTATGTTGATGATACCCGTGTTTGGCATATTTATTGAAACTCTGCTGAAGGGGAGGATAACAAAAACAAGCCTGGGCTACACGGTGTTCTGTTCTTTCCTTGCCCTGACGCAGTTTTTGTTCTGTGAGCAATACGCTCAAGAAGTTGTAGCGATATGGAATGTAACGGCTATGATATATTTTAGTTATATTATCGTATACGAAATAATTTATTATTTTCTTTTTTGGGGCAAACGTAATAGGAAGTATGATGGGAAGGGCATACATTTAGATATGCCTATAGGCAGTATTTTAATTGGTACGATAGCAAGCTACTTTTGCGGAGTTTATGATATTATTGACGCTCTGTTTATTCGAAGCGCTTTAACTCTTTTTCAGTACAGTGTCTTTGTAGTTCATACCGGAATGGTCTTTGCGCTTTCTCAGCGTTTTAGCGGAATGTATAAACGGATGGAACAATCCAACGCCATTTTAGAATTAACGGTACAGGAGCGTACAAGAGAACTGGAAGAACAGACGGAAATAGCGCTTAACGCATCAAGGGCAAAAAGTGATTTTCTTGCAACCATGAGCCATGAAATCAGAACTCCACTGAATGCGGTAATCGGTCTTTCAGAGATAGAACTGCGCGGCAGTCTGCCTGAGGCAAGCATGAATAATATAGCGCAGATACATCAATCAGGTTCTTCTCTTTTAGGAATTATAAACGACATTCTTGATATTTCTAAAATTGAAGCGGAAGCTTTTGAACTTGTTCCCGTTGAGTACGAGACAGCGCAGTTTATCAATGACACGATTAATCTTAACAAAGTCAGGGCAGGAGGGAAACCTGTGAACTTTGTTTTAGAAATCAATGGGGACTTCCCGAAAAAGCTTGTGGGTGATGAGCTGAGAGTTAAACAAATATTGAATAATCTTATTTCAAATGCGTTTAAGTACACCAAAGAAGGAGAGGTAACGTTAAGCGTATCATCGTATTCTGTGGAAGGTGCACGGGAAAGTGAGGCGCTTTTGCGTTTTGATGTGCGGGACACCGGTATGGGCATACGCAAGGAGGACATAGGAAAACTGTTCGCCAGTTACGCCCAATTTGACGCAAAAGCAAATAGGGCAATCGAAGGGACGGGGCTAGGGCTAGAGATAACAAAAAAACTTGTAGAGATGATGGGCGGCAGTATCGCTGTTGAAAGTAAATACGGTAAGGGATCGGTATTCACCGTAACGCTGGTGCAGGGTGTTGTTGGTTCTGCGAGTATAGGGGAAAAAACAGCCGAAGACCTGCGAAACTTCCGCTATGTATGCGGCAGAAAAGAGCTTGACATTACTCCAGCGTGGATGCCTTACGGAAAAGTGCTTGTCGTAGATGATGTGGAAGTGAACATAATGGTTGTTGAAGGACTGCTTGAGCCTTACGGTCTTAGGGTAGACAGCGCGTCTTCCGGCAGGCAAGCTATTGAAAAGGTCTGTGCCGAAAATCCTTTATATGATCTTGTGTTTATGGATCACATGATGCCCGAAATGGACGGTATTGAAACGGTAAAAGTAATTCGGGAATGGGAAAAACAGGCGGCAAAGCGGACAAGGATTCCTATTGTCGCTCTTACAGCAAACGCCCTTGCGGGAAATATGGAGATGTTTATGTCCTCAGGCTTTGATGGTTTTATCTCAAAACCCATCGACATTGTTCAGATTGATGAGGCTCTGAACAAATGGATACGGGACAAACAAAGCCGGTAAGTGCGGAAACTGACAATTAAGACAAGGAATTGTTATTTCTCGTGCGGGTTCCGCATCATGCTATGCGGACTCCGGCAAATCGTCTTTTTCAGCCAGCTTGGACAACTCTTTTATCGCCGCTTCCAATTCTGCTTTTAGTGTGTTCATCTGCTCGTTTGGAACCATATTTAATCCGCCCTTAAGATTCTGCTCTACAACAGCGGCGGCTTTCTGAAGAGAAATCATGTCAAGTTGATCTGTATTGCTCTTTAAAGTGTGCGCAAGTTTTACATCCTTCTCATCCAGAGCTTTCTCTATCTCTTCATGTTTATTCTTGTTAATTTTGACAAATAAAACTTGTATTTGTTTCTTAAATTCCGGATCATCCATTATATTTCCAGCGTTGTTCTGTTGCGAGTTGCCATGTTTATGAACATTATAAACACTTGTCTTCCTTTCCACCGGCTTTAAATATTTTAGCAGGCATTGCCATAGTTCCTGCGATGTAAACGGCTTACTTACGCAGTCATACATCCCGTGCGCTTTGTATATTTCCCTGTCATCTAACATAACGTTGGCTGTCATTGCTACAATGGGAATTCCTGTGTCAAGTTCAATAATTTTAGTAGCGGCTTCAAGCCCATCCATTACCGGCATATGCGTATCCATGAATATCAGATCAAATTGTTTTTTATTATTGGATTTGCGCTCGCTGACTATATCCACGCCAATTTTGCCGTTTCCCGCGATAACGGTTTTAATTCCCACTCTTTCAAGGTGTTCACAGATAACCTCTTGATTCATCTCGTTGTCTTCGCACAGCAGAATTTCCGCATCAAAAGCTGGCTTTTCAATTTGATTAAGAATAATCCCTTTTGCAAACGCCTTTCCCGCTGATATATCTATTGTATTAAATTTCAATGTAAAGCTGAATTTACTGCCTACTCCGAGAGCGCTTTCAACAGAAAGTTTGCCGCCCATCAATTCCACTAAGTTTTTTGCAATTGCAAGACCAAGCCCAGTGCCGCCGTATTTGCGTGTTGTTCCTGTTTCCGCCTGCGTAAACGGCTCGAATATTTTTTCTAAATGTTCCGGCATCATTCCAATACCGTTGTCTTTTACTTCAAAATAAATAGTCACTGTGTTTTCGTCTTTTTCGATAATTTCCGAAGAAAGTTTGACCATTCCGTTGTCGGTAAATTTTATCGCGTTGGAAAGAAGATTTACGATGATCTGGCGCAGTTTTGCGGGGTCTCCAACCGGTCTTCTGCCAATGCTTGGTTCAGCGTAAAAATGAAGAATCAGCCCCTTTTCAACTGCTTTTGGCACAACCAATGTACGACAGCTTGAAAATAATTCGTGAATATCAAATGGGATATTTTCCAAATCCATCTTACCGGATTCAATTTTGGAAATATCAAGTATGTCATTGATAATATGAAGGAGCCATTCAGAATTTGTGTTTATTTTTTCCAGATAATTTCTGGTTTCCGGAGGAATTTCATCGTCCAAAGCTAATTCCGTAAAACCAATAATGCTGTTCATTGGAGTCCGTATCTCGTGGCTCATATTAGCGAGGAAGCGGCTTTTTGCCTGAGAAGCGCTCTTCGCTTCTTCTTCTATTGCTTTACGGTTGGTAATATTTCGTGACAATCCCACAAGCCCTGTAACTTTCCCGTTTTGTATGAGGGGAGCTTTTATTGTTTCAACAAGCTGTAGCTCTCCGCCGGGGGATGGCACAAATTCTTCATAAGTTATCGTTTTTCCTTCATTAAAAATTTTTTGATCCATTGCGAGATATTGTTCCGCCAAATCCGAAGGAATACCCAATGCCTCTGAGTCGCTCTTACCGATGATGTCCTGCTTTCTCAGGTTAAAATGCATTTCCATGCTTTTATTGGATCGTGTATAGCGAGAGTTTAAGTCCTTGCAAAATATCATATCTGGGGTAGAGTCTAAGATGGCATTAAGAGTGGAAGTTTCTTCCAATTTAAATTTTTCAAGTTGTTTTTTCACGCTGTAGTTTTTGTAAAGTATGAGCAATCCCAGAGCAAACGCGACAAAAGACATGGTAACAGCGGCAAGTAGCCAGTTAAAGAGTGTTCCCGTAAAGTCGCTGTCCCATACCGATATGGGGTTATTTGCACCATTTACTGTGGTTGATTCCTCCGAAATATACGAAAATTCTGTCAAATTCGAGTTTTTTTCGCCTTTTTCGTAAAAAACTAAAGTGTATAGGATTATACCGAGTATGTTTATACAAATTAGCACCGCGGCAACAAAATTTAATTTTTTTAAACCTGTCTTTCCCGTCATACAAGCCTCGCAAGACCAATGTATTTTATAGTATTAAATATAAGAAAAATTCGATGAGGCGTGGAAAAAATTATTAAAAAGCATAATTATATAAAAAAACGGGCGAAATGGTTATATTTTCAGTTCTTTTTTTAAATCAGCGAGTGCGGTAACAGCTTTTTCAAAATCAAAATCTTCTATTTGCTGTATGAGTTTTTCACTGCCGGGTATTGAACGAAGACCGGCGGTGAAATTTAAGGAATCGGGACTACCCATTTCAAGCAGGGGTCCCAGCTTTTCAAGTGTTTTTTTCGCGGTTTCTTCGTCATACGGCTCAGATTGAACCTCAGTTGAACTGACTGTTTCGAGAATCTCAGACAATTCGTTTATAACCAACGCCAGCTCCATTTTTAGTATTTCTAAATGCTCGCTTGTAACAAGATTTGTCTCTCCCTTGAGGTGGTGTTCTATATCAGCGGCGGCTTTCTGCAGAGAAGACTTGCCAAACTGACCTGCGTTGCCTTTTAAGGAATGTGCAAGCCTGTGTGCAAGTTTTAAATCATTGTCTTTTAAGGCTTTGATTATTTCTTCGTGTTTATTACGGTTAGACCTGACAAATAATATTTGCATCTGTTTCTGGAACTCAGGATCGCCAATAACATTATCTGTTGTGTCCTGCTCAGGATTAGGAGAGGCGCTTCCTGTTTTATACTCTTTTTGCTTTAAGTATTTTAACAGACACCGCCACAGTTCTTGCGATGTAAACGGCTTACCTACGCAGTCGTTCATGCCGTGCGATTTATATATCTCTTTGTCATCGGACATAATATTCGCTGTCATTGCTACAACGGGGACTCCTATGTCAAGTTCAAGAATTTTCGCGGAGGCTTCAAGACCATCCATTACGGGCATGTGCATATCCATAAATATCAAATCAAATTGTTTTTCATTATTGCGTTTACGCTCGCTTAGTATATCCACGCCGATTTTGCCGTTCTCTGCAATAACGGTTTTAATTCCCACCCTCGAAAGATGCTCACTGATAACCTGCTGGTTCATTTCGTTGTCTTCAAACAGCAGAACTTCCGCGTCAAATTCCGGCTTTTCAATCTGTTTAAGCGTAGTTTGTTTTGCAAACGCTTCTTCTTCTGTTATATTTATCGTATTAAATTTCAGCTTAAAACTGAATTTACTGCCGACTCCGGGGGTGCTTTCAACAGAAATCTTGCCGCCCATCAACTCTACCATGTTTTTTGTAATCGCCAGCCCTAGTCCGGTTCCGCCGTATTTGCGTGTTGTTCCTGTCTCCGCCTGTGTAAACGGGTCGAATATCTTTGCTATCTGTTCAGACGTCATTCCAATGCCTGAGTCTTTTACTTCAAAATTTACTGTGGCTGTGTTGTCGCGTACTTCTATTATATCTGCGAGAAGTTTGACCATCCCACTGTTTGTAAATTTTATTGCGTTGGAAAGAAGGTTTACAATGACCTGCCTAAGTCTTGTGGGGTCCCCAACCGGTTTTTTACCAAGGCTTGGTTCCGCGTAAAAATGAAGCATAACGCCTTTTTCAACTGCTTTTGGCATTACTAATGTACGACAGCTTACAAACAGTTCATGCATATCAAATGGAATATTTTCCAGTTCCATCTTACCGGATTCAATTTTGGAAATATCAAGTATGTCATTGATAATCTGAAGTAGCCATCCGGCGTTCGTACGAATCTTATCCAGATAATCTTTGGTTTTTGGCGAAGTTTCACCGTCCATAGCCAATTCCGAAAAACCAATAATGCTGTTCATGGGTGTCCGTATCTCGTGGCTCATGTTTGCAAGGAAAATTGATTTTGAACTATTGGCTCTTTTGGCAATTTCAAGCGCGTCTTCCAGTTCATGCTGAGATTTGTTAAGTTCATTAGTACGCTTGTTTACTAAATCTTCAAGACGTTTGCCTTCATTTCTGCTCCGTAGAAACATGATCAGTATCAGGCTAAGTACAGCCAAAAGCAAAACAGCCGCGCCAATGAACCAAGGAAGCTGGGCTTCTATTACTTTCACACGATAATCGTAAGTTTTTTGTAGCCACCGTCCTGATACTCCCTTTGTGTCTATCAACTGTAATGCTTTATCGACAATGGCGCAAAGAATAATTTCGTCTTTATTAAATCCAAAAGTAGAACCAAAAGATTCGTCAAATATAATATTTGTCTTATAACCTACACGCTCACGGTAATTAAGAAGGTCAAGAAGCCTACTCTGTAACGTCATTACCATATCTACTTTGCCGTCAGCTAGAGCGTTAAACGCCATTGTTTCATTTTCGTATTCTATTGTATTTGAATGAGTCGGGAACCATGTTCTAAATACTGCGGCGTAAGCGGTATCTTTCATCAAGCCTACTTTTACATAGAGGATTTCATTTATATTGATATTCCGGTGCTCTGTCTTGGATAAAAGCGCGTAATTACTTGAAAAAAGAGATGTTGCTGGCCAGAGAAATTTACCTTCTCTTTCATGAGTGCGGATTAAGTGAGTTATCATTGAAACTTTTCCGTCTTCCAGCATCTTCAGCAGGTCAGGGAAATCTTTCGCTTGATCGTTTACGCGCTTGAATGTTATTCCGGTAAGGCTCTCTATCTCTTTAAGCATATCAGCCGCAACGCCTTGCCATTGTTTTTCACGTTCGTTGTAAAAAGAAACAGGATAATTATCATGTTCAGCCGCATATTCTACTACCGGTTTTTTATGGATATACGCCAATTCTTCTTCGTTCAGCCATGCAAACAATTTGTGCTTTTTATAATCGTAGTAACCCTGATTGTACAATTCTGTCAGATACTGGATTCCGCCGTTGCGAAGCATCTTCTGCACAACGGAGATAATTGGCTCAAGATCAGGATTATGTGTTGACAGGGCGACCGGTTCAAAAACCAATGGAAAAAAATCACTTGTAACTACATCTCCGTAAATGTCAAAGCTCGCTTCTCCGGGTCCTTCATTTATAAAAGTATCAGCCCTTCCGTTTTTAAGAAGTTCGTAAGCGCGCTGGTTATTATCAATATAAATTATTTCTGCGCTGGGATGAAGCGTAGGCATTACGGCATCAACAGTGGTAGTGTCTTCCAGAAAAATATAGCGTACCGGACGCGACATGGCAATTTCAGAAAGGGGCGGACTTCCTGCAATACGAAAATGTTTTATTTGGCGTTCCGCTATGGCATCGGTCATAAACCATGTTTTTCTGCGCTCTTCGGTTGGAGTCAGCTCTCCGGTAAAATCAATCTCGTGAGCTTGAAGTCCTGTAATCAAATTGCCCCAAGTGAGAATTTTAGGTACAAACCGAATCCCGAATAATTCTGAAAGCCAGTCACAAAGAAGAACCGTGAACCCTCCAATATTGCCGTTCTCGTCAGAAAATGCCTCGGTGTTTGAAGTTGTCCCGTATACAAAAGAAGGTTTCTTTGCGCTCAGCGCAGAGATAGCCGTGATTTCTTCCGGCGTAACGCCGGGAATCTCATGGATCGATTTAAATTGAGAATTTTTCTCATTTTGAGGCGGTTCATGTTTACAGCTTAAAACTATACCGCATAAAATTATGCATACCAGTACAGCAAAAGCAGATAATTTAGCACAACCAGTTTTTTTGTTCGGCATTATTCGACACCTCAATTATAAAGGAACTTCTAAAAACTTCAGTTTTTAAAGGCTCCCTTAATATTATCACTTTTTTCATTAATTAAGCAAGTGCGGATGTTCCGGTTTTACGACAAGTTGGCTTCGTTAAGCAGGGGAGCGAATTCAGCCAGAACGGCATTCAGCTCAGCCTTTAAAGTTTTTAACTGTTCTTCTGTTACAAGATTTTTGCCGTCTTTAAGCTGGCGTTCGGCATCTGCGGCGGCTTTCTGAAGGACTGTTTTTCCAAGCTGAGCGGCATTGCCCTTTATATTGTGCGTTATCCTGTGCGCGAGTTCAATGTCTCCCGTCTCAAGGGCTTTCATTAATTCTTCAAATTTATTTTGATAGTTTTTCACAAAGAAAACCCTAAACGTTTTTTGAAACTCTAAATCGGCAGTAAGCAAAATGTCCGTTTCTGTAGTTTTACTCTCTTCGCGGCTGACAGGCTTTAGATATTTCAACAGGCAACGCCACAACTCCTGAGATGTAAATGGTTTACCCACACAGTCATGCAAACCTCTCTGTTTATATATTTCTTTCTCGCTTGCCATGACATTTGCCGTTATGGCTATTATAGGTACATTTATATTAAACTCAATTATTTTAGCTGATGCGGCAAAACCGTCCATTACCGGCATATATATATCCATGAGAATAAGATCAAATTGCTTTTCGTTTTTTTGAATACGTTCATGAACCTTGTCCACGCCAATTTTGCCGTTCTCCGCAATGACGGTTTTTAGACCTAGTCTTGTGAGGTGTTCGCTAAGAACCTGCTGGTTTATAGGGTTATCTTCGCATACCAGAACTTCACCCTCAAATGTTGGCCTTTTAATTTCATCAAGTGCAGTTGTTTTCTCTGATTTTTCATCACTGAATGCGTCTATCGTATCAAATGTCAGCTCGAAACTGAACTTGCTTCCGGCTCCGGGAGCGCTTTCAACAGAAAGTTTTCCGCCCATCAATTCTACAATATTTTTGGCTATGGGAAGACCAAGCCCCGTGCCTCCGTATTTTCGGGTTGTACTGGATTCAGCTTGAGTAAACAGATCGAATACTTTATTTATCTGTTCGCTTGTCATGCCAATGCCGGTGTCTGTTATTTCAAAATATATAACGATAGATTTTTCATTGGCTTCTTTTATTTTTGCGCGTATTTCGACAGTTCCTGTATCTGTAAATTTTATGGCATTGGACAGGAGATTAATTAAAACTTGACGCAGTCTTGTGGGATCGCCTAATGTTTTGCCTTTAATCTGCTCAACATAAAAGTTAAGCGTTAAACCTTTTTCAAAGGCTTTTTGCATTAGTATCGTTTTGCAGTTAGCGAACAATTCATTAATATCAAACGGAATTTTTTCCAGTTCTATTCTTCCTGATTCAATTTTTGAAATATCAAGTATGTCATTTATAATTTGCAACAGCCCCTGCGTGCTTTCAATAATTTTATGAAGATAATCTTTAGTTTGCAGGGGAATATCATCATCTATCGCCAATTCAGAAAATCCAAGAATACTGTTCATTGGTGTTCTTATCTCATGGCTCATATTTGCAAGAAAAATACTTTTTGCTTCACTCGCCGCCCGCGCTTCTTTTAAGGCTTCTTCCAAATTTTTATGCAGGGAGACAATTTCGGTAAGATTGTTGTGACGTAAAAGCGCACTTGCAATCATCAGACAGCCGGAGCGCAGAATGGCTTCTTCATTTCCCGAAAATTGAGTTCCCCGGTGGCAGTTATCAAAACCGACAAATCCCCAAAACTGATCCTGCAAAAAAACCGGAGCAATAAAAATTGACAATATTCCAGAAGAAGCCTTCTTCCAGAAATCCGGTATATTATGCGCAAGACTATTTATACATTGTCCTTTTGACAGTATATCTCTCCACAGTGGTATTTTTTCCTGATATGATACATTTTCTGTAAATTCGACAGCCTGCTGTTGACCGGAGCGCTCCGACCATTCGTATATTTTAGTTGCACATAACTCGCCTTGATAATAATTATTTTTCCAAAGATGAACACAGTCAGCATCAACAGCCGCCGCCATCATGCCCATACAGCGATAAAGACTTCTTTCAAATTGAGAAATATCCGAATCAAGCAAAATAGCCGCTATAGTGTTTATTGCTTGTAGCATGTGGTCACGGTGATTGTTCTCATCCATTGCTTTCAGCACACTTGTATTGTATTCAATAAGACGGTTCCATGTTTTTTGCGTTGCCCGAGCAAGATCGCCAATTTCGTCATCATGGTCAGTGCCGTATATATTGTTATTTTCACCGCCTACGTTAGATATGCTGTGAATAAGACGGTTCAGCGGAAAAATAAACAACCGGCGGATTAATGTTGAGTTGACCAGCGAATAAAGTATAAACGCCGAAAGAACAACAAATAAAAGCGGCAGAAGACTTGTAATTTTAAAGAGGGAATCAGCGTTATAAAATGTGACTACTATCCAATTTGTGGCAGGAATAGGAGCGACAGACAAATATTTATAACTACTGCCTGAAATTTTCATGACCTTTGGATCAATGCGCATGGAGCTGTAATTAACGCCGGAATTTCTTAAATGTGCGTTTATAACCGAAATAAAATCAGGATCGAAATTGACATCCGTTATACTGCGGCGCTCTTCAACATCATCAATGGTAATACCTTCGTAAAGAAGATGCGGCTCAGATACGGAACTGTCCATCAAAATAATTCCGTCATGGTCAACTATATATCCTATTACAGTCCGGTTGTCGTACTGCCTAAAAAGCGCGTAAAACAACTCGTCTAACTGCAAGAAGGAACAGAATACGCCGCGAACAATTCCGTCTTCCATTACCTTTTGATTGATCCACAAACAGCGTGTATTTGTTACTTTATCTAAATCTATGTTAAGGGTATAATCATTTTTTGAATTAATGCAGTTAAAGAACCATTGATCATAAAGATTCGCCTGATTTAATTTATTAAATGGAATAAATTTATCAAACCCTTCATCACTCTTAATTGAATACTCGTTAAGCGACTCCAGAACGGCAAAATAAAGACTTCTGGTTTGAAGCAAATTGGCGTAGTTCATCATTTCCTGATACGCCGAAGTTTTCTTTTCCTGATTATTTTCATCGGCAAACCAGTCAATCATTTCTTTTGATTGAGCGGCATATTGTACAAATGTAATTTCTTTACTTAAATAAGAGCTTAATATTTCAACTGTTTCCATGGAATAAAAACGGGCGTGAGTTCTGGATGCGTCGGATATTATACTCAAAAGCATAACGATGCTAACTAAAGTCATAAATATCAAAAAAAAAGCAAGAAAAAGAGTATTGATATTTCTGAAACGAACAGCGATTTTACTTTTATATTGCATCTTCACAAAATTATATTATATTAGAGTATAGGGTGTATGCAAGTAAGACAATTTCGATATTCGGCATACTTTAGCCTAGTAATTGACGATATAACAAAATTATTTTTCTGAGGGTTTTTTATGATTAATAAAAAGTACGTTTTTTTAAGCTTTGTTCTTACTACAGGCGCTGTGATGCTTTTGGCGGACTTCTTGTTATTGATCTTTTTTGGCAATACCCATACTGATCTTTTTTCTAATTTTGCTGTTCCGGCACTGGTTTTCCTTGCTATTTACTGCGTAGTATTGGGTCTAAGCGCAAGGTTTTTTGACAAAAAATTCTTTAAAGACGCGGACAAAAACGCATTATTAGACAAATTAAAAAAAATCGGCAGTGTTCCCATCAGAATGATAGTTATAAATGTGGTTCTCCATGCCGCCTTTCTTGCCGTTATTTTTGCCCACGGTAGTCTTGCCCTCGATCCTGCCATAAAAAGCCCGTTATTTCTCACGACACTGTCTTTTGGAATGTTCATCGGGACTTTTCTTTATGTAGCGTGTGATGGTTTAGTTTTTAAAACCTTGCTCTCCCATAACCTTACCAAATACCCCCGCGGACTTCGTGAAAGACGGCAGGAACTCAAGGCGATGATCATACCGACAGCCGCTGTTTTGATGGCTCTGCTTTTTTCCTGTTCCGTTACGATTCTTGGTATTCGTATGGCAGGAGACTCTGTAGACCACCTGCCTGCCGTCGCATGGTTAACCTTTTTTATTCCAATCACTATTCTTTTTATCTGCATTGCTTTCTTAGCTTTTAATTTAAAGAAAAATACTTTTTTGCAGTACAATTCGATAATTGAACAGATTGAAAACATTTCATCAGGAAATAAAGATTTAAGACGGCGAATTAATGTATGCTCTGTGGATGAGCTTGGAACCATTGCCGGAATGGTGAATAGTTTTTGCGAAGACCTTGGCACGGGGCTAAGAGACATCAAGGGCGAACAGAAAGAACTTTCCGGCGTTGGAAGCCAGCTCGAAGAACACGCTTCTAACATGGCGGCTTCTATCTCGCAAATGACAAATACGGCGGAGAGTGTTCTTGCTAAAACTAACGGACAGATTAAAACTATCAAAGAATCTTCCAAGGTGATATATCGTATCTCTGACCATATTAAAACTCTTGATGAATCTATCGGTTTGCAGACATCAAGCATGAGCCAAGCGTCCTCTGCGGTAGAAGAAATGGTGGGAAATATTTCTTCCATTGGCTCTGTAGCTGAAAAAATGGCAGTCCAGTTTGAAACTGTCAGTGACGCGGCAAAAAAAGGAATTCGCATTCAGGGTGAAAGTAAGGAACGCATCAACAATATTGTTACGCAGTCCGAATCATTACAGAAAGCGAATAAAATAATATCGACTATCGCCGCGCAAACGAACCTTCTTGCGATGAATGCCGCGATTGAAGCGGCTCACGCAGGTGAAGCAGGCAGGGGATTCTCAGTTGTTGCCGATGAAGTTAGAAAGCTGGCTATTAGCTCTTCTGAGGAATCTCAGGGGATCAGAAACCAGCTAAGGGAAATAGTAAGAGCTATCGCTCTTGTTGTCAAAGATTCTGAAGCGTCGGGACATGCGTTTTACGAAGTTTCCCGCAGAATTGACGAAACAGGAAAACTTATTAGCGAAGTTACCAATGCTGTCCGCGAGCAGAAGACAGGGGCGACGCAAGTGATAGATTCTCTGCACGAGATGAATAACATCACCGTAAAAGTAAGAGATGGCTCACAGAAAATGAACGCCGGTAGCGTTGAAATGTTAAATGAAATCAACGCTCTTAAAAACAGCGCGGGAGAAATCAAAACCAGTATGGAAGAAATATCGAGTGGAATTAAAGTTATAAATTCGGGAGCACAGGAAGTTTCATCTCTTGCCGATACAACATATTCTTCCATCGATAAGATTTCTTCTATTGCCAACGGCTTTGAAGTTTAGGGGAAAATAGTTTTAAAAATATTACTTAAAGGATTGTTACATGAAATTTTATTATTCACTTAGGTTTCAATTTATTGCTCTTTTTTCTGTTTTTGTTATTGTCCTCTGCGGGACAATGTCCTTTCTTGCCATAAGCAAGATGTCAAGCGCGGTTACAAAAACATTCTCGGAGCAGGGCGTATTTATTGTGAAAAAAGCATTATCTGCCATTGACGGCGATTCATTTGAGGCGCTTGTCAAATCCATGGACAAAAACGATCCCTATTATGAAGAGACCAGAGTCAAGCTTTTAGAAATTAAAGAATCTTACCATTGTATGTATCTGTATACCATGGCTCCGGTGACAGACAGTATATGGCATTTTATCATTGACGGCAGTGCAGAGACGTGGGATGAAGAAAACTTCTCTGCTCTTGGACTTGAGGAAGATGTAAGCGAATACGACAATGCGTTTAAAAAAGTATTGACATCCGGTAAAATAGAATTTTCCGGTCTGATGAATCAGGTAGGATGGGGCTGGGTTATTTCGGTTTATGCAGGCATCAGAAATTCTGCCGGGGAAATGGTAGGAATAGCCGCCTGTGATTTTGACGGGACATTCTTACATGAAACAATTCTTAGTAACGGGATACGGCAGGCGGTTGTTGCGGGAGTTTTCCTGCTCATTGGGATTATGCTGGCAATGTTTTTTATACGGAGGATTTTTTTACCGCTTAACAGAATTAATGTTATTTTAAAGGAAGTCTCAGAAGGCGAAGGGGATTTAACCCGTACTATTTCAGTTAATACAAAAAATGAAATGGGCAGTCTTGCCCATTATTTCAATCTGACTCTTGAAAAGATAAAAAAATTAGTTATGCTAATAAAACAGGAAGCGTCTTCGTTATCCGAAATTGGCAATGATCTCGCAAGCAACATGAAAGAGACTGCCTCCGCTGTCCATGAGATCACCGAAAATATCCAAAAAATTAAAAACCGTGTGTTTAATCAAAGCGCCAGTGTCAGTGAAACTAACGCTACTATGGAACATGTTGTCGCGAATATTAAAAAACTCAACGGTAATATCGGTAATCAGAATATGCATATTTCTCAGGTTTCGACCGCCATTGAAGAAATGGTAGCCAGTATTAACTCTGTTACAGTCACGCTCATAAAAAATGAAAATAATGTTCAAACGCTCATGGGAGCTTCCGGTATTGGAAGTGCAGGATTGCATGAAGTAGCACAGAACATTCAGGAGATCGCCCGCGAGTCAGAAGGGCTTTCAGAGATTAACTCTGTGATGGAAAACATTTCCAGTCAGACAAACCTTCTTTCGATGAATGCCGCGATAGAAGCCGCCCACGCCGGGGAAGCAGGCAAGGGTTTCGCGGTAGTAGCAGATGAAATTCGCAAACTAGCTGAAGGTTCAAACCAGCAGTCCAAGACCATAGGGGCTGTGCTAAAAAAAATCAAAAACTCTATAGACAAAATCACCCTTTCCACTGAAAATGTACTAAACAAGTTCGAGGCTATTGATTTAAGTGTAAAAACTGTAGCCGAACAGGAGGAGATCATAAGGCGTGCAATGGAAGAACAGGGTGCGGGCAGTAAGCAGGTGCTTGAAGGTGTTGGCGGTGTGAATGAGATTACCCGTGATGTAACAGGCAGTTCCGGTGAAATGCTTGAGGGCGCAAATGAAGTAATACAGGAAAGCAGTAATTTAGAGAGCCTAACGCAGGAAATAACTACAGGCATGAACGAAATGGCTTCGGGAGCTAGCCAGATTAACTTAGCGATTAGTCATGTCAGTGATATAAGCAACAGAAACCGTGAAGCTATTAACCTGTTAATGAAAGAAGTTGCGCGTTTTAAAGTAGAATGAGCCTGTACAGAACGACAGACTCGTTATATTAGTATAAAATATGTTAATAAAAAGGATTATTTTAACAGTTTTTGTTTTACTCATTGTGTTAAACGCCATATTAACCGGCTGTACAAAGCAAAAACAGACAGGTTTGACCATTGCAGACGGACTCCTCTCTATTGGCGTAGAAGTGGGTTACCCACCAATGGAGTACTATGATACCGACGGCATAACCCTTCTTGGCTTTGATATTGAACTGGCGAAAGCCCTTGCTGAAAAATTGGGCATGGAAGCAGTTTTTATCGACACTTCATGGGAGGGCATTTTCGCCGGGCTTGAAGCCGGAAGATACGATATTGCCGTTAATATAACTATCCTGCCTGAGCGGCAGAAAAAATTTAATTTTACAAGACCTTATATTGACAGTTCCATGACTATTGTAACGTTAAAAGATTCTCCTTTTAAAATTGAAACTCCCAAAGACATTGCGGGCTTTCGCGTCTCTTATCAAGGATACACTACCGCCCAATATTTTACAGAAAGATTGAGAGAGCAGGGCGTGTTATTTCCCTCTTTTTCTTACGATAAAATAACCAATTGTTTTGACGATCTAAAACTTAGGCGGCTGGACATAATCGTAGTTGATAATATCGTGGCTTTTAATTATGCGGGAGAAGACACCCCCTTTGAAGTTGTCTGGCAAGGACCGTCAGGAGAGTATATCGGCATTTGCTTAAAAAAAGGAAACGACGCTCTTACAGCCGCGCTTGACAACGCATTGGAAGAATTATTTGAAGACGGCACATTGTTGGCAATCTCTCAGCGTATTTTTAACCGCGATCTTGTAACGCCTGTCAGAAAAATAAATTGAAAAATATAACTTCTTATGATATAATTCAACAATGACCGAAGATGTAAAAAAACTATTCTCTCTTATACAGTCAGCGAAACACCTTGTTGCCCTCACAGGCGCGGGGGTAAGCACGCTTTCCGGTATTCGTGATTTTCGCGGCAAGAACGGCTTGTACAACGATATGGACGCGGAAAAAATCTTTGACATCGGATATTTTGAAAAAGACCCGTCTCTTTATTACAATGCCGCCGGTTCGTTCATTTACAACCTTGACGAAAAAGAAGCGTCAATTGTTCACACTACTCTTGGCGAACTTGAACAGCGCGGCTATTTAAAAGCGCTAATTACGCAGAACATCGATCTGTTACACCAAAAGGGCGGAAGCAAAAACGTGATTGAAATTCACGGATCGCCGGTGATGCACTACTGCCTTAGGTGTGCCGGAGTTAGAATCAGTTATGAAGAAGCCGCCGCTGTTGTCCGCGAGGGAGAAATGCCCAAGTGCCCAAAATGCGGCAGGGTACTGAAACCGGCAATCACGTTTTTTGGCGAGGCTCTTCCGGCAGATGCGCTCAGGCAGGCGGTAACCGAGTCACAAAAAGCGGACTTAATGCTCGTCCTTGGAACAAGTTTAACCGTCCACCCTGCCGCTTCCATGCCCGAATACACTTTGCGTTCAGGCGGCGAGCTAGTCATTGTAAACAATATGCCCACCCCATTAGACGGCAGAGCGATACTCCATTATGATGATCTAGGCTCAGTCTTTGAAGAATTGAATAAATGTCTGCATGAAGAAAGTTAGGCTGTAGAATTTAAAAACCCTCTACTAATTATTTTAATCCTGCTATATGATTTATACAGAGGCGGATAAATGAATTATCTTTTAGTTGTCGTTGGCGGCGGAGTTGGGGCATTATTACGGTATATCTCAACTCAAGCTATAAATGGCATTTTTAACAGCAAATTTACTTTAGGGACATTTTTTGTAAATTGCATTGGATCATTGTTGATAGGGTTCTTGATAAGTTTTTTTGACGCGTTTTCAATAGAAAATAAATGGAAATTGTTAATTGTTACGGGATTTTTAGGAGGTTATACAACATATTCGGCATATTCTTATGAAACAATAAATTATATAATAAACGGTAACATAAAATATGCTATTATAAATATAATAATTCATAATATTTTATGTTTATTATTGGTAGTTGCCGGAATTTGGTTAAACAAAATAATATTTGTTAAATAGTTGGAGGGAAAATGGACATTCTTACTTTGGGCGCTTTTGCGGTATTGTTTTTACTGGTAATTCTTATATTGATAAAACTGTATTCGGGCAAGGCGGCGGATATTGCGCCGCAGATGCTCGACCTTAAAAACGAGCTGAACGAACTTAAAACAAAGCAAATGGAAAGTCAGCAGGCTTCTCTTACCAGCCAGACAAAACTTCTGCTCGATACCCAAAACAATCTTAACACTCAGCTTCAGCAGATGATGAATCTTATGAATCAGAGTCTGAGTAACGCTCAGAATAATATTACAAAACAGCTTTCCGGTTCAAATCAGATAATAGGCGATATACATAACAAACTTGGTGCGCTGGAAACAACGGCAAAAAATATTCAGGACATAGGGAAAAATATTTCTTCACTGCAGGATATATTGCAGGCTCCAAAACTTCGCGGTAATCTTGGCGAATATCTTCTGGAGGAACTCCTCAAGCAGATTTTCCCCGCCGCAAATTATGAGATAAAATACAGTTTTAAGAACGGGACTCAGGTGGACGCAATTATCAAATTGGGAGGGTATATAGTCCCTGTGGATTCAAAATTCCCTTTGGAAAGTTATCAAAGGTTTATCAACACTAACGACGATGAAGAAAAAAAGGCATTTAAGAAAGAATTTGTTTCCACTGTAAAAAAGCGCATTGATGAAACGGCAAAATACATAAACCCGGCGGAAGGAACTTTTGACTTTGCCATGATGTATATCCCGGCGGAAAATATTTTTTATGAGACGATAATTAACGATTCTTTTACCAACAAAGAATATGAACTATTAAATTACGCTATGTCCAAACATATAATTCCCGTCTCGCCTAACAGTTTTTATGCATATCTTTTAGCGCTTGTCTTTGGGTTAAAAGGGCTAAGAATAGAGCAGGAAGCAAAAACAATTCTTGGAGAGATTTCCCAAATTCAGGACAAATTCGGCAAATTCTTTACTGAATACAGCCTCGTAGGAAAGCACATCACCAGTGCGCTTAACAAGTACAACGATTCTACAAAAGGCGCGGAAAAACTCAATGAACAGGTAGGAAGGCTCACAGGGCAAAAAACCGAGCTTATCGAAGGATAGCATTTTTCGCAGAAATATTCGCAGAAGACCTCACACAAAGGCACTAAGGCACAAAGGGGAAGAAGGGGATATAATAGCTGGTCAGTATGCTGAGCGTATCCTTCATTCTTTTCTCATCATTGAAGTTAAGAAAAAGCATGGTAGGAACGCGCTGTTGGCAAATAACGTGCCATCCTTTGTGCCTTAGTGCCTTTGTGTGGAACCTTTTGCGAAAGAGTCCCTTCTCACCCGGCAAGCAATTTTGCAATTACAGGTACAGAAACAAAAGTGCCGATTGCACTGCCAAGGGTAGAAAAGAAAAATACTAAAAGCGCCCTTGTTATCCTGTTACGGTAAATGCCTTTTAAACTGGTAGTATCTTCGGTAATATCCTGAACATCAGAGACGCGCGGTTTACTGAACGTTATCTGAACAAGACCTGATATAATTCCCACTCCCAAAAACGGAGTCAGAGTGGTAACAGGCGCGCCAAGAAATGAAACAAGTATGGCAAGCGGATGTGCAAGCGCGATGATAGCCCCGATGGCGGCAAGAGAGCCGTTCCACAACACCCACTGCACTATCATGGATAAGCCCATCTCTGTTCCGGCGCGGATAAAGCCAACGGCGATAAGAGCGATAATTGCCGTAGGAATAATAAAGCGTGCCGACTTTGCCAGAAAGCCGGGCGGAGGGATTTGATCCAGTTCTGTTACATCAACGCTCTCCTCGCCGGAGGCAAGTTTTTCAAGATGATTTACCATTCCATGCATGTGTCCCGCGCCGACTACAGCGGCAATTTTTTTAGGAGTTTCTTCATCAGGAGGGGTTGATGTCCAAATCTTTGCGGCAAGATAACGATCCCTTTCATCAATTAAAACCGCTTTTACGCCGGGCAGATAATTTGCAAGTTCGCTCATCATTCCGTCAAGTTCATTTTTATTTTTTAAGTTCTCTATTTCCTTTTCGTCAAGTTTTTCGGTTGTAAAAGCGGACGCTAGAAGAGACGCTAACAGTTTGGCTTTGCTCCACAAGCCGCACCTTGCCCATGCCCGGCGCAATGTTGTATGCACCTCACGGTCGCAAAGACTGTGAGGAATATTCATCTCTTTTGCGGCTTCTACCGCTGTTTTCATTTCTTCGCCGGGTTTTACTCCCAACTCGTTACCAAGTCTGCGTTGAAAACTCGCAAGAACCAGATTGGCTATTAGCAGAAAACCTTTGCCTTCTCTAAAAACTTTTGACAAATCGAGTTTTGCCCAATTATCGTTCTGCGTGATGGAATTGTACCGCCCCTGATCAAGCTCAACGCAGACCATATCCGGTTTTTCTTCGCAAATGATTTTTCGCACTTCATCAATGCTTTCACGTGAGACATGCGCGGTTCCTATCAGTTTGAACTCTCTGCCGTTTAACGTTATTGTTGTAGTATTTTCGCTCATCTTTCCGCTCTTATTCCAAGACCGCGTTCTGCCAGTATCATTTCAGTTAATTTCCATTCTACAGTGCCGGGAGCGTCAATATCCTGAATCATTAAATAATATCTATCCGCCAATGTTCTGTTTCCTCTTATATCGTGATATGAAGCAAGATAATAAAGCATCTGTGATTTTTTGTAAATGTTGCTTTCACTTTCTACTCTTGCGGTAACAGAGGAATCTCCGGAAAGATCATGAAAGAGCCTTAGCATTGGATATTCAATTGCGTCTCTTGGAACGGTACGAATCACCTGCGCCAAAAACTGTCTAGGATCGGTTTGTCTTCCCGCTCGCATCCAATTTACAGCGGCTAACAAAGCATAGGTAAACTCTCTGGGCGCTTGTCTGTAAGCCTCAAGAAAAGCGTCCCTCGCCAGCGCCCACTGCCCGTTTCTCATTCGCAAAACGCCAAGCGCTTCAAAAGCAAAATAATAGTCCGGTTTTAGCCTTGCCAAAATTGTATAATCATTTTCAGCTCCGGCATAATCGCCGGCTTCATCCTTTAATACTGCGCTGTATACATACGCCATAAAAACATCAGGCTCTAATTCAATTGCGCGGTTAAAATCCGCAAGAGCTTCCTGTTTACGATTTATGTCCATCAGAATTGTTCCGCGATCGACAAGCACCCAATAATTGGTTGGTTCAAGGGCAAGAGCAGAAGTTAAATCTTCAATCGCGTCATTGTAAAAACCCGCGCCTTTATACAGTCTTGCCCTTTCGTGAAGGGGTCTTGCCCAATTAGGATATAACTCCGTAGCCCGGTTTAAAAGACGTTCAGCGTTTCTCGGCTCTCTTGTATAACGATACACAGATGCGCGACCTACCAAGGCTTCTCCGTTGTCCGGTTCCGCCGCCAAAGCTCTGTCAAAGTAACCTGCGGCAACACGCAGATTTTGATTTTTTAAACTGATATTTGCCAGATCATTAAGCGCCCTTGCATGGTTCGGATTAATTCTGATTACTCTTTCCAGAAAATTCCTTCTATCGCGCTCCTTATTCTCCAGCACCGCCGCGTCCGCAAGTACCATTAGGGCTTCTGTATTGTTACTTTCCGAGGCGATAATGGCGTTTGCTATCCGCTGTGCGTCCGCAGGTCTGCCTGCGGCGTTATAAATTGAGGCTTGCATGAGCCGTATTGCTGTACTTTCTCTGTGTTCAGGCGGCAATCTATTAAATAACTCCAAAGCGGAGGAATAATCCCTACGAGCGAGCAGTTGGGAAACTTCTGTCAAAATCGTCTCAAGGTCATTTTCTTGACCCCAAATCACCGGAGAAAGCGTCAAAATAAGGAACACAGACATAAATGCCCGTGGAAAAAGACCTCGTCTATTGAACTTCATATTCATGATATTATATAGTATATAATAATTAAGAAACCAGCAAGTTACATTGCAGGCGGTTCCGGCGGCGCAATGGTCATGTTTGTTTAAGGGGTTGATATATTTCATGAGAAAACCTTTTTTATCGCGTATTCTGGGTCTTATTGTCCTGTATTTCGTGATATTCTGCGTTCTGGTAGTCCTGCAATTTTCCAATAAGGGGAATTTTTCCCTTTCAGCCGGAGCGATGACTATAAGAGGGCACTACCTGAAACAATTGACTGAGCAGGAAGATTTACAATCAGCGGAGAAAATTACCGGTGGGGTAAAAGTCTACTACGGCGGGCTTGAATTCGACCTTGGGGAAAATCGCGGAAAAGGTTTAATGCTGGCGGTCAACGGCGAGAATACTCCGGTAAACCCTGAATCAATGATCCTTACCGAAACTACGGCGCGTTTTTTCCTGCCCGGTGGGACTGTATTGACGTTCAATTCATTTGATTCCGCAGGCGGACGGGAACTTCAGATCAACGCGGAATTTGCCGGCAATGCATCGGAAGTTACGATACCGATCAAACCGCGCCGTTCTTCTTTGGTCAGAGATTCGGGACAGCTTGGCATTATGTACAGCGGCTCCCGTTATGTATTCAGCAGTCTGGGACAGGAACTTGAAAATGGATGCCTCATTCTTTCCGTAGATAATACGTTTGTCTCGTATCGTTCCAGAGGCAAACAAAGAGCGTTCGATCCCGCAGATTATATGTTAACGCGAGCGCAAAACTACGAAAGCATCATTAGAAACTGGCAGGATTCGAGCTATGTCCAATGGAGCCAAAATGCCTCTTCTTTGCAAAACGATGATGATGTAGCCGCATACCTCGCGCAAGCCCTTCAACGCGGCAATTATATGGCGGCAGTCGGGGCAATCCCGCCTGGTTTTATAAACAGTTCCAGACAGACCTATAAATCATCGGCGTTTGCCGGGGGAATGACTTCTGCGTACACTACCTTTTCCGTCGCAGAGAATGAAAAAATGTATCGTGTTACAAATTTAATCAGAGAAAGATCGCTTAACATTTTAAGAGAAGAACATATTTTAGATTTCCTGTTTACGCGAAGCAATGTTGCCCTTGCCAACGAAGTTATCGCTATAATAAATAACGCAAGTCCTGAAATGCTGGTTTCCGATTACTGTCCGGGTCTATTAGAAGTTTTTTATGATATAAGACGCTGGCGTCCCGACGCGAGCAATCCTATTGAACATCTAACAGACCAAATGCTTGTACTCATATCTGAAAGTTTGAACTTGGACGCGGAAGATGAAGCGGTGTATGCATCTTCTTCCGATGGTGTAAGTTTTGAATACACTCTTAGGCTTGGAAAGGCTCTTGTTTACTGGGCAGATACGGTTGGAAATACCGAATGGTCGCAGATAGGCAGATCGCTTGTGTTATCCGCCATTGAAAACGGTCCCGCCGGAAGACTCCATAATATTTTGAATCCCACAAATAATTATCCAAGGGCGTTATGGATAACGGACAGCGGGCAGTGGGCGTGGACTGTTTCGCAGTCGATAAGAGCTTCGTATGTAGGTGAAAATTTGAATTTTGCGATAACCTTCCCGCTGAATATGACGCATTATATAATATTTAACGGAATACGCCCCTTCCTCAGAATTCAAATTCACGGACTGGATTGGAGATCGGACAGTCAATTTGAACGCTATGATTCATCCGGCTGGGTATATTATCCTGAGGAACAAATTCTGGTGCTAAAATTAAGACAGCGTTCAACAACGGAGAACATCAGGATAATCTACAGGGAAGAGCCGCCGCCGGTTATTGAGGACTCTGAAGCGGACACCGGAGCGTCTGTTGAATAGACGGGAGTTTTTCCTTTTAGTCGCTATTTCTTTGGCAGTGTTGTTTATAGCGGGACTTTGCGGAATTATTTTTACATGCAGTAAAGGAAAAAAGTCAGTTGAACAAATAGAAGAGCCCGTTGTTATTGAAGAGGATGAAGATGAAGAACCTCTGTCCGAAGAAACGGAAGAAAATAATCAGGTAAATTTATCGTATCAAACTCAACGACCGTTATCTTCATTGTCAGGTTTAAGCAGGCTTAGGGGGATGGGAGTTTTTGTTTCGGAAATCGACCCAGTCAATTATCAAAACCCAGATATTAATGTTTTAAGGCAGATGGGAGTTGACCAGTATTTAATTTCGTATTTTACAGGCGAGCAGTATTACCGTAACGCGGATTATGACAGGGCAATCGCCGAATACACAGCATCGATAAACAGGAGCGTGGATTTTTTAGAAGCGTTTATTTCACGCGGAAACGCATGGTTAAGAAAGCGCGAATACAGCAGAGCCATCGAAGATTATACGCGGGCAATCAGAATAAACAGTACAAAAGCGGAAGTGTACAATTACCGGGGCTTTGCAAGAGCTGAACGCGGAGAGATGACACTCGCCATCGAAGATTATTCGCGGGCAATTTCGTTAAACAGAAATTATGTTGACGCTTTAATCAACCGCTCCCATTCATTATACCAAACCGGAAATTACCGAAGGGTAATAGAAGACTGCAATCTTATCATCTCTTTGGAACCGTCAAACGCAGTAATTTGGAGCAGGCGCGGCAGTGCGTGGTACAGATTGGAAGATGATGACAAGGCGATAAGTGATTTTACCGAAGCGATAAGATTAAGAGGCGACTACGCTGTCGCGTGGTACAGCAGAGGAAACGCATGGTACAACAAACGTGAATACGACAGGGCTCTTGCGGACTTAAACAGATGTCTTGCGATAAATCCGTCATTCGCCGCCGCTTACACAAGCAGGGGAAACATTTTTCGCATACTTGGAAACAACGCAAGCGCTGATGCTGATTTTGCCACCGCTCAGCGGCTTCAACGGTAAGATTAAAATATTTTATGTTAATAATAGTTTAATTTTAACATAAAAAGTTATAATTAAAAGAATTTTATATAATTATTTAGTATAAAAATATTTCTTTAACCATTATTTTTTTAGGATTTTTATTATCAACTAATATTTTTACATTTTCTCCTTGTTTTTTAAATAAATCAAAATATTCTCTTGTATTTTTATTTTTTGCAATTGAATATCCTTTTGTATAATTTTTACCATTTATAGTATAAGAGAATATTACCCTGATTGCTGTTTCAGTTCCTTCTATACCCCTAGAATATTTTCCATAATAACATAAATATTTTTCAATTTTTGCGTTAATTTCCAGACAATTTTTTAAAAATTGCTTTGTACTATAAACACGCAATAATAATAACACTAAGGAAATAAATGATATTATAGGCATAAAAATAATGTCATAAAGCTTTCCCAAAAAATAGTTTATGTTAAAAAATCCATTTGCAATAAATGTTGCCGTAGTAGTAAGAAATATACAAAGCGCCATGAGTATAATAAACATTAAAAATAATAAATAGGTAACATATTCGTTTTCTATGTGTTTTTTGAAAGAATATTCTATTTTTTGATAATTTCTTGACACACAATTATTATTTTTATTATTTTTATTATTTTGTATAAAAAACCCCCGAATAAAAAAATTTATCGTTCCAATTAGTGTAATAGCTATAATGAGAATACCAAAAAATAACATCAACTTATAATCTCTTTGATATGTCACTATAAAGTTTTCAATTATATATTTTTTATTTTCTCTATCAAAAATAACAGTGATTTCTTTTCCAACACTTATAATATTTCTATATTCCGCAAAATTAGCCCTTCCTTTATAAATAGTATCTTCCCCTTTTATTTGAAAATTTATATATAGATTTTTTCCTCTTCTTTCACTAACTTCAACTATTGTTGCTAAATATTTATTTTCAGAATTTGTCAATTCCTTCACCATATTTGACTGATTTATACCATAAAGGAAAGAAAATAAACCTAACCCAAAGGTAACTAAAACGAGTAATAATGGGACTAAAAACTTCTTTCCATAAGGCATTAAATCTATTATATAATCCTACTCAATCATTTGATCCAGACCTTCCCTAAAAAGTCCTTCAATTTCGTTTCGTATTTGCGCCTTTACATTGTTGGGAACTGACGGAAGGTTTGTAAAATAGCGAAGTACTCTTATTCCTTCGGGCGCAAGAGGCGGACCGGAGAAACGGCAGAGCATCGCTATTGATGAAGATGCGGCTAACACAAGCTGGGGATCAATATTGGGATTGTTTGGAGTAAGCAGATAATGATAGGAATAAAATGATCTTCCCGTGGGATCAACGCCGATAACGCCAATCGCGTCCGCGCAAGCTCTGCGGACAGCCGGTTCCGGGTCTCTGTCAAAAATATTCCAAAGGAACGGGATTGTTTCCCTTGAGCCTACCAGCGCGAGAAGGTTAATAAGCCTGATACGCTGGGGTGGATTTACAAGAGGACGCACCGCAGAAGTTTGAGGATAGCCGATAAAGAAGCCAATCATTTCCATCATGTATGCGACATAAACAGGCTCATTATTTCCAATTTGCCCGCTACGAATTACGGCGGACATCTCTTCGTATACTCTGTCCTGACTTACATCATGGTAACGGCTGTTGTCCCCTACCCACGGAGAAGGAGGAGGAGAACCCATTCCATAAGAGCCTTCCGGTTCAGGACCATAAAATCTGTTTCGTGGAACTGTCCGCTCTCTTACATCGATCTTGTAAACTCTTAAAATGTTGTCTCTTCCGCAGGCATACAAAAGCCCTTCGTCGCTTAATGCGGGAACGCCGGAACATTCAGTGCTTAATCTGTGAACAAAGCGGCGTCTGCCTTCGGGAGCGTATGCGCTAACACCTTTTGTTGTAATTATATATATGCCGCGCTCATCAAACATCATTGCCGCCTTTTCTATTGTAAGATTGGCGGAGCCCCTTTCTTCGGCGGCTTCGTGGCTGTTCTTTGTCCATTGAGTACTGCCGCCCGCATCAAGACAAAGCACTCTTCCGTCTCTTAGTGTTACGACAAACACCGATGCCCTGCTTGCGGCGGCTACAGGCGTTGCGGGCAGAGACCTAAGATTTGATTTGGAAAGTTTGCTTCCTTCTCTCGCGCCGTTATTAAAAACGATTTTTTCCATCTCGCCGGATTGATATAATAGCACATAACTTTTAAGTTCTCCTTCGTCAAGGGGAACAATCAAAGAGGGAAGTCTGCTCAACCTGATCCTTTCTACAACGCCAAATTGATTAACTTTGACAAAGTCCATATTTTGGAGAACCGTCGCTACGCTTCCTGTTGTGTCAAGAACAGGAGAGAACGCGATTGGACTGCCTAAATCAATTGTCCAAAGCGAATGTCCCGAAGCGGTTCTGCATGTCATCGTGGCATTGACAGAGATAAAAACTCTTCCGTCCCACCCGACAACCGGCGAATATGTAATCGGTCTTTCAAGCCTTAACCGCCACAGTTCTCTGCCTACGCGGTTAATCGCCATAAAAACGCCTTCTGTACTGCAAACATAAGTAGCCGCTTCGTAGGAACGGGCAATGTACGGAACAGCTCTTCCCCTTGCGTCAAAATTCCAAAGAGGAGTACTGCTCATAAAAAATGATCTAACGCTTCCGTTTTCGCCGACAAGTACGGCAGAACTTGCCTGCAGGTGAGGTTTCCCTCTTATTGTATCTCCAATGCTTGTCTGCCACATAGGAGCGGCTCCTACTGGCGTTGCGGCAACATCAACTTTTTCCTGTTGTTGAGCTACAATGCTTCCTGAAGCTAAAAGAAAAAATATTGTTAACAAAATAAATAATCTATAATCTTTCATATCTTTGCCTGCCCTTAACGAATCTTTGTAAATCGTGAAAACCCTATGACTGCGGAAGGATAAACCGAAGCCCCATCGTAATTTCTTCCGCACAGCAGAGAGCCGTTTACAATTTCAAAAGAAGTTTTATCTGCATTAAACACCAAATTAAGTCCGCTTACGTTCACATTAGCCTGCTCAGGCAGAGTTTCTTCAAGTGTTAAATTAACGCTGGCTACCGCGTCTATACGTATTTGCTGTTGATTTACAGTAATAATTCTTTGCGCATAACCTGCATAAGAATAAGTGCCTTCTCCGTACCCCTCATACCTAAGAGCGTTGTTTTCTTTATGCTCCCATGTATCGAATCTTTCTACCATCACGCTCCTGTTGGTTCTAAATTCGATAATGCACACAACAGGACCATCCGGCATATTGATTGTAGACTGCCATGTCCCGGCGAGATAGTTCGGAAGCGGAACTCTTACGGTTGCTTTTGAGCAAAACGAAAATACAGAAATATCATTTACTGTCCGCGCTTGTTCGCTGTATTCATTTAATACCTGTCCGGTGCTTGCGTTTACTGTTGTGGCAGTCAAAACAAAATTGTTGTTTGCTCTGGAAAGACTTCCCCGGACAATATATTCTGCTCCTGCAGAACCTTGCACAACATTGAGCGTCCCCCACGAGCGGAATTCCGCGATAACCCGGCTGGTAATATTAGCCGCGTCTGAGGCGGTAACCGATGAACCGGCATCAAATGCTGTTACCCCTACAGCCGGAATTCTTTGGGCATAAATAGCGCAGAAAGAAGATACGAGGAGTAGGAACACAAGGCATTTTCTTTTGAAGAATTGATCCATACCGGAATTATATCGAAATTTCTTAAAAAAAACAACTTTTATCTTTGATGTATTAACAAAATAATTCCCTGGATTCAAGATAAAAGCGTTTTTCGCAGGAATGACCCATAGAAAAGCTCTTTCTAGGCAGGGGACCAAGCCGCCCGACAGTCTGAAAAAGCCCCGATTTTTGGACAGGAGGCAGTAAAATGCCTACCGCCTTGCGTCCTGCGCCCTCAGCCAGACGAAAAACCTCTTCTTCGTCATGGATGTAGTCGATTAATTGAGGAGAGTCTCCTGCGTACCCGTCCAACAGCGGCTGAAGGCAGGCAGTGGCAATTCCGGTAGCGGATGTCTGCACTAACGCATAATGCCCCTGAGAGACGACGCCAAAACGGTTTTCGCCATCTTGGCAGGAGCCGACAGCTTCCGCCAAATCCCGCAGATTATCGACAGGGCGGCAAAAAAAGTCCGGCAATGGCGAAAGCAGGGAAATAGTCTCATCAAAACCAATATCGAAAACAAGGCGGTGAATTGGCTCGAACTGAATTGCCGGGTCGTAGATGTTTTCTATTTCTACCAGAGCGTAGCGGCAGGGCGGGGCAGAAAGAGCGTCCCCGGTATGGGCGGCTTTGTACTCCTCCCAAATGCCTTTTGCCGCCGCGAGCGAATGGTTACCATCGCCAACGGCAAAGAGAAACGGCAGTCCGTTTTCGCCGGGGGCGCAATAGCGTCCGGTGGAGCGGCGGTAAAGTTCATCGAGTTTTTCAGAAATAAACGCCATGTCATTTTCCGCATCCAGAAACCATCCGGTTACACTGCCTGAGTCCGGCAGTAACGGCGTACTGTAAGTGGGAGCGGTATTTATTACTTTTTCGCCAAGAGCAGAAAGAAGACTGTTCGCATCGTCATCAATGAGCAAAAGAACGTGAGGAAGTTCCAGCGGCGCGCCACGGCGAATATCCATACGGGGCGGCAAACGTTCCGCCACAGTGCCTTCGGTACAGCGGATTAGCGGACGTGCGTCAGGAAGCCAATCGTACTGTTCAAGGTCAACAGCGGCAACAAGCCCTCGTCGTTTTTTTTGGTAGGGCGTGTCCCTTTCAATATAAATAAATCCCTGTAACGGCTCCGCAAAGATGCCTTCTTTTAAATAGCGTTTCATTGTTGAATGAATATCCGTTATCCTCTTGGCGGACCCTTTGTCTGACAAAAACGCTTCGGGAAAAATCAGGTTCAAAGTTGAGGGCGCGCCGTCCACGGCGGCTTTTACTTTTTCCCAGTAGTCACGATCCTGCGTAAATTGATCGCAAGCGATTACCGCCCACTTTTGCAGATGCTCTGTTTTTGGCAGAAGTACGGAAGGAACTTCAAGTCCCAGCGAATTAAGTTTTTGGTTAGTGTTCATTGAGGTTTATTGTAACGTAAAAATGCGGTTGTGTCAGTTGGTTTTTGGGTGGTTGGGAAATAATATGCCGAAGGTTACGCTATATATAGCGTATATCCGTAAGCAGAGGACGCTAGGCAATTTATGTATCTGCTACTGTTGCGTGTCCTTTTCTGTTTGCCTTAGACTTGACATTTAGGCGAGTTGCAAAACGACAAAAAAACAACTATAATAAGTTTAATTACGGAGGATAACCATGATAGCGGAAAAAACTGAATTACGCGGGGTGTTTCAGGAAGGAATTGACAATAAGGAAAAAAAGATGGATTCAGTGAATGAATTATACAGGTTGCTTCAGGAAGGAATTGACGATGTAGAGAACGGAAGAACAAAATCAATGAAAGATTCTATAGAATATATAAGAGAAAAAATAAACTAACCATGTATTTTGTTAAAATTACAGATACAGCCGAAGAAGACATTTTATCTTCTGTAAAATATATTGCCGATATCTTAAAGGCACCGACGGCGGCAAATAATTTGTTGGACGAAATAAAAAGACATGAGGAAATTCTGGAAAACACCCCCGGAATATTTCCACGTGTCCCCAATGAATATCTGGCTTCAATGGGCTTCCGGTTTACA